>CAZINO010000023.1:0-26943 GCA_964540625.1 uncultured Lishizhenia sp. | reverse complement strand
TTCTGAACCAAGCCTGCTACTTTCTGATAAAAATGCTGGGGTTGGTAGGTGCGCCACTCGATGTCTTCGAGTTCGCCGCCCATGACAAAATAGTGGTCAATACCGACTTGTTCGAATTCCCTGACTACGTGGTCGTGGAAATTCACCATAGCAATCCAGCCGTCTTCGACGTCATCAAACCATTCTTCGTAATAACAGTCGTCGGAATGATGAAAATTGAGCACGTTTTCGCCGATCAAAATGAACGCATTGATGCCATTTTCGATCAAGACATCAATGACATCTCGTTTTAAAATCATGATGTCGTTCTCAATGGCGTCGTTCCATTCGCCGATGAGTTCAATGATGGCAAAGCGTTCGTCGTAGTCAGCGTAGATGACTTTCAAAAAAAGTGTCGGAGAGCCAAATTCATCCCACTGCGGATGAATGTAAAAATTATAAACGTGGTTGCTAAAGGCAAATTCGCTGTACTCGCGGCCATAAAATGGCGAATGAGGATCTTCGGAGGCGATATAATAACCGCGCCAGTTGTAAAACGGCTCAACGAAATGCATGCCGCAAAATTACGAGGATTCTCTTAACTTTGCGCCGTGGGAAAAGATAAGTTAAAGCGCTTTGCCGCCATTAAAACATTTGCAAATGTATTCGAGCCAGTAATGGGAGAACCATTTGCGCCAAAAGGAAATTGGAACACTTCTGTATTCAAAAACAACAACCCAATTATTTTAGAGTTGGGCTGCGGAAAAGGCGAATATGCAGTTGGCATGGGAAGACATTTTCCTGATAAAAATTTCATTGGCGTCGACCTCAAAGGCAACCGCATTTATATTGGTGCCAAAGAGGCACTCGAAACCAATTTGACGAATGTGGCTTTTTTGCGTACGCGCATCGATTTTATTCTCGATTATTTTGCAGAAGGTGAAGTCGACGAAATCTGGCTTACTTTCTCAGATCCGCAACCTCAAAAAGCCCGCAAGCGGCTTTCTTCCCCGATTTTTACAGCGCGCTACAAAAAAATCCTAAAGCCAGGTGGTATCATACACATGAAAACCGATTCAGATGTGCTCTTTGATTACACTTTAGAGCAAATTCAAGAGCACGGCCATCAAATGCTGGAATGTTATCCTGATTTGTACGCCAACTTACCTGCTGACCTTGACGCCCAGACCAAAGAGATTTTTCATATCAAAACGTACTATGAAGAATTTTTCAGCAAAAGAGGCCATATCATTAAGTATTGCAAATTCAGATTGGCGCAGTAAATACTGCAGGATTCAACGAATTAACGTATAGTTGGCATAATTGGTATCGATGCCAATGCGCTTGAGTAGGTTTTTGATGCGGTTTTTCAGGGTGCGCTTGCTTCTGCTTATATCGGTTTGGAATACCCAATTGCGCGCAGCAATACGCCCAGCAATCCATTGTGGATGTGTGCCTTCAAAACGCCCTAGTTCGTGGATGTGATCTTCGTAATCAAAGTGCTCAGCTACCTTGATGTTTTTTTCTAACCAAGCGTCGTCGTGCCAGAGTCTATGAAAACTTTCTTGTTTGCGTTGCATAGCCGCCGGATCTTTGACCCAACCGTAATGAAAGACACGTGCACCGCTCGGTGCTACTTTTAATTTTTGATCCGGTGCTTTTCGAAAGCCTTGGGCGTCTCGAAATGAGTAAATACCTCTGCTTGGCTTAATAACACGGATTTCCTTTTTGTACCAATTATTGGACACACCTATAAAATCGTACGAACCATAAAAGTGTAGGTAATCGAAGAGTAAACCGTCGACGTCTTTGTCTTGGGCATAAGTTTGCATGGCTTGTAATATAGCCGGATGGTCGTCTTGGTGCAACACTTCGTCGCCTTGAATGTAAATTGCCCAGTCTGCGAGTGGATCTATGGCAGCAAGCGCTTTGTCGGTTTCTACCGCGAGTACGCGGCCATTTTGACGCAGGGAGTCGTCCCAGGTGGTCTGAATGATTTTGACTTTTGGATCGATGTTTTGGATCAGTGCCAAAGTGTCGTCGTCAGAGTTACCAACAGCTACCACTACTTCATCACATAGTGGCAATATTGATTGAATGGAAGCGACTATCGGGTAATCGAGTAGAATGGCATTGCGGATAAAGGTGAAACCGCTGACTCTCAAGATTATTTGTCTAGGACTTTTGGGATTCTGAAGTAATCGGAGTCTTTTTTGGGCGCGTTGCGCAGCGCCTCTTCATGCGTAATATCTTGGTGAACAATGTCCTCGCGGAGTCTGTTCACTTCTTCAGACATAAAAATGAGGGGCTCAACGCCGGTGGTGTCGAGTTCAGATAATTTATCGACAAAGGCGATCATGCGCTCTAGATCTTGGCGAATGGCATCTTTTTGGGCACCTTCAAACGAAAGTTTAGAGAGGTGAGCGAGGTGATCGATGAGTGCTTCGTTGATTTCCATGTCGTAAAATTACAAATTTTTGAAGAGTTGGGGGTGCGCTGCACGCAAGGGTTGTTCGATGAGTTCAAAACACTTATTGCTGAGTTCTTCGGCTGTAGAGGCAGCCACTTCTTCAGTGGAAATGAAAGGATGTATGAAGACCTCAACTATTCCGGGGTGCGCTGGACCTAGTAACTGGGTTGGATCTGAGAACAAATGAAAATTTTGGGTAAAGGTGAGTGGCAAAATGGGAACATTGAGGTTTTTGGCCAAGCGAAATGCCCCATTTTTGAATGGCAACATTTGCGGAATGTTTTCTTCTGGAATGGTCCCCTCTGGAAAAATAACAATGGACCAGCCCTCTTGCATGGCTTTTTGAGCCTGAACTAAAGCCTGACCCGCCTTTGATTTGTCTTTGCGGTAAACTGGAATGTTGAGCGCCTTGAAGTAGGTCCTAACGATGGGGTATTTGAGAATTTCGGCTTTCCCTAAAAACGCAAACGGATGTTGTGGCAATATGGAATGTAAAAGAAAGATATCAAGGTAAGAGCTGTGATTTGAAACTATAATAAACGGACCTTTAGGCAGCGGAGATTTGAGGCGAAAGCGAACCGGATAAAAACAAAAGATGCGGATCATCCAGCTCCAGACAATAAAAATCTTAAAGCCAAGCTTGCGCCAGGCTTGCTTGAGTTGCAAAAACAAGAAAAAAGGATAAAAAAGAAGCGCAAAAACGAAAAATACAATAGCTATGTATAGCTTGTAGAGCAATCCAAAAATGCCACTGATTTTTTGCATAGTGTAAAGTTAACAATAACGCCGCAGGATTTGCGCTTCAAAAACGCTTCAAAATGACTAATTTTGAACAAAAATCATCGAATGGCGCGCATTTTAACCGGAATACAAAGCACAGGCACACCTCATCTTGGCAACATATTAGGTGCCATTTTACCTGCAATTCGCTTGGCGCAAGATCCAACCAATGAGTCCTTTTTGTTTATTGCCGACATGCACAGCCTCACGCAAATCAAAGACGGGGCTACACTCAAACAAAACACCTATGCCACTGCGGCCGCATGGTTAGCCTTTGGACTAGACCCAGAGCAAACTGTATTTTACCGCCAGTCTGACATCCCTGAAGTCACTGAACTTACATGGTATTTGCTTTGCCAGTATCCTTATCAAAGACTCACGCTGGCGCATTCTTTTAAAGACAAAGCTGACCGCCTAGACGACGTCAATGGTGGCTTGTTTACCTACCCTATTTTAATGGCTGCCGATATCTTGCTTTACGACGCAGAAATCGTACCTGTAGGCAAGGACCAAAAACAACACATCGAGATGGCAAGAGATGTAGCCAACCGCTTCAACCTCGCATTTGGTGAAACATTTGTTTTACCCGAAGAACAAATTCAGGCCGACACCATGCTGATACCCGGTACCGACGGTGAAAAAATGAGCAAGTCCCGCAACAACTATATTGATATTTTCTTACCTGAGAAGCAGCTGCGCAAACAAATCATGTCTATTGTATCTGACAGCACACCGCTCGAAGAACCCAAAAACCCCGATACTTGCCACACTTTTGCGCTTTATCAATTACTTGCCTCGTCTGAACAAACGGCTCAAATGCGGGCCAATTACGCAGGTGGCAACTACGGCTATGGGCATGCAAAGCAAGCGCTTTTCGAACTCATATTAGAAAAATTTGCTACCGAACGTGCTAAATTCGAGCACCTTATGGCCAACCCAACTGAAATTGACGTTGCACTAGCCATAGGCGCTCAAAAAGCAAAAGCTGTGGCGCAAGAGGTACTCAAACGCGCTCGTCAAAAAGTAGGCTACACCATTTAAGGCTGTGGGTTTTCTACGGCTTTGTGCTGAAAACTCACCCCTAATTTAAACCAACGCCCAGGCATTTGTACAAACCCCGCCTCCACATATTGTGTATTGGTGAGGTTGTTGGCTTCTACAAAAAACGAAAAACGCCTCCATACCGGCAGCAATAATTTGGCATCTAACACCTGATATAGCGGTTGTTCAATACGTTGCACCAAACGATAAGTCAAATTAAGTTGCGCAATTTCACTTAAATCCATTTGCACTTGGGCATTGAACTGATGGCGCATGCTCGTAATGGCGTACCTCGATTCTTGTTCACTCGTAAAATTGTGCTGGGCCGTGATATACGTATAATTCAAATTGAATTTATTGAGGCCCCACGTTCCACTTTTTTTGACGTTAAATTGATAACTCGCTTCTGCACCTGCAAAGGCTACATTGGCAATATTCACAGGCATCCAAGGATTTGGATTCGGTGAAATCAAAGAACTTGCTCTAACCCAATCGATCATATTGGTGTGTTGGCGATAGAACAGTGCGGCTTCTGCTTTCATAAAATACCATTTGCTATTGTACTGATTGGGATTGTAGCGAAAACCAAGTTCTGCTGAATGAGAATACTCAGGTTGCAAATTTGGATTGCCCACATTCGACGGATCTGAATAGTACATTTCTGTCCAACTCGGCACGCGGTTGCCACGGCTGTAGTTCGCAAATACGTAGTACTTATAGGAAAGTGCCCTGCCGAATTGTAAACTTGGCATGAGCTGCGGATGCTGCCAGTCGTAGGTAAAAAGCAATAAACCTGCGGCGTAGTTGAAAGTACCTAGTAAGCCTTTCGCTTGTAAAAAAGCACTTTGGTACTGACGCTCGCGCTGACCCAAATTGCTGCTGTTGAGGAATTCAAAGCGCTGTTCGACACCCAATTGGAGTTGCTGACGACGCAAAGTTATGTCGAGTTGAGACTCATAACTCAATACATTAGAGACATGTGTGTTGGTGTAAAATGCCGGGTCATTTCGTTTCAATCTGAATTCATCTGCATGGCTGCGCAGCAAGATCTGTTGTTTGAAATGATACCATGTTGAGCCGACTTCTCTTGGCTTGTACCAATGAAAGTTGTGTTTGGCACCTGCCATGGCCATTGAGGTGTGCTCCCACTGATCAGGGAATTTATTGGTATAAAAGCCGTTAGCACCAAAATTTCGGTCGGTATAGGCTGCTATATAAGCAAGCCGGTGGCGTTGATTTAAACCAAACGCATGGGTGCCCGTATAAAAAATTTGGTGATTCTTGAAATCGGAGTTGTACCAATGCCCCGCCGACTGATCTCTTGCCACCGCCAACAGTTGTTGGTAGTTTTTGATTTTCATACGCACCAAAGCCTGTGCACCAAAACTATTGAAACTACCCCCGTAGGCCGTTGTTTTGACCTCAAAAGCATCTTGGGTATACGCACCAATGTGCACTGCACCAGTTAAAGCACTTTGGCCAAATTGCAGTACTGTTGGGCTTTTGAAAACTTGTATTTCTGAAACAGCGATCAGTGGAATGGGCAAATTGGCTGCATGGTGGCCCGTTTGCGGATCTGTCATTTTGAAACCATTGATAAGTATAAGGCTTTGTTCAAAATTACCGCCCCGGATGCCGATATCGGCCTGCGTACCGCTCAAACCCCGTTGGCGCACATCTACTCCTGCAGAAAAAGACAAAGCATCGGCAATGCTGCGCGCCGGAATGAGGTTCAGGTTGGCAGCATTTAACTTTTCGACGCTTTGCATGCGCGTCGCATAATTGCCGCCATTTCGGCCGGCCAAGAGTTCAATTTGATGCACTGTCATTACCCTTGACGGGATTTTTGCCAAAACAGAATCAATGCGTATGCTGGGACTGCCTATGTGCGGATCTTGTGCAAAAAATGAGGAAGAAAAAAGGAGAAAAAATAAGGAAAGATAAACTTTCGAATCACGAAATTTTATTAGATGAGGTTTCATAACAAATAGAGCAAAATGCGGTAATTTTTCCATAAAAAACCCGCAAAAGTACGCAAACATGAGCGATTAGCGCTTGGAAATCTTGTTACCCGTAATTTGGCGTTGTAGATTGCATTTGTGGCGACCCACCTCAAAACCACGCAGCGCACTGTGCTTGGTTGCTCTTCCTTGCACACGTGCACGCCACATGCGCCAGGAACTTGGCTTCATTTCTCTGCGCATTAAGGCAATCACTTGCGCCTCTTTGAGACCAAACTGCAATAAAATAGCGTCAAACGGCGTGCGGTCCTCCCAGGCCATTTCGATGATGCGATCGATGTCTTGTTCGGAGAGGGTACTGCTTTTCATGCTAAATAAACAACTACAGGATTATTTTGTTTTTTACACATGAAAGGTGTTAA
The DNA here is from genome assembly GCA_964540625.1 of uncultured Lishizhenia sp. Taxonomy (GTDB): domain Bacteria; phylum Bacteroidota; class Bacteroidia; order Flavobacteriales_D; family Crocinitomicaceae; genus UBA952. The sequence goes on along the minus strand of CAZINO010000023.1, from coordinate 20,290 downwards.
AAAACAAGATTTACCATCCAAAGTTTGCCTTACTTGCGGGCGTCCGTACATTTGGCGCAAAAAATGGGAAAAAAACTGGGAAGAAGTCAAGTATTGTTCGGACCGCTGTAGGTCTCAACGCAATAAATAACGCAGTTCTTCTGTAGTTGGTAAGTGATCTTGATAAGTGAATTCTAAAGTATGCTTTCCGGGTAAAAGGGTTTTAAAATTCTCTTTGAAATGCAAGCCTTGTTGCTCGGAGAAGACCCAAAAATCGACCAAAGGTTCTGTGTTATCAATGCGTAAGATACCCTTTTTAGCAAATAGATCAACTTCTTGAATCTGAAAACTGATTTTTGGCGCAGGCGCTTTTCTTTTCTCTACAAAGGTAAATAGTCGTTCGTATTGCTCATCGAGCGTTACTTTAATGAATCCTTCTTTTTCTTCAGAAAGCGCGGTAAGCACCTGTACTTTATTCTGTTGAAGCGGATATGTTCTTCTTTGGGTAGTCAAGAGTTTACCATTCAGGTCGTAAAAATCTAGCTGGACTGTAACCAAAGTATCTTCAGGTAAATCGCTGGTCAGCACAAGATAATGGGTGTCGTCTTTGATTTGTTCAAGTACAGCGATAGAGCGGTAATCTTCTCTGACCGCATAGTGCAGTGCTTTCCAATTGTTGTGGTCGTCGAGGCTAGACCAAGTTGGTGCCGGCCAGCAATCGTTGAGTTGCCAATAGATGGTGCCCATACAGCGCGGCGCATCGGCTCTATGACCTGCGATGGCAATACTGACCGCTTTGCGCTGGGTGAGCTGAGAATAATAGGTGAAGGTTTGAAAATCTTTAGCCTTTCCGTAATAGATTTTGGCGTGTTTTTCGATCATGCCATTACCCACATAAGACTTCTGATGGTTTTTCATGACAGAGGAATGCAGGCTATGTTGCGACGGCAATGCAAAACGGTTGATCGTGCTGGGCTCTGGAAAACTCTGAAATCCGTACTCGGCATTGAAACGACCTATTTTGTTGGCGAAATCGTGGAGCGGGTCTTTGCCATGCCATACGCCCCAATAATGCATGGTGCCGTGATTAAAAAAGTCATCTTGCCCCCAATTGCTGAGCGGAGAGGTATGAACATAGGGAATACTGTTCGATGTAAAAGAAGTTACTTGCGTAGGAAGTAATTCACGAAATATTTTTTGATAAGCCGTTTCGATTTCTTGTTGCTCCTTTTCAAATAAACGGTACTGTACTTGAAAACCCCAATTATGCCATGCGACATCCACTTCATTGTTGCCATTAAAATAAACAAGGGAAGGATGCGCTGCCAAGCGCGGAATCTGCTGCTCGATTTCTTTGGTTACTAAATCAATGAAAGGTTTGTCGCCAGGATACATCGCACACGCAAACATGAAATCGTGCCAAACCATTATTCCAGCGCGGTCACAAGCCTCCATAAATACGTCGGGCGCATACATGCCGCCGCCCCAAATGCGCACCATATTGAAATTAGCGGCTTGCATTTGCGGTACCAAAGCCACATAAGCGCTGTCTAGCGCAGGACCTGCAAACATACCGGGAGGTATCACATTGGCTCCTTTGGCAAAAACCTTGCTGCCATTGATTTGAAAAACAAAAGAAGTTCCCCACTCATCTTTTTCTTGCAGCAATTCTGTTTTTCGAATACCAAAGGAATATGGGTGTTCCAAAAGGAGCTTACCATTGGCGTCATAAAATCGCAAGGTATCTTGATACAAATGCTGAGCGCCCTGCCCTGCCGGCCACCAAAGTTGGGCATTAGGCAAGGTGTAGTTTTGATCCAACTCCAAGTGATACAATGATGAATCAGAAGCGACATAGGAAGAATGCGTTGCATCTTTAGCTGGGCCAATTTGAACATTATTCAAAAGTTTACTTCTAACCGAAATCGCTTTTTGTTGTGTTGAAATTCGTCCTTTGAGTTGTATTTGTGCAGAGCCATTCTGGTTTAAGGATATTGTATTTACCACAATATGCTCCACTTGAATATCCGGAAGTACATTGATTGAAATTGGATACGCAAAGCCGATGGTATTGAGACGCGGCGCCCAGTCCCAGCCAAATTGATATTGCGGTTTACGCGTCAAGGAAGCCACTTTTTTAGCGCCTACATCGTTGGGCGCTGGGTAAGTAAAGGCTGTGTACTGATCTGATTTATCGTGGTAATTGATTGGGGATTCAATCTTTATTTCTATCGTATTGTAGCCACAATTTAAATCTTTGACCTCTAGGAGAATTTGATGGTGAATAAAGAAATTATCAGTGCTTGCCAGCAGTTTCCCATTCAAGAAGATTTGGGCATAGGTATCGAGGTTTGGAATGTCTAAGGTGAGTGTCTTTGCATTGAAAAAGTTTTCGTTTAAGAAAAACTTGGAGCGAAAATGCCATTCGTAGTCTTCTATCCACTGGTATTTGGCTTCGTTTTCACCGAAAAATGGATCGGGAAGTTCACCATTGTGCCAAAGCCATTCTTGAACACTTCCATTTTTGCCAAAAGGTAGCCATGATTTTTTGACGGGATGATAAACTTCCCAATTGAGGAAAACCTGAGAACTGAAATGACTCACAATGGACAAAAATAAAAAGAGAACGAAGCTACGCATCACCAATTGCGGTCGAATTTGGCATCGACAAGCGCCTCGCCTTCTGCGTTGCGCAAGGCAAAATTGAAGCCTGCGTAAATAGAATAGGCACCGTAGTTGCCGTTTTTATCGAGGGCAATAAAACCACACTGCAAACCGGTAAGGTCTTTGTGTTTGCGAATGATGCGCATGCATGCTTCTTTGCAGGCATCAAAAGGAGTGTAACCTTGGCGCATGAGCTCCACAACTGTATGGCTGCCCGCTACGCGAACAATGGCTTCGCCCAAACCTGTGGCGGTGGCTGCCCCTACTTCGTCGTCGACAAATAAACCTGCGCCAATAATCGGCGAATCGCCAACACGACCATGCATTTTGTAGGCCCAGCCACTAGTGGTGCAAGCACCCGCAAGCTGCCCTTGCGCGTCCATGGCGATCATGCCGATGGTATCGTGGTTTTCGTGGTTGATTTCGGGCTTCTTGAATAAGTCTTTGTTTTCTTTACGCCATTTTTCGTAGTCTTTCTTGACTTCGTCGATGGGCATTTTGGCTGTTGCAAAACCCTGCGCAAGGGCAAATTGGCGCGCGCCGTCGCCAACGAGCATGACGTGCTGCGTACGCTCCATAACGGCGCGCGCCACACTGATCGGATGCGCGATGCCCTCCAAAAATGCGACCGAGCCACAACGCGCATCGCCGCTCATGATACAAGCGTCAAGGGTGACGTGGCCGTCGCGGTCTGGGCGGCCTCCGATGCCAACACTGCGGTTACTGAGGTCTGCTTCTGTAACCATGACGCCTTTTTCGACGGCATCCAACGCAGAGCCGCCTTTCTGCAAAACCGCCCAAGCGCCTTCGTTGGCAGCCAAACCGTGGTTCCAGGTCGAGAGCACGATAGGGCCTTTGGCCGAACCTTGAGCGCCTTGTGCCAATATTTGACCCGCTTTTGTTGTTTCTACCAGGCTTAGCGCGCCTACAGCTGCACCAAAACGTATAAATTGTCTTCTTTTCATGAATTAACGATTGCGAAGTTCAGCCGCCAGCCAATTTTGGAAAGCCTTGGCATTTTGTGCATGTTCGGCACCAGATGCAGTAAAATTGTGTGTGCCGGAATAATCTGGCTTGGCACACATAAAAATATAATTATTTTGATCCGGATTAAGAACCGCCTCTACCACCCCAACCGGTGGTAAATAGATGGGGCCTGGCGGCAATCCTTGAATTTTGTAGGTATTGTAGGGGCAGTTGATGTCGCGGTGCACTGCCAATAAGCGCTGAACGCCTTTGAGTTGGTCTCCCCAACAGAATTTAAAAGTGGGGTCAGACTGTAATTTGATTCCTTGCCTGATGCGGTTGAGATACAAGCCCGCAATAATTGGCCATTCCTCTGAACGTTTAGATTGCTCGGAATAAACAATACTGGCCAAGGTTACGGCCTCGCTTGGCGTTTTCAGGCCCACTTTTTGAAGACTGGCTTTGCGCGCGGGTGTCCAAAAATTCTTGAATTCTTGGGCCATGCGATTGACAAAAGCAGCTGGCGTTTGATCCCAATAGAGTTCGTAGGTATTTGGAATAAATAAAGCCGGAAGCTGTTCGAGCGAGAAGCCTAAACGCGTCAGTGTTTGGCCGTCTTGAAGGTGTGCCATGAAGCCTGCGCTATCCAAGTCGAGTTGCTTTTGTAATTTGCCCGCCAAATCTTGAAGCGTTCGACAATTTTCAAAACTCACCTGGACCGTTTGCTCGGCGTTGCCATTGCCATTACTGTTGAGCTTGAATCCATTCCAAATATGACGATAGGCGGTTGCCGGAGCAATGACATATTTTCCGGGCGCTATATTACGGCCATTCATTTGTTTTTCAGTGCCGACCAATTCAAATTGTTCCTTAGATGAAATAATTCCTTTGTCAAATAACAATTGAGATATGTATTTGATGTTCAAATCGCTATCGCGATTTGAAAGGAAAATAGTCACTTCAGCGTTATTTCTTGACTTTTGAAAAGCCGCGTAAACGTATTTTAGTTTGGGTAAAACCAAAAGCGTTACCCCAATAAAAACAAGACCTATAATTAAAATTAACTTTTGCTTTTTAGACATAATTGATAAGTGAGTTCGTCGAAATATTCATTTTTAAAGCGCAACCAATTTTTGCGCGTACCCGCATGCGCAAAACCTGCTTTTTCAAACAAAGAAATACTAGCTAAGTTGTCATTGTGAATTTGACAATATAAATTGCGCAATTCAAGGATCTCAGTACAATACGTAATAAATAATTGTAGCGCATCTTGAGCATAGCCCTTACCTTTATCGGTATCGGAGGCAATTAAAATGCCCACAGCAGCATAGCCATGCTTGAAATTCAGGTCGTAGAGATCGATGACGCCTATTGGTCGGCTTTCAGATAGCGTTTCAATGACTAAACGCATTTGACCTGATTTGCGGATGTCGGACTGTTGTTCGATGAGTTGATGGATATCGTACAAAGAAAAAGGCACTTCTGTGTTGGAAACTTTCCAGTTGGCAGGGTTATTTTCCCACATAAAAATGGTGCTCGCATCGTCTTTTTCGACAGCGCGCAAAGAAACCAAACTACCCTTTAAACTCATATATTCCGTTATAAACGTGCTCCGTAGGCCCAGTTAAATATACAGCGGTAAATGATTGGTCTGGGCGCATTTGCCACTCCACCATTAATGAACCACCTTTCGTTTGAACTTGAACTTTTCCTTCTCGTATTTGGTGAAGGTGCGCATAGACCAAAGAAGCTGCTGTAACGCCCGTCCCACAAGATAGGGTCTCGTCTTCAACCCCGCGTTCATAGGTTGCCACCTTTATTCCCTTTTCTTGAAATTCCATTAAATTGACATTTATACCTTCCAATCGAAATAAATCATTGTAACGAATGCTGCGTCCAATCTCTAGCACGTGTTCATGGGTATGGTTGTCGTCGAGGAGAATATAATGAGGAGATCCGGTATGGACTACATAGGCGTTTTCCAATTTTTGGATAGGTTCTACCTCAGACATCTTGAGTCTGACTTCATGTTGACAAAGCCAAGCTTCATGGATGCCGTCAATTGCTAAAAAGCGTGTATGAGCATTATTTAAAAGTCCTAATTGACCTGCATAAGCCACAGCGCAGCGCGCACCGTTACCACAAAAAGACTGAGATCCATCGGCATTGAAATATATCATTTCAAAATCGAGTTCAGGGTGTTTTTGCAGCAGAATAAGCCCATCAGCACCAATTCCAAATTTTCGCTGACATAATTTTTGAAGCTGAGATATTGACAAATTGTCATGCTGCCCGTTCGTGTTATCGAGCATGATGAAGTCGTTGCCGGTACCTTGGTATTTATCGAAATGTAGCGTCATTGTAGTTGAACAAAAATAGTTCAATATTCCTTACAATTTCTTAACAAAATTTAACATTTTTTAGGCAATTTTTGGAACGCTCTTTGCGTTTAAGCAAGCAAACATTAAAAACTGACAGCATGACACTCACCAGTACACTCAAATTATTCGGCTTGGGTATTCTTGGCGGTACCCTTCCATTGGCTACATACGTCATCATTCAACATAACAGTAGCCGACTCTCTGATCAAGTTATCGACGGTAACCGACGCGCGCAGATCCAGCAAGTTGATTATCAAGGTGTTCCACAAGGTCTAGATTTTACAACAGCAGCAGAAAGCACCGTTCATTCCGTTGTGCACATTACCACTAAAGTCGTTCAAACCACCTTTCAACGCGATCCCTTCCAAGAATTTTTCTACGGCCCCGGTGCAGGTGGACGCGAATTCAAGCAATATGGCGCCGGAGCAGGCTCTGGGGTTATTGTCTCCTCGCAAGGCTACATCGTGACCAACAACCACGTCATCGAAAATGCCAGCGAAATCGAAGTCATCCTCAACGATAATTCTAAATATGCCGCCAAAGTGGTAGGTGCCGACCCTTCAACAGATATTGCCGTACTCAAAATTGAAGGCAGCAACTTCCCCGCTATTCCAATTGGGAACTCCGACGACCTCAAAATCGGCGAATGGGTATTGGCAGTTGGCAACCCGTTCAACCTCACCTCTACCGTTACCGCAGGCATTGTATCTGCCAAGGCCCGCAATATCAATTTGCTTTCCGAGCGCAATTCCAAAGATGTGGTGCCAATCGAGTCGTTTATTCAAACCGATGCTGCCGTCAATCCGGGCAACAGCGGAGGTGCGCTCGTCAATACACGCGGAGAACTGATCGGCATCAATACAGCAATTGCCTCCCAGACAGGTTCTTATGCAGGTTATTCTTTTGCGGTTCCTGTAAACTTGGTAGATAAAGTCATGCGTGACCTCATCGATTTCGGTATTGTCCAACGCGGTTATCTCGGCGTTCAAATTTCTGATGTTTCACAAGAAATCAAAGAAAAAAACAAACTCCCTGACTTAAAAGGTGTGTTTATCGCCAAAATAGTGGAAGGTGGTTCTGCCGACAAAGCTGGTCTCAAAGATGGCGATGTCATTCTAAAAATTGGCAGCAAAGAGGTTAATTCTGTTGCTGCACTCCAAGAAGAAATTGGCAAACGCCGACCGGGTGACAAAGTAACTTTAAGTGTGCGTCAAAAAGATGGCGATATCATTACCAAAGACCTCGTATTGCGCAACCAAGACGGCGAAACGCAGCTGCTCTCCAAAGAAGAAATCAGCAAAAATTACGCGCTTGGGGCTACCTTCGTGGAACTCACCGAAAAAGAAAAGAAAGAACTCAATATCAACTACGGTGTTAAAATCAAAACCATCAATACGGGCAAACTGAAGTCCATTGGGTTAACAGAAGGCATTATCATCGTTAAAGTCAATAATGAACCCATAGAAACCGTCGAACAACTCACCTCTAAACTCAGTGGCGTCAACCGCGGTATTTTATTAGAAATCATGGATGAAACAGGTAAAAGAGACTACCGAGGCCTTGGTTTGTAAGTAATTTTACCCGCCGAAAATAGACGTTGAAAAAGTTAAGAACTCGTTAATAACTCAGCCAAAAAAGCCTTGTTCAGATTTTTTTATCCCTAATTTTCGGCGTTACTTTGCTTCACTACCAAAAGTCGAACTTTACAACGTTAATCCAGTACAGATCCGCGCATGAGACAGTTAAAAATTACCAAATCCATCACCAACAGAGAAAGTCAATCTCTGGACAAATACCTCCAAGACATCGGTCGTGAAGAACTCATTACCGCAGAGGAAGAAGTAGAACTCGCACGCCGTATCAAGGCCGGAGACCAAAAAGCCCTTGAGAAACTCACAAGAGCCAACCTTCGTTTCGTCGTATCAGTTGCCAAGCAATATCAAAACCAGGGTCTTACCCTACCTGACCTCATCAACGAAGGTAACCTCGGTCTGATCAAAGCCGCTCAAAAATTCGATGAAACCCGCGGATTCAAATTCATTTCTTATGCTGTTTGGTGGATTCGTCAATCCATTCTTCAGGCTTTGGCTGAGCAAGCGCGTATTGTTCGCCTACCTTTAAACCAAGTAGGCTCACTCAATAAAATCAACAAAGCCTTTTCACGCCTAGAACAAGAGTTCGAACGCCCCCCAAGTGCCGAAGAATTAGCTGAAGCACTAGAAGTTCCTGAAGATAAAATCAAGGAAAGCCTGAACGTATCTGGTCGCCATGTATCCATGGATGCACCACTCACCACCAACGACGACGGCGGTACCCTCATGGACGTCATGGCCAACCAAGACTCACCGCGCACCGACCACATGCTCATGGCCGAATCTTTGCAAAAAGAAATCGAGCGCTCACTCAGCACCCTCACCGATAAAGAACGTGAAATCATCCGACTCTTTTTTGGTATCGGCATGAACCACGGCCTCACCCTCGAGGAAATTGGTGCCAAATTCAACCTCACCCGAGAGCGTGTCCGACAAATCAAAGAGAAGGCCATTCGCCGACTTCGTCACACCTCACGAAACAAGCTTTTGAAGTCTTACCTAGGCTAACATATCGAAGGCTACCTACTTGTGGGTAGCCTTTTTCTTTTCATCAGTAATCAATAATCAACATCAATCAACAACAAAATGGAAACCAAAGACGGTTATGAAAAAGAGCTCAATCTCCACATTGAAAGAGAAAGAGCAGCAGTTAAACTGCAAAGCAAAGTAGGCGAATTACTCTATGACAAGGGTATCGAACTGGTGCTTTTTAGAAATCACCTCACCGATACCACGATTTCAGAAATCCTTAACCTCCACGAGTACGCCAAACAAGTAGTCAATAAGCCAATTGACGTTTTCACAACTGCAGCATTAGCAGAAACCCTCATGACACTCGATATTCCAGCCTCAAAACTCGATATCGGGCTACTCGCAAGCGAATGGCTAGCTGGGCAAACCGAACAAAGTGGCATGGCTCGCTTCCTCATGGAAAAACTCGGCGGACTCCAAACACCACAAGCTATTGAACCAAGAGATGTCGTTTTATATGGTTTTGGTCGAATTGGACGTTTGGCAGCTCGTGAGCTCATCAAACAAGCTGGTAAAGGTCAACAATTGCGCTTGCGTGCTATTGTAACACGCGGATCTTCTGACGCCGATATCATCAAGCGCGCCTCTCTATTGCGCAATGACTCCGTACACGGTGCCTTTAAGGGTTCTGTTATCGAAGACCTTGCCAACAAAAGCCTGATTATCAATGGGCAAATTGTCCACATGATTGACGCAGCCAACCCCGAAGACATCGATTACACGGCTTACGGTATTCAAAATGCCCTTATCATTGACAACACCGGTGTATTTACCAACCGCGAAGCGCTTTCACGCCACTTACAGGCAAAAGGTGTTGCCAAGGTTTTACTAACCGCACCCGGAAAAGAAATTCCAAATGTAGTTTACGGTATCAATCAGGGTACGCTCGATGTTGAGAACGAGAACATTTTTTCTGCTGCATCTTGTACCACCAATGCCATCTCCCCCATTTTAAAGGTGGTTAACGACCATTTTGGTGTTGTAAAAGGCCATATTGAAACCGTTCATGCCTACACCAATGACCAAAACCTACTCGATAACATGCACAAAAAACCGCGTCGTGGACGCTCGGCTGCGGTCAATATGGTGATTACGTCAACAGGTGCGGGGTCTGCAGTAACCAAAGTTATACCTGAACTCAAAGACAAACTCACAGCCAACGCTGTTCGCGTACCAACGCCAAACGGTTCTTTGGCAATCCTGAGTCTCGAACTCGAGAAAAAAGTCGATGTCGCACAAATCAATGCTGCCATCAAAGATGCGGCACTTCATGGCGATTTAGTCAATCAAATTTATTATTCTTTTGATCCTGAATTGGTTTCGTCGGATATCATTGGCAATACGTGTTGCAGTGTATTTGATTCGAATGCCAGTATTGTATCGGTCGACGGTAAAAATGTAGTACTTTATGCATGGTACGACAACGAATTTGGTTATACCAAACAAGTCATCCGTATGGCGAAATACATTACCCAAGTGCGTAGAGCGATTTATTATTAATGGCAAAAAAAATCACCATAGCAATTGACGGTTATGCGGCCTGCGGCAAAAGCACCTTAGCAAAAGCGCTCGCCCAAGCACTCAATTATACTTTTATAGACTCCGGCGCGATGTATCGCGCCGTTGCTTTTTATTGCCTTGAGCAGCAGTTCATTGACAACAAAGGCGTCATTCAAAAAGAACAACTCGAGAAATCCCTACAAAACATCGAGATCGAAATGACTCCCGATCAAAGCATCTTTTTGAATAAACAGGATATTACAGACGCCATTCGCACGCCGCGCGTGGCCAATGTAGTATCACAAGTGGCCACTATTAAGCGCGTTCGCAGCAAATTAGTGGAACTCCAACAAGCAATGGGCAAAAACGGCGGAATTGTGATGGATGGCCGAGATATCGGTACGGTTGTTTTTCCTGATGCGGAACTTAAAATTTTTGTCAAGGCAAGCGCAGAGGTACGAACCGCGCGTAGACTGGCAGAATTAAACGCAAAAGGAGCGCTTGTTGCTGCGGATGAAGTCACAAAAAATTTGTTGGAACGAGACCACCTAGATAGTACAAGGGCAGAGAGCCCGCTCAGGCAAGCCGACGACGCAATTGTACTCGACACCACTCATTTAAGCAGAGAGGAGCAATTGCAATGGGCACTTGAACGCGTTAGGCTACTCGTAACCAATTAAAGCAAAAACAGAAAACGACGACAACCAATGGTCGATGTCGTAGTTCCCTTTTCCGATACTTTCTTGGGCGTAATCCCACATGTCATTCATGCTTTTTACCCAGGCTGCTTTGGTTGCAGCATCTAGGCTTTCTGCAGGCAATGTTTTGAGCATTCCGTTCAGACACCAAATGCGATTGAGGTGGTAACCATCCCAATGAGATTCATAACCGTCGTGTTTGTCAGTTTTCTTAATTTGTAGGTCTTTGGCTGCGGTTTGCGCATCGAATAAACCTGGTGCAAAACCTTTTACCCATTTCAAGTACTCCTCTGGGGTATATACTTTGCGCATAAGGTCTGTAACAAGCAAAGATGCAGACATGAAGTCATACTCAAAAGGTTCTGCCCGCAGTGGTGCTTTGGTCATTTTACCGTAGTAGCGTTTACTGGCTTTCAGCGCCACTTTTAAAAGATCTTCGTCTCCAAAGGTACGGGCGTAGTCTATGGCAAAGGATAAATTTAAAGATGGTGCGTCGTGGGAGCCAGATAGCTCTACTGTTTTCATGTCTTTCCAGATCACCTGAGCAGCAGCCGCACACAAGCGGTGCAAAGGGCCCAAATTTTCTAACCAGCGTGCCGCATCTGGGTCGTCCCAACGGGCCAATTCATCGGCAACTTTCAGTAACCAACCTTGTCCGTATGGAAATTCGAAGATATAGCGCTCTTGATTGGTTTCAAAATATTTATACTCCTGACGGATATTCTCTTCGCTAAAACTCTCTTCTAATTTGGCACGAATGGCAGCCGCCTCAGGGAGGTCAGGGTAAGTTTTAAGGATTTTGATAAGCGCCCAGTGATTATGAACAGCGCTGTGCCAATCATAACAACCATAAAAAGCAGGCCAGATGTCTGTTGGTGTCTGGGTATCGCCTGGCTGACGCAAAGCCTGATAATAATAATGTGGCGTTGGTTTAGCCGTACAATCCAATGAAAGCTTTGCAAAATAAGAGGCGCCTTGCGCAGACAGGGTGTATCGGCCGTCTGGGGTAGTCGTAATTAATTGAGCGAAAAACACCTGGACGCTTATAAGCGCCATAAAAAGGAATGAAGATTTAAGCATGGGTAAAGATTAAAATTAGGATTGGACCGGTTTTTTGAATCCATTTTTGAAAATCGATAAGGATTCTGTGCCGATACCAACAATGGAAATAATGTTGAGTGGGAATTCGAGCAATACGTGTGAAAAACTCAAGAAGAAGAGCAAGCTAAGACCTAATGAGTAGTCATAGGCATAGAAAGCAGAGGAGGCTATCCAGACCACCATTACTAAGATAAAACGCACCTTTGGTACTTTATGCCAACGGATGATCTCCGTTTTACTGAACCAATTAAGGTAATGATACAAGTAGGCAAAAGCAATAAAACGCATCAGCATTATACCAACCTCTGAAAAATAAATGAGGGCGTCGGTCTCTTTTTTGGTACGCGATTTCATGACTTTTCTTGGAAGCGCTTCAAAGCGGTACTCGTTGATGCTATTAATATAACGACTCGAGGTATCGAAGAAATACAAAAGATGATCGTACTGGAATTGAGGCGCCAAATTGGCTGTATTGATTGGCATTGGCTTGACAACAAACGGTCGCTGCGCAATTTTAGACAAAGAGTCAACGTGTGCATTGAACGCATTTGTGTCGATGAGTCCTTGACGTAAAAAGTAATTCTTGTTGCCCTCTTTGGTAATGATATCTAGGTATTCTTTGTTGGAAAGCTTTTGCTCTTCTATGAGGTCAAAGTGGTCCAAGATGAGGTAGTTGGTATTGTAAAAACCGTCGCCTTTGGCGTAGTAAGCATCTTTTCCAAATTTGGATAAAAAAGTATTTTTGGTATCGACGGGCAAAGTAAATACCAATACCAACGGGATGGTCACAAAACCAACCATTTGCCATAGTCCGGATTTACTGCGTGATTTAAGCGCTCCGTAAAGCATAAAAAGCCCAGTAAAGACATAGACGTGAATCAGGGTTGGAATAAGCGCAGTTAAGGCAAAAACAGTCGTGCTTTCGGCGTTGGTCGCTGCGCGTTCGGGACTAAGCCATCCGGCAACGATGATGTAAACAACAAAAATGGCAAATAACTTGATAAACAAATTTTTAACCAGCGCAAAAAGAATGGATGCGAACAAGCCAAACACGAGCAGCTTGTCAAAAAGATTCATCTCGACAAAATAGTCGTAGACATCCTTACTAAAGCCGAAGTCTTTGGCAAATGCCGCATAAGATAGCAAGATACCGATGATCCAAAGAGCAGCGTTATCCCACTTACCTTTGGCATAGTACTGGCGGTCATGAAGCCAGCTGATTTCGGTGAGGTAATGCAAAGGACCTAAATAAGCATAGGCCAACAAGAAGGTCTCAAAAGGAAAATAATAAGCCAATACCGCTGTGATCAGCATGAGGCCAACATTGAGGTAATTGATGCGATCTTCTTTGAGCAAGTTCATTGGTAGCTAATTTAGTTCATACAAAAATAAGCAAAGCACAAGGAGCAAAAAAATGATATTGCTCATTTATTTTGGAGGCATTTATGCATCGGAATCGTCTGCATCAAAAAGCGGAATTTGATCCGGGTTGTCGTCCTCTTTTTTAGAGAGGTCCCACTCCATGGTTGGCGTTTCGGCTTCTTCAGAATCGAGCTCGAGCTCGGCTTCAGGTGCTTCTTCTTGAGGCCACGGCTCTGGACTTTCGTCAATGGGGTGCGTCAGGACAATTTCTTTGACTTTTAATTTAGTCATTTGGTTGCCTTGGGCTTTCATTCCTTTGATATCGATGAGGTCCGCTAAATTCAACACTTGGTCTGGTAAGTTTTTGGTTTCTTTCAACAACTTATTGAAGACGATTCTAGCTTCCGGACGGTAAGCCGTTGAAACGACATCTAGGTAAGAACCCGGTGCTTCTGAGATGAAACTGACGCGTTTGTCTTGGGTTACCTCACAAACAAAGCGTTTGACATAATGGAGCTCTTTTTCTGCATCAAAGTAAACGGCCGAAATTGGTCGGTCTTGGATCCATTTTTCGATGTGAATCATGTCTTCGTCAAAATGGGTAGCTAAATCGAAGCTGCTCAGACGGTATTCGCCATTTTTGTAGAGTGTAAGGATGCGGTCCTCTCCTTTGAACGAACCGAGGAATTTTCCGCGGCCTTCGTCGTTGAGGCGTCCAACAACGGTGTCATACCAAATTTTACGGGCAGCGAGCGTGGAGCCCCCAACCTCTTTCTGGACGATTTTTTGGATGATTTCTTTGGTGACACGATTGCCCGCCGAATTACGGCCTTTAATGAGCAAAGCCCCGAGGTCGATATCGAAACGCAAACGCTTGAGGTGCGGACGCGGACGCAACAAGACGCTCACTACCTCGCGTTCGCCATTCGGATGCACGCTAAAATAAAGCATTTTGGTGCCTTTGGTGCCTTTGGTAAGGTCGTATTCGGTATCGCGGGTAATGGAATTGACGTAAAAACGCTTCATCATGGTTGGCCCACCTGTACCGTCCTGATAAAACAAGTGGTATATGGTTCGGGTATCGCCTTTTTTCCAAACATTGGCGTAAATAAGTCCTTTTCCAATGAATTTTTTGTCGGCAACCTTGGTAATCATCATTTTACCAGACGAAAAGAAGCAGATGACGTCGTCGATTTCAGAGCAGTCACAGACAGGCTCATTCTTTTTAAGACCATAACCGATAAAGCCTTCTTCGTAATCGACGTAGAGCTTGCGGTTGGCAATAATCACTTTCGTAGCAGATATCGTATCGAAGGTTTTGATTTCGGTCTTGCGTTCACGGCCCGCGCCAAAGCGCTTTTTGAGGTCTTTGAAGTAGTCGATGGCATACTCGATGAGATTGGCGAGGTGATGCTTAACCAACTGCATTTCTTCTTCAATTTTCAGCAGAGCTTCGTCGGCTTTATCGGCGTCAAAACGCGTAATGCGGATCATTGGGATCTGCGTAAGCTTGTGCAAGTCGTCGTCTTGGATCTCGCGTAAGAGCTGTTTTTTGAATGGCTTAAAGCGCTCGTAGAGGTAAGCATACAAGGACTCGCGGTCACTGTATAACTTGAAATCGATGTACATCTCGTGGTTGATGAACAACTTTTCAAGGGTAGAAAAGTGCCACTGACGCTCGAGTTCGTCGAGTTTGATTTCGAGTTCGAGTTTAAGTAAAGCTGCTGTGTGATCGGTATTGACTTTTAAAATCTCGGAGACCCCCATAAAACGCGGCTTTTCGCCGTCAATGATCGAGGAGTTCGGTGAAACAGATACTTCGCAATCGGTAAAAGCATAGAGCGCGTCGATGGTTTTGTCTGGCGAAACGCCCGGTGCCAAATGCACAATGATTTCAGCCTCTGAGGAGGTATTGTCTTCGATTTTCTTGATTTTGATCTTGCCTTTATCATTGGCTTTGATCACGGATTCAATCAATGAGGTAGTGGTAGTTCCGTAAGGAATCTCGTTGATAATCAGTGTTTTATTGTCAACTTTCCTGATTTTAGCTCGGATGCGCACGCGTCCGCCGCGCAAGCCGTCGTTGTAGCCAGAGAAATCGGCCATGCCGCCGTTAGGGAAATCTGGTAAGATCTCCACCTTTTTACCGCGAAGGTGATTGATCGATTGATCGATAAGTTCGATAAAATTATGCGGCAAAAACTTACAGGCCATACCGACAGCAATTCCTTCGGCTCCTTGCGCCAAAAGCAAAGGAAACTTCATGGGTAGCTGCTGAGGCTCTTTATTTCGGCCATCATAAGAAGCCAACCAATTGGTAGTCTTTGGATTAAAGGCTACGTGCAATGCAAACTTGGACAAGCGAGCCTCGATGTATCGAGGTGCCGCAGCGCCGTCGCCTGTAAGGGTGTTACCCCAGTTACCTTGGCAGTCAATGAGAAGGTCCTTTTGGCCGATTTGCACCAGCGCATCACCAATGGAGGCATCGCCGTGCGGGTGGTATTTCATGGTGTTCCCAATGATGTTGGCCACTTTGTTGTAACGGCCATCTTCCATTTCGCGCATGGAGTGCAGGATGCGTCTTTGAACGGGCTTCAGGCCGTCGTACAAACTTGGTACCGCGCGCTCTAAAATGACATAACTGGCGTAGTCGAGGAACCAATTTTGATATAAACCGTTGAGCGGCACGATTTTCTCATCTACGTGCTGCTTCTCAAACGGATTGTGCTCGTTTTGCCCTTGAGGTAACTGATCTTCGATTTCGTCTTCGGCCATATTAAGATGCTAGTTCGGTGGTGTTGTCTGTTGTTTCGGCGGCAACCAACGCTTCTGGCAGGTCTTTTTCTACGCGGAGGTTGTCAATGATAAAGTCTTGACGTTCGGGGGTATTTTTACCCATGAAATAAGACAGAATCGAATCGATGGAAGCGTCTTTGGTGAGTAATACGGGTTCCAAACGGATGTCTTCACCAATGAAATGCACGAATTCATCGGGTGAGATTTCTCCGAGCCCCTTAAAGCGGGTTATTTCAGGATTTTTACCGAGTTCGGCTATTGCCGCACGACGTTCTTCGTCGGAATAACAGTAAATTGTTTTCTTTTTGTTGCGAACCCTAAAAAGTGGTGTTTGCAACACATAAACGTGGTTGCGTTTGACCAAATCCGGGAAAAACTGCAAAAAGAAAGTGAGCAAGAGCATACGGATGTGCATACCGTCGACATCGGCATCGGTAGCAATCACAATGCGGTTGTAGCGCAGGTTGTCCATGTCTTCTTCGATGTCCAGCGCCGCTTGTATAAGGTTGAACTCTTCGTTTTCATAGACCACTTTTTTGGTGAGCCCATAACAGTTGAGCGGTTTTCCCCTTAACGAAAAGACGGCTTGTGTATTGACATCTCTCGATTTGGTAATCGAACCACTTGCGGAGTCTCCTTCGGTGATAAACAAAGTAGTGTCCTCGCGGCGTTCGTCTTTGAGATCGGTGAGGTGGGTACGGCAGTCCCTGAGCTTTTTGTTGTGCAAACTTGCCTTTTTGGAGCGGTCTCGGGCCAGTTTACGAATACCAGCGAGGTCTTTGCGTTCGCGCTCAGATTGCTTGATTTTCTTCTCGATAATTTCGGCCACATCTGGATTGCGATGCAAGTAGTTGTCTAGTTTGTCTTTGAGAAAATCGTTGACAAAAGCACGCATGGATTTACCGCCTGGTTCGATTTCTTGTGATCCCAGTTTGGTTTTGGTTTGCGACTCAAAAACAGGCTCGATGACTTTGACAGCAATAGCGGCTACTATGGACTGACGGATATCTGAGGCCTCATAGTTCTTGTTGTAGAAATCGCGGATTACCTTGGCTACACTTTCACGGAAGGCACTTTGGTGCGTACCACCTTGGGTAGTGTGTTGACCATTGACAAAAGAATAGTAGTCTTCGCCGTAGGTTCGGCCGTGTGTAAATGCGACTTCGATGTCGTCATCTTCGAGGTGAATAATTGGATAGAGCGGATCGCCATCCATGTTGTTTTCAAGAAGGTCTTTGAGGCCGTCTTTGGAATTGTATTTTTCGCCGTTGTAATAGATAGAAAGCCCCCGATTCAGGTAGCAGTAGTTCCACATCATTTTGTCGAGGTAGGCGGTTTTAAAGCCATACTTCTTGAAAATGCTGTCGTCTGGAATGAATTCTACGTAAGTGCCATTAGTTTCGTCGGTTTTTTCGATGGGTAGTTCCGAAACGAGTTCACCGCGTTCAAAAATAGCGGTTTTCTTTTCGCCTTCCCTGACGGCGTAAACCATAAAATAAGAAGACAACGCATTAACTGCTTTGGTACCAACACCGTTGAGCCCTACTGACTTTTTAAAAGCTTTGGAGTCGTATTTACCCCCGGTATTCATTTTGGAGACCACTTCCACCACTTTACCAAGCGGAATTCCGCGACCGTAGTCCCGGACCGAAACTTTGCCGTCTTTAACTTTGATGTCTACCCTTTTGCCATTGCCCATGACAAATTCGTCGATGCAGTTATCGACAACTTCTTTGACGAGAATGTAAATACCGTCGTCGGCTGCAGCGCCGTCACCGAGCTTGCCGATATACATACCGGGGCGCAAGCGGATGTGTTCTTTCCAGTCTAACGAGCGTATGTTGTCTTCGGTATATTGATTTTCAGCCATGTAGCTATACAAAATTTAGAACAAACAAAAATAACAATCTAAAGCGCTCCAACTACCTCAGTACCCCAGAAATTATAAACTAAATGTGTTGATAACAATGGGAATTCGGCTATATTTGCGCACAAAATGAAACAGAATTATGGCAACTACTGCAGATATCCGAAACGGACTGTGCATTAAGCACAATGAAAAACTTTTTCAAATTATTGAATTCCAGCATGTTAAACCTGGGAAAGGTCCTGCATTTGTACGCACCAAAATGCGTCAGATTGAGTCTGGAAAAGTACTAGACCACACCTTCTCTGCTGGTCACAAAATCGAACCTGTTCGCATCGAAAACCGCGAATACCAATACCTATATCAAGAAGCTGAAGGCTATATTTTCATGAACAATGAAACTTTCGAACAAGTCGAAATCCCGCTCAAAATGGTCGAAAAGCCAGGCTTCCTTCAAGAAGGCATGACCGTCAATATTTTGTATCATGCTGAAGAAGAAACGCCGCTGGTAGTAGAACTCCCGATGTATATCATCTCAGAGGTAACTTACACCGAGCCAGGTGTAAAAGGAGATACCGCTACCAACTCGATGAAGCCTGCAACAATTGCCACAGGTGCTGAGGTACGCGTTCCGCTCTTCATTGACAACGGAGAAATCATTAAAATTGACACCAGAACTGGCGTATACGTTGAACGCGTCAAAGGATAACATGAAAAATACCGCACTCACCCCGATACACATTGCACTCGGCGCCAAAATGGTACCATTTGCAGGCTACAACATGCCCGTTCAATACGAAGGCGTCAATGCCGAACACGAAACCGTGCGCAACGGCGTAGGCGTATTCGATGTCTCTCACATGGGTGAGTTCTTGTTAAAAGGACCAAAAGCCCTCGACCTTATTCAAAAAGTGTGCAGCAACGACGCTTCCGTTTTATTCGACGGCAAAGCGCAATACAGCTGCATGCCGAATGGTAAAGGCGGCATTGTCGATGACCTCATTATTTATCGCATCAACGCCGAAGCATACTTCATTGTGGTCAACGCATCTAACATAGAAAAGGATTGGTCTTGGATTTCAAGCCACAACGATCTTGGCGTCGAGATGCAAAATTTATCTGACGACTATTCACTACTCGCTATCCAAGGGCCAAAAGCAGCTGAAGCGATGCAAAGCCTCACAGAAATTGACCTTTCCAACATGACCTACTACACTTTTCAATACGGCACTTTCGCTGGCATTGAAAACGTTATGGTCTCTGCAACAGGCTACACCGGATCTGGTGGTTTTGAGGTTTATGTCAAAAACGAAGACGCCGAAAAACTTTGGCACGCCGTTTTCCAAGTCGGTGAAAACTTTGGCATCAAACCGATCGGATTAGCAGCCCGAGACACCCTACGTTTGGAAATGGGCTTCTGTCTTTATGGCAATGACATCGATGACACTACTTCACCACTCGAAGCCGGCCTTGGATGGATTACCAAATTCACCAAAGACTTTACAGATGCTGAATTCTTGAAAAATCAAAAAGAACAAGGTCTTACAAGAAAATTAGTTGCCTTCGAAATGATTGACCGCGGCATTCCACGCCATGACTACCCTATTTTAGATGCTGCAGGAAATGTCATCGGAAAAGTAACTTCTGGCACGATGTCGCCGAGCATGAAAGTGGGTATAGGCCTTGGTTATGTCAGCACTGCGTTTACTGCACTCGATTCAGAAATTTTCATTGAAATCAGAGAAAAAGGCGTCAAAGCAAAAGTAGTCAAACTTCCTTTCTACAAAGCTTAGTTTCAATCTCTAATGACCAGCGCACCCCGCGGGTCATCTGCTAATATCGCAAAGGGCTGCTTCTGTAAAGCGGCCCTTTGTTTTTTACTCGAGCGCATTTCGAATAAATAACAATTTTTGCCCATAGATTTCAATTGGGCGATTTGTTCGGCGGTAATATCCTTACTGCGCAGCATCAGCCCTTTCAGTGCGGGTACTTTTTGTAATTGTTTGAGGCCTTCTTCTACACTCACTGTAGAAAAAACAACCGAAAAATCTGCGCTCAATTCAGCAAGCCAATTTGGGTTGGAAGAATCTAGCGTAATTTGGGCCCAATATTTTTCGGGAATTTCATAGAGTGCTTCTTTAAAGCGCGGCATATCAACATAACCCTCCGTGCAAGCATTCCAATGTTTCAAATCCAAGATAATTTGCCGCTTTCCAAGTATGGGCAAAATTTGATCAAGCCTTGCCAACTTTTCTTTATGTAAGCTTTTGTAGCGTAATTTCGCTAACTCAGCGTCGGTGGTTTCGAAAATACATCCACTTCCGTTGGTGTGCGCCTCTAATAAATTTTCAT
>CAZINO010000022.1:9633-27560 GCA_964540625.1 uncultured Lishizhenia sp. | reverse complement strand
AAACTTTTACATTATGACACATCAATCATTTATTTACGACCAGCACCAAGAAAATCAAGATTGGCTCAAAAGACTTGATTTTTACAAAGAAGAGTTGGTCATCTTGCAAGAGCGTCTAGATGAGGTCACTTCAAAAAATAATCACCTTGATTTTCTGAAAGGCGTTGAGCAATTTCAAAATCAGTTGTTTATACAGCGCAATCATATTGATGAGCTGGCCCATGAGATCAAGCAATCAGAAAAGCAACTGGTGGCTGAGGTGAATCGCAACCCTGTGGCGGTGGATCATCGTAAAATAGATCACCACGAAGCCGAGCAGGATTATATGGTTTATTTTGAGAAGAACTTTGCCGATTTGAGATTGGCTTTCAATCAGTTTTTGACAAAGTGGATGTAAGCTCTTTACAGGATGATTTTTTTCGACTGACCTTTATCGTTTGTTAAAAAGTAGATACCCTTTGCCAATCCAGAAACAGGGATTTGATGGTTGCCTACTTGAAGTTTCATTTGTTTTTGGACTTGCCCCAAGGAATTAATCAGGTATAGTTCCATATTCACTTTTGCTTCCAAATAAAGGTTTGTTGCATCTTGCCCGCTGAGTTTCCAAGAAGTAAACGCGGTCTCTGGAAGACTTGCGTTACCATCAAGGTTCACTTTCACCACATAATCGAGTACGTTCGCACAAGAGTCGTCGTAGATGGCGTAATTCACCAAACCACGTGTAATGTCGTCATAACCATCTAGAATAAGATTCTCGATGTACGTGGAATCTTGAGAGCAGAAACAATTGGCATTAACCTGAAAGTTTTTGTCTGTTAGGTTTTGTAAATTGTAACTGGTGTTGTAACAAATGGTATTGTTTTCAATGAGCGTTGTGGTTGGGCTGTAGGCCAAAACAGCAACGCCAACATTATTATTGGTGATGATATTGTTGGTTAAGGAACTACCGTCGCCAAGTCGAACAGCTAAATCGTTACTGTCAAAAGTACTGTTGCTGATATTTGAGCCACCAGAGTTGTCAATTGCCACGCCATTACCTTCAAAGTAACAATTTTGAATGGTGTGCCCATAGGCTTCGGCGAACGCAAAATCATTATCGATAAACTGGCAGTTGGTCACTAAACCTGGTGAGCCAACTATATTGTTGCCATTGCCTTCGAACAAACAGTTGTCAACGGCAATAGACTGTGCCCACGTAAATGAACAAAAATTATTGATAAACTGACAGTTGTTGGCCGTAAGTGTTCCTGTAATAAGCTGCGCAGCCTGGCCAACACCATTGTTCTCAAATAAACAATTATTGTAGGTCATAGCTGCATTGAGTTGAACGCAATAATTGTTGTTCTTGAATTGGCAATTGGTCCAGTTGTATGCTACTCCTGGTTCTGCAATGTCGTTGTAGATTCCTTGAAAGCTGTCAAATAACCGGAAGCGATCCAACTGAACATTACCTCCCTGTGATCCTTTGATAACGATTCCTGCCCAAGTCTGCTGGCCTAAAATGCTAGCGTCAGTTGTCTTAAAAGTAATAGGGGCTGCGTCGGTTCCGATGGCAACAAGAGTTCCTCTGATTTCCAAATAACGCAAGTTGCCTGTATTGAAGGAATAATCAGGAGTAACGCGAACTTCAACGCCAGGCTCAATAGTGAGCGTTGCATTCGGGAAAACGACCATTGAACCAGTCATGAGGTAAGGACTACCTGCTGTGGTCCAGGTGGTATTTTGATATATGCCGCCGCTCACGGTGGTTTGCGAAAAAAGATTGCTTGAAAAAGTAACAAGCAAAAAGGAGAGATACAAAAACTTCATGTTCAAGTCTAATTTAATATTCCGTAAACAAGAAAAGAAATTAAAAGTTTAGTGCGCAACTTATAAAATTTGTTTATTAATTGTTGGACAGTCTTTTATTCTTTAATCAAAAATCAATCAAAGCAAAAAAGGGTGTCGTACCATGGGCTAAAACCTGCCCAAATCCCTAGACAACCGCTGATATTTGAGGGCACATTGATAGGAGTCGCATACGGATTATTAGCAGCATCTAGTTGGGCTGCTTTTCTATCGTAATAAGTGAAAACGGCTTGATCCATCTTGGAGAATTTGACGATGACACTATCACCATACCGATAATAGCGGCGAAACTCCTTGAGGTGGGTGCTGTCTTTTCTTTTTAAGGGATTTTGATAATAAAATTCAATGGTCAGGCCGTTAAAATAGGCATCCGAAAAAATGCCACCGCGGGCCCTCCTGAAAATAGGGTCCAGTTCTTCGCCATTTTCATTTTGATTGATCCGTCTTACTTCCCATCGATATGCATCTGAAGTCTGGTAAGGATCTGTTAAACGCGCCCAACTGAAGCCATAATCTTGCGTTTGGGGCTCTCTTTTCCAATAAAGCGTATCTAGCGGTGTGGGCATTGGCAAATAAGTACTGCCAGAAAATATTTTACCTTCGTATGCGATATGCAAGCGATAGCTCTTGTTTACTTCACCAACGAAGGCTTGGGTTGTGTAGACTTCTACAGGCAAAAGCTGCACTTCTTCCAATTCCAAGCGCAGTATTTCAGCCATTCGCTTTTGACTAACAAGCGGAAGCTCATAGATGGGAATGGGGCTCAGTGAAAAGGTATCGTTGTTGCAAATCACCTTGACACTCGCGTCATTCACTACACTATTGAGGTAGTTAGCCAAGCTAACGGTGTCCGTTATGTTTTTAGAAAGGGTAAGTAAAACGAGCGGATAACCATTTACTTCAATTTGACCATCTACCACCAACTGCGGTGCAAGTTGTGGTATAGCAATTTCCACTTCTTTCGTACAAGACAAAAAAAACGTTAAGCCAAACAATAGTAAGATGACTTTCATTTGACGATTCTTTGTGAGCACCGTATTATTTTATCTTCTATTTCAATCACGCCCATGCGCACCCCTGCCCAACCAACCTGATGTATCCAAACATCATGACCACTGGGGTCTTTTATTTTTACGGGTTCTTCCATAAAAGTGTGGGTATGACCGCCTAAAATAAAATCAATACCACTTACAGTTTTGGCAAGATTGACATCACTGGGTTTTGAAGGGTCTTCGTATTGAAAACCTAAATGCGATAAACAAATGATGATGTCGCAATTGCGTTCTTGAAGTTGAGTCACGACTTCACGGGCACTTTGATAAGGGTCTTTGAACTGTATACCTTCAAAATTGCTTGTTGGTACCAACCCATTTAAATTGATCCCGATACCGAAAATGCCGATTTGAAAAGGACCTTTTTGAATAATTTGATAAGGTTGTACAATTTCTTTCATTGGGGTCTGACCAAAATCATAGTTGGCATTGACAAATTTGAAATTGGCATGTTGCTGTGCTTGCATAAAGCCTTCTATACCAATATCAAAATCGTGGTTACCTAAGGTCACTACGTCGTATTTTAATGCACTCATGACTTTCATTTCAAGTACCCCATGAAATCGATTGAAATAGGGGGTGCCTTGGAAAAAATCTCCGGCGTCGAGTAGCAGGACATGTGCGTGGTTTTTTCTGAATTCAGAGATCATTGCGGCACGTGCGCTAACCCCTCCTTGATTTGGAAACTTGCTATGATTTGCAGGTAAGGGGTCAATCTGAGAATGCGTATCGTTAGTATGTAGAATGACTAATTTATCGCTGTGTTTTCTCAATTGAAATGCGCCTAACCAATTGGGTAAACCCAATAAGACAGGTAGGATGCCGAAGCGACGAAGTAAGTGGCGGCGGGTCGTCTTCATTTTGTTATTCTTGGTTGCGCATCCAGTATCAAGACTTGTTGTTGTTTGGCAACGGTCATAAAAATATCGCGCAAAAGTATATTGGTCTCTTCTTTGGTTTCATTTAAAAAGAAAGACATTTGATCGCCTCCGTTGGCAAGAAAATCAGAGGTGAGCACCCAAATATATTGATGCTGTTCGAGTAAACCAGGTATGTTAAGGTGTTGGTCCGTGAGTGTGCAGTTGGCAATTGGTTCTCCTCCTGATTTTAAAAGGTATTTTTCGACCTCATTTAATTTGGATGTCGGTAGGTGAACCCATACCAATTTGTTGTCAAAGGGCATGAGTTTGAAGAAGTCAGCACGTGTTAAGTCACCTGTGCCAAATGAAGCCCTGAGCCCTCCTGTATTGAGCAAGCAAATAACCGGTTCGGACAGCTTTTTATTTGCCAATTGTGAACTAATTACGGCATCGGCACACCAATTCATGAGATTAGAGCCAGGACGCGCAATAAGCAGTGGCTCAGGAGTACGGGCGATCACTTGCTGAAACTCTTCTCGTATGGTATCTTGGTAGGCTACTAAAAAAGACAGTCCAGTGGTGTCTAAAGTGGCGCTGTTGATTTCTACAAAAGAAACTTTTGGTTTATACTCAAAAAAAAGAGAGCAAGCCGAAAGGCTTGCTCCAATGATTATATAAGTAAGGGTTTTTAACATTATTCAATGATAAACTCTCGCTTCACTTGGCCATATGGTGTGTCGACACTAAGGATGTAAACACCAGCATGGTATTCGGCGATAGGCAATACGAGAACTGGAAGTTTCGTATTTTGGGCACTTGCAATCTGACGGCCTTGCATGTCGGTGATTTGGTAACCTGTAATATCTAAACCATTTACTTGAGCATACAAAGTTTGCGAGGCAGGAACAGGGAATACAGAGAAGTTCTGATCTAGTTTTTCTTCGAGACCCATGTCGCAGAATAAATAGCTCATGTTCGAGAAATTAATATGACAAGCAAAATATGCGGAGTCAATGAAAGGGTTACGGTTACCTTGTAGCACAGCAGCATATTCATGGCGTGCGATTTCGTAGTTGTCTGGGGCGTCGGCAAAGTGCCATGTTTTCAATGATTCTTGACTTTGGTTTGCTGGGAGCTCCCAGGTATTACCTGATTGGCCATTGTAACAGGTTGCCATATAAAAAATGGAGCGTGCTGCATTTCCTTTTTGCTCTGGACGTGGCTCATAGACCAGCTGATTTCCGCTGTATCCGACGCGTCCTTGAAGGTAAGTAAAGACTACGTTTCCATCGATATCCATGAGTGGAAGGTTAGATCGTGGCGTATTGGCTTGTTGTAGGTTGGTAGGCCAAAGGTTATGCTGATCGTTGTATTCTGGTTTTTCTGGATTGTCACATGGGAAAGTTGGCATCCAAGAATGAGAGTAAGTGTGTTCTCTAGAGTAGCCTACTGCAGTCCAGCTGAAAGGGTCGTTGAAAACTTTGCGCTCTCCTGAGTAAACACATTCAACAAAAGATTGTCCATTTGTGGTATCTCTCACCTCATATTGGTTCATCATGGTGGTGAGGTAGTTGTAATAGCTGATGGAGGTATGCGGATTGATCAAAGCACTAAGGTCTGTTAAAAAACTACTTGCACCTGAATTGATGCCGTTGTAGTAGTTTCCGATTTGGCTACCTAGTGTAGGTTTATAGGAACCTGCTGGAATGGTTTGGTCGTAATTTTGGTATCCTTCCGGACCGTTGAAGGCGAAAATCGCAAACATGTATCCGGTATTGGCTAGTACATGGCGCGGTGAAAAAGAGGTACCTGGACCCACGTAGGCGACTTTGGCGTTGCCAATGACATCTCCTCTTTTGTAGGTGCTACCATCTAAGGGGTAACCTTGAACTGGTGAGGTTGGATCTCCTTCTTTCCACAAGACGAGGTATTGCTCGGCACCTGACGGCGTGAATTCTCCGACTAATTTGTAGGGCGTTACAACAGGCCAATTGACTGAATTGGATTCCGGATTGACGGGTTCTGTCGCTAAATTGTTGTTGCCGATACCATAGAGGTTGATGATATATGGGTTTTCATCGGAGTCATCATTGGCGATAGAAAGTGTTGCAAGTCTCGAGCCATTGCCACCTGGGTTAAAATTAAGGGTAATTGTTTGACTACTAGTTGGACCAACAACTACGTTTGCAGTACAGGCGTAGTCTGCAGCATTGGCACCGCTGAAGGTTGCACCAGAAACTGTCAAGTTTTGTACACCATAGTTTTCAATAGTGATGGTTGTAGTTGCCGCAGTTCCGACAACATGGGTGCTTCCGGATAGGATGTCATTGCCATTGATTTTGACATTGATTTCACGGGCAGGTGCCACATAAGTGAAAAAATCTTGGGTGCTACGCGGAATCAATTGGTAATTGGCGTTGAATTGACCGAGTAATCCGATGATGCTTATTGGGCCTGTAGGTATGGCTGAGCCATCGATATTGGTGCTGCCATTAATGCGCACATCGAAGGTGTTGGCTCCGTCAAAAATTTGTACGGTACTGTTACCAGTCGCAAAATTCCCTGTTTGTACAAAGTTCACGTTGTCAAAACGGATAAGCTGCCCTTCTAGAGATTCACCTGCGGTTGGGATAGAAATAACCAGTGGTGCAGGCGGGTTTACAGCTTGGCCGTGATTGGTAAAGCTATTGGTAGGCGACAATTCCAAAAGGCCGTTGAATTCAAACAGCACACCTGTTGCAGTAATGGAATCACCTTTTTGGACGGTATTGAGGTTGCTTCCATAACAGGCGATACCTGCGGTGCCGTCTTGCATGTATCGGATTGGGCCGAGTTCACTGCCGTTTGTAACTACGCCACTTACCGTCACGGTTTGACCGATTCCTAAGTTGCGTACTTGCTCAATAGTTTGGGCAAAAGCTTGTTGGCCAAAAGCCAGCACGATGAGTTGTAAAAAGAGCTTTTTCATATTTTAAAATTGTATGCCTAAGTTGATATTAAAGCGCAAGCCTTGGCCAAACATGACGGTTGCCGAACGCGCATCGAATTGATCATAGATACCATTGGCATTGTTGGTGGCATCTGAGATAAATGAGGTATTGAGTAGGTTGGTTATCGCAAATCCAGCACTAAATTGCTTGTAACGGTAGCCGCCGAAAAGATTTACGAGGGAGTAGGCAGGGATTTTCCAGGAATCGCGGCCACCGTTGATGCCTTGAAGTGAGAAGGGATCAAAATTGGCGTAATAGCGGTCGAAGTATTGGCCCTGAATTTTAATGTAGCTGTTCTTGAAGGGTTCGTAGCGAAGTCCTGCAGCCAAGGCTGTTTGAGCGGCATCACCAACGTGAACGCCTTTGGCATCGAAGGTGAATTCTAAAGAATCGTATTGCGGAATGAAGACGGTTTTGCTCGAATTCCAAATCCAGTTACCAATAGAGAACATGAATTCAAAAGATAACTTTGAATTGATTTCCCATGCGACGTCGATTTCTTGTCCCATGTGAATGGCGTCCATACCATTGATGTTCACGCGAATGAACTCAGTAGGGTCATTGGGGTCAGGGACAGCAACGCCATATGGAAAAGGTTTGTTCTTCCAATTCGTGAAATAGGCGTTGTAATTGACGCCAAAATGTTTATTGCTGTAATGATAACCACCTTCGGCTGCGTAAATGATCTCGTTTACGATTTCGCCAAAAAATGAATTGGTGTTGTTGTCAATGACATTAGAAAACTGTGGGGTGCGGTTCAGGTAACCCAAATTGCAGTAAACATCTTGGAATTTACCTATTTTGTAACTCAAGCCTCCTTTGATGGTAATGCCAGGGATGTATTTCCAGGGTGTTTGATAGTAGGTAAGTCCGGCTGAACCCGCATGGTAAGTTTGGCCGTTGTATTGGATGGTGTCCAAGGCACCAATTCTGAGAATGGTGTCGCCGAGATCCAATACTTTTCGTTGGAAATAATCGATGCCTTTGTAACCGTTAAGAATACTCGACATATTGACGAACCAATTGATGCGTTCACCACTGTGCTCCACTTGTCCGAATAGGCCAGCGTATGTTACCACACCATCGCGGTCTGCATTGAAGGTGTTTTTAGCAATTTTGTCGCCAACGCGTTGCATGGGGTCGGCATCATTGAAATCGGCGGTGCTCACGAAATAATCTGCCCCGAGTAGGTTGGTAATTACTTGGTAATGTCTTCCCTCGTAGTAGCGAAAATCAAGACCACCAGAAAAATTGGTTTTTTTCGAATATTGATAATTGAATTGACCTAAATAACCGACCCAAAAATGGTTATTCATACTGGCAAGCAAAATTTGGCTTGCTTTGATTTCTGTCGCAGAATAAAGGGGGTCTATGTTTGGGGTGCCGAAAAGTGTATTTACGGTATTTTCGGTAATCATTTGATCCCAATCGATGTTGGCGTTGCTGTCTCTAAGGACAGCAGAAGAGTTGAAAATACTTGTTCCGCCGCCGCGGCCAATGGAGAGATACGCTAAATTGGAAATGTCAAGTTTGTCATTAACGGACCAAAAGTCTTTGAGCGTAATTTGAGGTTTGTTGTAAAAATTGCGGCGTTCGTTGAGTATTTCTTGCTGACCAGCGTCGTTTGTGACATAGCCCCAATGCTGATTATAGCGGATGCCCATGTCGCTTAAAGGCATTGTGGAATCATAGGGGATTCCAAGTTGTTGCGATCGGCTAGCATCCCAATATTGGATGCCTTGGTTGAATGATCTCTGACCATGCTGTTGCGGGGCTGCGAATGCGGAGAGCGTGATCAGGTGTTTTTCAAGGCGCTTGGATATTTTGGTGTATCCAAAAAATCCTTGCGTTGGTGTGCCGTCTACCCAACCCTGACCTTGTTTGTACGATGCGGAAAAGGTCAGACCCCAACCTGATTTCGTCATGCCTGTGTTGTAAGACAGTGAACTGCGCAAGAAATTACCGGTTGCGTATTCTTGTTTGAAACTACCGCCTTTTTTAGTGCCTACACCTTGGGTAATGATATTGATGGTGCCTCCGATTGATGGCATGGCAATTTTGGTTGCACCAAGACCCCGTTGCACTTGCATTTGGGAGGTAATTGCGTCGAGTCCGAACCAATTTGACCAATAGACAGCGCCATTCTCCATGTCATTTACAGGAACGCCGTCGATCATGACGCCTACATTGCGTTGGTCAAAACCGCGCACATTGATACGCGCATCGCCGTCGCCACCTCCTTGATTGGTTGCGTAAACGCCTGCGGTACCGTTCAATAGCATCGGGAGATCGCGCGAGGCGAGTTCTTCGGTTATTTTTTTGGTGTCAATTTTAGTGACCGCAACCGGAACGTTTTGTCCTTTAACTAGGTTGCCAATGACGCGGATTTCTCGAACTTCTTGCGTCGGTCGGATCGTAAAGTTCTGGGTAATACTTGCTTGATTCAGGATGACGTTATGACTAACGGTATCGGTGAGTGGTAAGGAAAATACGATTTTGTATTGACCATAGGGTACTCCTTCAAACCGGTACATACCAGCATCGTCTGTGGCTTTTAGCGCGAAAACTTGGGTGGCGTTACTTAGTGTGATTTTAGCGCCGGCAACTGGGACGTCACCAGGTGTCATGAGTGCAACACCGGATATAGAACCTTTCTGCTGGCTAAAGGCCAACGAGGGCAACGCTACAAGGAGTAACGCAAGACAACAAGAACGCAACATTTAGCGGATAATTACTTTGTGTAAAGTCTGCTCACCAGCGTTATTGGTAAGGCGAAGGAAGTACACACCTTGTAAATTATTGAGGTCAAGTTCAACGAGCGTTTGTGTTGCGGAGACCTGTAACTCTTTAACTTGTTGACCAAGTGCAGAGATCACTTGAATCTTGCGAACGTCATTTTGTGTTTTGATATACACAAGACCGTTGCTCGGATTTGGATACAGACTTGGTTGTAGTTTTTGTGCTTCGTTGACGCTAATGTTGTTGCAATTGCACTCATGGCTTCCGAGAGAAGACCAGTTGCCGTCTAGGATGGGATTGCCGCTGGTACCATAAAGCGTATCGCCATTTGCGTCGAGGCGCACAATAACAGGTGGAATGCTATCCCATTCAAGGAGTGGATCGAAGAAAGACGGATTGCTTGTTTGCCCTTTTAAGATACCAGGTTTGCGGATAAGGCTGTGGTCTTTGGTAAGCAAAACACCTAAACCTGTGCTGTACGGAAATTGTGAAGACCAAGCGCCGTCGTTACCAGAGCTAGTGCCGGTTTCGTTTGCGGGGTTTTCGCCGATTTTTCCAAATACGTCAACAATGGCAAAACCCGTAACGTTGGTAGCGTTGATGACGGCAGTTGGGCTGGATGGAAGCGTACCTTTACCGAGTAGAATGGCGTCATTGCCATTCCAATACCAAGCATTGGAAACGTTGTAGTCAGCGCAATAGAAACCGTCGGCTCTTGCTTGAAGCGAATCCCAAACTGGTGCCTCTTGGCCGGTTCCGTTTGGATCGAGTTTTTGAATGACACCAACATAAACACCTTTTGCAGGAACAATTCCATTGAGTTGAACTGAATTGGCGACGGTTGCAGATGTAGCTCCGTTAGAGTATCTGCTCACGAAATAGCCAGACAAATCAATAGGGTTGTTGGTGGGGTTATAAATTTCTAAAGCCTTGTTGTTTGACCAACCTTCCACATATTCCGAAATGAAAAGTTCGTTACAAGTGTTTTGTGCAAAAGAGATTGCCGCTGTAAAAATTGAAAAAAAGAGTAGTGTTTGCTTCATGATGTTAGATTTAAATAACTGACAATCAGCTGTGTTTAATTGAATGTTTGCTTATGGTTTCGACCAAAGTAGGCTTCAAGGAGGTCATAAGCTCACTGGTACAAATTTAAGGATTTTATGTGAAGACAGAAAAACTTTTTGCTAAACGATTGTGAATTTAAGATGAAGCAACTTGGCTCGAAAATTCACATCAGAAATCTATTTAACTTTGGGATTCAATTTCTTATACTATGAAAACAGTTTTTAGCATCTTTTTTTTGCTCCTCATTATCAGACAAACAACTGCTCAAAATTTGAGTGTCGAACGCATTTGGCGCAACTATGAATTTACTGCAAAGAGTGCCGGGGCGTATCAAATGCTCAAGGACGGTCAGCATTATGTTGAGTGGGGTGGAAATGGCAATTTGGTGAAAGGCGACATTTTAGACGAAGCCAAAAGCAAAGAAATACTCATTCTTGGTACCACCCTTGTTTGGAACGACAAACCAATCGAAGTTGCCGGCTTCGAATTCAATGCCAGCGAAGACAAGGTTCTTCTTTGGACCGCACCAAAAGCAATTTACCGTAGAAGTTTTGAGGCATTCTACTTCCTCTACGATTTAAATGCTAAAAAACTAGAAGCCTTGGACGCAGATCATGCGCCTCAGACATTGGCAGAATATAGTCCAGACGGTACGAAAGTGTCATTCATTCACGGGAATGACCTATTTATCAAGGAATTGAAGTCAGGAAAAGTAACTAAACTTACTCAAGACGGCAAACGCAATAAGATAATCAACGGCACCACAGATTGGGTCTATGAGGAAGAATTTGCCATTACAAAGGCGTATTGTTGGTCTCCTGATAGCAAATATTTGGCATTCTTGAAGTTTGATGAGCGCGAGGTGCCCGAATTTCAGATGGCCATGTATGGGCAGCTATACCCTGAGCAATACACCTACAAATACCCGAAAGCCGGGGAATTAAATAGCAAGGTAACTTTGCATTTAATCGATCTGAAAAGTTTGAAAATTCAGGGAGTCGAAGTCGGAGCTTATGAATACATTCCGCGCCTGAATTGGTCTTCAAAATCCAATCAGTTGGTTGTGCAAACCATGAACAGGCACCAAAACGAGCTCAATTATTGGCTCGTTGACGCCACGCAAAAACAAATCAAGTCGACTAAATTTTTCACAGAGACTTCATCGACATATATTGATGTAGACAACAATTTACTGGTACTTCAAGATGGAAAATCGATTCTTCGTACCAGCGAATCGAGCGGATTCAATCATATTTACAGACTTGGTTTCGACGGATCTACAACGGCTATCACCAAAGGCGATTGGGATGTCATTGAATTTTTGGGTTTTGATGAACAAACACAATCCATTTACTATTCGAGTGCCGAGCCAGGAGCCATTTATAAATCAATATACAGTATTCAGATCGATGGGGCTCAAAAAAAGAACCTAACGTCCGCGCTTGGTTATAACAATGCTACATTTTTAAACGGAATGAAGTATTTCATACATACGTATTCGAATGCCAATACACCTCCAGTTATCGTTTTGCGAAAGGCTAACGGCGAAATAGTCAAGACTTTAGAGGAAAATTCGGCGCTCCTTGAAAAAATGAAAAAAGAAAAGTTGAGCCCGAGAGTATTCCTCTCCATTCCCACCTCAAGCGTAATTTTGAATGCTTCCTTAATTTACCCCGTCAACTATGATCCAACCAAGAAATACCCGGTCTTTGTGAATGTATATGGTGGGCCAGGTCATAATGAGGTTCTCGATTGCTGGGATGGCAATGATTACTTTTTTCATAACCTGCTTGCGCAAGAGGGCTATATGGTCTTGAGTATAGACCCAAGAGGAACCCAATACCGCGGCGCCGATTTTAAAAAGTCGACTTATTTGCAATTGGGCAAACTCGAAATTCAAGATGTTTTGGAGGCAACGCGCGTTTTTGCGGAGCGTTCCGATGTAGACCCAACTCGCCTGGGTATTATGGGCTGGAGCTACGGCGGATTCATGTCCTCGCTGGCCATGACAAAAGGAAACGGTTTGTTTAAGGTTGGAATTGCAGTTGCACCAGTTACCAATTGGCGTTTTTATGACAATATATACACCGAGCGCTTCATGCGTACCCCACAAGAAAATGCAAAAGGATACGACGATAATTCGCCGATCAATTTTGCCAAAGATCTTCAAGGTAAATATTTCTTGATTCATGGTGCTGCCGATGACAACGTTCATTATCAAAATTCTATGGAAATGATCAGTGCGTTAGTCAAAGCCAATAAACAATTTGATTTATTTATTTATCCCAATAAAAATCACGGCATTTACGGCGGGAACACACGCAATCATTTATTCAACATGATTCACGACTATATTTTAGAAGAACTTTAAACTTTAATGGTCATTAATTGTTTTTATTCAAGTTCTATGCATAGCATTTGCGCATTCTTTTGTAATTTAGGCACACATTTATCAAACGACATATTTCCATCACATGAGTGAAACAGCCAAAATCGAACTCGACGGCAAAGTATACGAACTTCCAGTAGTCGTCGGTACCGAAAACGAAAAAGCAATTGACATCTCCAAATTGCGTGACCTCACCGGTTATGTTACCCTAGACACCGGCTACAAAAACACAGGGGCAACTAAAAGTGCCATCACATTTCTTGATGGTGAAGAAGGTATTTTGCATTACCGAGGGTATTCAATCGAACAACTCGCCGAGAAAGCATCGTTTATCGAGGTGGCTTACCTGCTCATATACGGAAATCTTCCTAACAAAGAAGAATTACACGCTTTTCAAGACAGCATCTGCAAGCACACCTTGGTCCACGAAGACATGAAACAATTTTTTGAAGCGTATCCTTCAAAAGCGCATCCAATGGGTGTCTTGTCTTCAATGGTTGCTTCTTTGGCTACTTTCTACCCAGAATCTCTAGATCCAAACCGCAGTGCTGAGGCCAAAAACCTCACCATTCACAGGTTGCTAGCTAAGTTACCAACACTCGCGGCTTGGTCCTACAAAAACCTCATTCGTCATCCATTCATGTACCCACGCAATGAATTTGATTATTGCAAGAATTTCTTGTACATGATGTTTGCCATGCCTACCCAAGAATATCAAGTAGATCCAGTTGTTGTCGATGCACTCAATAAGCTCCTTATTTTGCACGCCGACCACGAACAAAACTGTTCTACTTCAACCGTGCGTATCGTTGGCTCTTCGCAAGCCAACTTATACTCTTCAGTATCTGCAGGAATTTCCGCGCTTTGGGGCCCACTACACGGTGGTGCTAACCAAGAAGTGATTGAAATGCTAGAGCGTATCCATGCCGACGGCGGAAACGTCGACAAATGGGTTGCCAAAGCAAAAGACAAAGAAGATCCTTTCCGCCTCATGGGCTTTGGCCACCGCGTATACAAGAACTTCGATCCGCGTGCTAAAATCATTAAAAAAGCCTGTGACGACGTACTCGAGAAGCTTGGCGTCAACGATCCACTTTTGGATATTGCCAAGAAACTAGAAAAAGTCGCTCTAGAAGACGAATACTTCAAAGCACGAAATTTATATCCAAACGTCGATTTCTATTCAGGTATTATTTACAAAGCGCTAGGTATTCCAACTGAAATGTTTACCGTCATGTTTGCAATCGGCCGCCTACCAGGCTGGATTGCCCAATGGAAAGAAATGACCGAAAACAAAGAACCAATTGGCCGTCCGCGTCAGATCTACACAGGTCAAACCAATCGTCAGTACGTTCCAATTGAACAACGCTAGTACAAAATCATTAACATGAATAAAAAAGGCGCTCAATTGAGCGCCTTTTTACCTTCAAATAGTTCGTATTTCCTGAATTCACACTCGATATCGCCATTGAAAACCCGATGTTTCGACGCGGCTTTGAGGCCAATGGCATGAAATCCCTCTAGGCTACCGCTAATGATGCCCACTTTACTTGGCGCCATTTGGTGTTTGAGCCAAGAACCTAGATTGCCATAGAGTTCTTCGATATCCGTCGCCAAACGCTCGTCGTAGGGCGGATTTGTTAAAATAAAGACAGGCGCTTCTACCTTGAGTTTGTCAAAAGGAGCAGCCTGAATTTCTATAAACCGACCAAAAGAGAAAGTCCTGAGGTTGCGTCTGGCCTTGAGGACCATTTCGTCTGAGATATCTCCGCCTATGAGCTCGCAAGGCAATTGGCGCACCACTCGCGGAGCGCTTTCATAGATGGAATCCCAAAGAGCAGCGTCATAATTTTTGAGATTTTTAAAAGCGAAATGCTGTCGTTCAATATTACTTGGAATGCCTGTTGCCAACAAGGCTGCTTCAGCCAGCAAGGTGCCCGATCCACAAAAAGGATCCACTAATGTTTGCTTGCGATCCCAACCAGACATCCGAACCAAACATGCTGCAACAACTTCATTGAGTGGGGCAGGACCAACCGCTGTTCGGTAGCCACGTTGAAAGAGGGGCAAGCCACTTGTGTTGACAGAGATGGTTACTTCTTTGTCTTTGATGTAAAGATCAAAAAGAACGCTAGGCTTTTTTACATCGATATTTGGTCTTTCATCGGCCTTGCTTTTAAAGGTGTCAACAATCGCATCTTTGACCAATAAAAATGGGTAATGTGTATTTTTAAAAATCGGTGAGAAAATAGCACCTTTAATTGCAAAAGTTTTCTTCACATCAAAGAGTTCATGCCACTTGATCCGCAAGGCTCTTTTGTACAAATCTTCTTCGGACTGTATGTAGAAATGATCGATTTCAACCAATACAGCGATGGCACAGCGGCAATACAGATTCAATTTGTAAACATCAGCCCAATTGCCTTTGATTTGCACTGCACGGTTCAGGAGTTCTGTTTCGGGATAGCCGAGTTCTTGTAGTTCTTCGGCCAATACTGACTCGAAGCCATAAAAACATTTGAGTGTGATCTTGAGTGGGGCTGTTTTTGAGCTCGGGGTTGGGTCCATTGTTTGGGGATTCGTTAACTTTGTACAAAAGAACGAATTTGTCGAAGACCAAATACCTCTTGTGCTTCCTTTTTTTAACCATGCAGTTGTTTGCGCAAGAAAGACAGCGCATTGGTGTTGTTCTAAGTGGTGGTGGAGCCTCGGGTGTAGCGCACGTAGGTGTGCTCAAAGCGCTAGAAGAAAAGCACATTCCAATTGATTATATCGTCGGAACTTCTGCCGGGGCATTGGTTGGCGCTATGTATGCTTGTGGTTATTCACCTGCTGAAATCGAAGCTTACGTGCTCTCGCCATCATTTCAACTAATGGTCAAAGGCCAAAAAGAAGCAGCACACCCCTTCTTTTTTTATCAGGATCTGCCGAACGCATCCATGTTTAATTTCAGTTTAGCCCAAGATAGCACACTACAGAAATCTTTGCCACTGGCCCTGATAGACCCCACTTATTTTGATTTTGAAATGCTCAAGATTTTTGGCCGAACCAGCGCTAGTGTTCAAGATGATTTCAATCGTCTTTTTGTTCCCTATCGTTGTGTAGCTTCTGCAGTGGAGACCAAAGAGAGTCGTACGTTTTCAGCAGGTCAGCTCAATTTAGCGGTGCGGGCTTCCATGACTTTTCCGCTTTATCTCAATCCAATACGGATCAACGGTGAATTGTATTTTGACGGCGGGCTTTATAACAACTTTCCTGTCGATGTTTTGTACGATGCTTTTGCCCCAGATTTCATTATTGGAAGTAATGTTTCACAAAATTTAGCACCCGTTTCCGAAAGTGATTTTTTTGGATTGCTCAATAGCATGATGACCACCCCCACTAACTACAATATGCCATGTTCAGAGGGGATTATCATAGAACCGCAAAGAAATGTAGGCACCTTTGAATTCGAAGACGTTCAGTTGGCTATTAACGATGGCTATACCGCCACAATGGCACTCATGGACTCAATTACTAAATACGTGATCCCACGTGCAGATTCTAGTTTGCTCGCTCAAAAACGCAGTGCGTTTAAACAAAGTTTGGTTCCTTTTAAAGTAGCAGAGGTGCGCTCAAACTCCACTAAAAAACAAGACCTCCCTTTTTTGAGAAACGCCATTCTTCCCCGTTATTCACGGCTCATTTTAGACAGTGTTCAGCTAGAAAATCGCTTTTACAAAGCCACAGCCGCCCCATATTATAGCTCATTGCTGCCGAGTATTGAACAAAAACCAAATGGCTTACTTGCCTTAAAGCTGAAAGTGAATAAAGCAAATGCGTTTCGTGTCGATTTTGGTGGATATATTTCTTCGAGAGCGGTCAATACAGGGTTCTTGAGTTTGGCCTATCGCCGCGTAGGATACGTTGGTCAGAAACTCGAGTTGTCTTCCTATTTTGGCAAGTTTTACGGTTCGGGAAAAATGAATTACGAATTGGTACTCCCGGGTCCGGTTCCGATTTCATTAAGCGCGTATTTGGTTTTGAACCGTTGGGATTATTTCAAGAGTTTTGCCACTTTTTTTGAAGATGTCAAGCCGTCTTTTTTGGTCCAGGAAGAACGCTATACAGGCTTGCAACTAAAGCTGCCATCAGGACCTCATGGCGTTATTGCTGGCAACGCTCGTGTCTTTTGGCTCGACGACGCATACTACCAAACAACCTACTTTACCAAAGAAGACACCGCCGATTACACCACTTTTATAGGAGAGAGCTTGCGCTTGTCCTATACACGCAACACGCTCAATCGCAAACAATTTGCCAGTGCCGGAACACTTATCGAAGGCAAGGTCAGTTATGTGCGCGGAAAAGAGCTAACGATACCAGGCTCTACTTCCGTATCAAATGACACCGTCAGTAAAAAACACCAATGGCTCAGCATTCAACTTGAACTACTCAGTTTTCCATTTCAAAAAAAGCAAGTTGTAAACTTTGGCGTGCATTTGAAGACGGTTTTGAATAGTCAGTCCTTATTTGCGAATTATACTGCAAGTATGCTTGCATTGCCAGGCCTGAATGTGCTTCCAGATCTAGATACCTATTTTATTGCAGCGTACCGGTCTACGCAATATGCATGTATCGGCACGCAACTCGTTGTGAGTCCTCTAAAAAATCTCGATATTAGGCTAGATGCCTATGCCTTTTTACCGATCATACAGTTGGTCCAGGACCCAGACGGTGGCTTTAGTTATGCCAAACCGCTCGATGGACGCAGTTTGTTGGCTGCAGGACACATTATTTATCATTCTCCGGTTGGCCCGGTAAGAGCCAGTCTGAATTATTTACCCCAGTACGCACAACCTTTTCAGATTCAATTAGGTTTTGGGTACTTATTATTTAATGAACGCGCAATACGCTAAAAAATGAACAATCAATTTCACCTCAACGGCATTCAACAAATGGGCATTGGTGTGCCCAACGTACAAGAAATTTGGTCGTGGTATCG
>CAZINO010000022.1:0-9533 GCA_964540625.1 uncultured Lishizhenia sp. | reverse complement strand
TGCAAATGGGCGCTAAGGTTAGTGACGCTTTTCAAGATCCTGCAGGTCGTTGGACCTGTTATGTGCAAGATCCAAACGGCAATTATTTTCAGATTGTAGAGGCTCGCTCGTGGTTCGGAAAGTCAAAACATCCATCCAAATGTGGTGGCGTTGCAGGGGCCGTTATTGGTGTTTCCAATATGGCGAATTCGCAGCGATTTTACCAAGAGTTATTAGGCTATGATCAACTAATTTATGACCAAACCAATTCATTTACAGACTATGGGTTTTTGCCGCGCGGCAACCAAGCATTCCGAAGAGTACTTTTGGCCCATCAGACGGAAAGAGAGGGCTATTTTGCACAACTACTCGGCATTACAGAAATTGAGTTAGTAGAACTTCAGCAGGCCAATGTGGCCCGACAAATTTTTGAAAACCGTTTTTGGGGAGATTGGGGATTTATTCATTTGTGCTTTGATGTCCAAGGCATGAATGCACTCAAAAACCGTTGTGAGGCTTTCGGTACACCATTTACGGTAGATTCGGATAATTCTTTTGATATGGGAGAAGCGGCAGGTCGTTTTGCCTACATCGAAGATCCGGATGGTTATTGGATAGAATTTGTGGAAACGCATAAAGTTCCGGTTTTCAAGAAACTTGGCCTTTACTTAAATCTCAAACAAGGTGGTAAACGCAAGCATTTGCCAAAATGGATGCTGCGCGCGCTCGGTTTAAACCGCGTCAAGTAGATTTAAAGAAGCCCCTTCACTTTAAGAAACTCATCGAGGCTCTCAATATCAGAGAACAATACCTCGCGTGCCTTGCTGCCCTGGAAAGGTCCGATGATATTCATGCCTTCTAATTGATCCACAATTCGACCTGCTCGGTTGTAGCCAAGCTTTAGTTTGCGTTGTAAAAGACTTGCAGAACCTTGCTGGTTCATGACCACAATTCTAGCCGAATCCACGAACATCGGATCAATTTCATTCATGTCGAAATCGCCACTGGCTTCTCCGCCTTCTGGTACGTATTCAGGAAGAATGAGTGCTTCTGGGTAGGCGCGTTGCGAACCAATGAAACTACAAATTTCTTCGACTTCAGGTGTGTCTAAGAAACCGCATTGAAGACGCTTCATTTCCGAACCAGTAGAAATAAGCATGTCTCCGCGTCCAATAAGCTGATCGGCGCCCGAGGCATCTAGAATAGTGCGCGAATCAATTTTGGATAATACCCTAAACGCGATGCGTGCCGGGAAATTCGCTTTGATCATACCGGTAATAACATTCACCGAAGGGCGCTGTGTGGCCACAATAAGGTGGATGCCTATGGCGCGTGCCAGCTGCGCAATGCGCGCGATCGGATGCTCGACTTCTTTTCCAGCGGTCATGATGAGGTCTGCGAATTCGTCGATCAACACCACGATATAAGGCAAATAACGGTGGCCTTTTTCTGGGTTGAGTCGGCGGCCAATAAACTTGGCGTTGTATTCTTTGATGGTGCGTACGCCAGCATCTTTGAGTAGTTCATAGCGCTCGTCCATTTCAATGCACAAGGAATTGAGCGTATTGACCACTTTAGAGGTGTCCGTAATGATCGCATCTTCTTCTCCAGGCAGCTTGGCCAAGAAATGGCGTTCAATTTTATTGTAAAGGGTAAGTTCTACTTTTTTCGGGTCAACTAACACAAATTTGACTTGAGCCGGGTGTTTTTTGTAAAGGATGGAAACCAAAATGGCATTGAGCCCTACAGATTTACCTTGTCCGGTGGCGCCTGCTACCAAAAGGTGTGGCATTTTTGTGAGATCGAAAACGTAGGTCTCGTTGGTAATGGTTTTCCCCATGACAATCGGGAGTTCGCCATCAAAGTGTTGGAATTTATCGGAAGCAATGAGCGAGCGCATCGAAACCATTTCGGGGTTGGAATTCGGCACCTCGATACCGATTGTCCCTTTGCCAGGAATAGGTGCAATAATGCGGATGCCCAGCGCAGAGAGGCTCAAGGCGATATCGTCCTCGAGGTTTTTAATTTTAGAAATGCGCACTCCGGGTGCAGGTACGATTTCATAAAGTGTTACGGTAGGCCCAACTGTCGCTTTGATTTTTGCAATATCAATTTTATAATGTGAAAGCGTCTCTACAATGCGATTCTTGTTGTTTTCGAGCTCCTCTTTGCTCACCGAAACACCAGAACTTGTGTATTCTTTCATGAGCTCTAGCGGTGGTAATAAATAACCCTCGAGGTCTTTGGTTGGGTCGTATTCACCGTGTTCGCTCACCAATTGAGTCGCAAGCACATCTTCGTCGGCAAGCGGTTGCTGTACTGGAGTCGGAACAATTGGATCTTCGCCTAATTCGATTTCAAAGTCGGATTCAATATAGTTGTCTTTCTGTGTTTCAACGGAGGGCTCCTCTTTGATCTGCACGATGAGTTCACTTTCTTCGTCAAAAACATCTTGCTCATCTGAATCTCCGTCATCGAATTCAACCGTTTGCGAGATGTCGTCGGCTTTGATTTGCTCTTCTTTGATGGTGTTAACGACGTAGATATCATCGAAAGGAGAAAGGTTGTCATTTTGGCTATTCATTGCCGCTGCTTCATCAGCTTGTTTGCCAAAGATGCGTTGTAAAAGTGCTTGGTAGTTGGGGCTAAACTGGAGCGTAGTGAGCACAAAAAAGGAAATAACATGGAGCAATAGTGTGCCAAAACCTCCAAGTGTAAGCTGTAGCCATTCATTGGTGTAAAAACCAAAAGCGCCACCTGCGTAGCTAATTTGTGGACTAAAAAATCCAAGAAAAATAGAGCCCCAGAGCAAGTAAGTGATCACTATGCTTGATGTGCGCGCTAGTGGTAAAAGGGCCGTTCCAAATAAAATCCTGAAACCGCCTAAAAACAATAAAAAAACAAGTCCGAAGGAAGGGAGTCCAAAACCACTGTGAATCAATAAATGTGAGGTCCAGGCACCAAACTTGCCAAGCCAGTTCTCGGCAGCAGGCAAGCTGTTATTGAAGATGTAGGCGCTAAAGTCGCGGTCTATGATTTGATCTTGATCTTTGGTCCAAGTGAAAAGGTAAGATACACAGGCAAGGAAAAGATAAATGCTGACCAAGCTCAAGAGGGCCCCTACAAAAATTTTAATTTTTGGAAGATTCATTTTTTCTTTGAGCCCAGCGGTAGGAATGCTTTTTTCTTTCGCAGGCTTTTTTGCAGCTTGCGGACGCGGTGGTTCTTCGGTTTTTGGAGCTGGTTTGGCGCTCGATTTTGGGATGTATTCGTTTTCTTCCATGAGGCTTTTGCGTCTAATCAAACGAAAATACGCCAAAGCGGTACATCATGCTCAGCTAAAACGGAAACCTATAAACAGCTTGGTGTTAGTTAATCGATATCCTGTATGGTGTTTTGTTCAGAAGCCCATTTGAGAAAATCATCAAGACTAAGAATTTTATATTTTTTATCGGGGATGAACATTTGTATTGGAGGTGTTCGTTTGTCAAGTTGTGTCAATTCGAAAGCCATAAATCCTGATTCTGTGGGGAGCTGACCTTTCACAGGCAGGCCAGGTGCTGTGTTTAAACCTACAAAATAGCTTGCGTCTATTGATTTAGCGTAAAAAAGGAGTGCATTTCCGTTCGGAAAAATAACTTCGGCTTCCCGGCATTTTAGTCCGCAAAACGTTTGCTTTACCCGATGTTTACGATAGCTAAAGTTGTTTTTTTCGGTGCTTGTATCCTTGATTTGAATCGCAAAAAATAAATTGTCAATTTCAATCAATGAAATGAATTTTTGTTTGCCAAGAAGGTGAATGCTTTGCTGCTTGCTGCCGTCTTCGAGTAAGTAATTGAACCGAACAAGTGAATCAAGGGCATAAATAAAGAGTTTGCCGCGAATGGTGTCTTTTGAAATGAGGTCCACCTTTGCCACGTTGTATTCCAAACTCCCGACGAAGGGTTTTTGGGCCATAAAAAGAAGTGGGACGGTCAAAAAAAGGAAAAGGTGCAGTCGTTGAAGCATGAACAAAACTAAGAATACTTATTTTTAAACAATGAAAAGCTACCGGATTATTTTGAGTTGCCTGCTGTGCTTGGGTTGTGGTAATACAAGTGACTTGAAAGAAAAAGGCACAGCTCTAAACACCAAAGCACAGGAGTCCACGCAATTAAGGAAGGGTCTTAATGCGAAATTTCGCTTGAACTATCCCGATGTGGAATACCTCCAAACCGGTATTTTTGGGGCAGAAGCTTATTTTAGAGCTGAGGATGAGCTTGAATCTACTTTTTTGGAAGCGCAATGGTTCGGCATCTTCAAAACAAAAAATAATTGGTACCTCAATCCGGTGAAACCTACTATTGAAACCGTGTTCGATGGTATCGTAGATGAAGACGAGCAAGATACGGCTAACTGGAGTGGAAAAATAATGACTACGCCCAAGCATTGTGTTTTTACGCTCAGAAAAGGAAACTTGCATCCTAAAAAACTCAAAGTGTTTTATGCAAGCAACACCAGCCCTAGATTTCATGATGAAAAATCCGTGCTTTTACCTGGAGACACCCTTCAATTTCAAGTAGGTAACATTCATTATTGGCTTTTTGCAAAAGGCAAAGCTTTATACAATGAGGGTTCGCCAGAAAATCAAGGATTTGGCAACTACGCACTTTATTTACAAACCGATGACCCTCATCAAGCCCAACAAGTACAATTGCTTCGCAGTGTGGATCCTCAATATGAATATGGTCCCAATCGTTTGGAGTGCTTGTTTGTCGGGCTCATAGATTCAGATCATATCCCGGACTTCATTATCAGTTCCAATTACGAGCAGCGTATCCTTTATCTTTCATCAGAAGCGAAAGAACAGCGCATTGTAGAGCCAGTTTACGTCGAGCCAATGACAGGTGGTTGCTAGCTCAGCTTTACCAAATTACCCTTATCTTTGCAATAGCCCCATTCGGGTATCTTATGTCAAAAAACATACAATTTATTTTCAATCCCTCTGAACTAGGAGCGGGTACAAGAGGTGCCTCTCTTGGGCCAGAAGCCATACGCACGGCTGCACGCACCAAAGGCAGCAGGCTATTTAGTCAATTTGAAATTCAAAAAGTTGACGACCACAATGACTTATTAGATGCGCCTACTCACTTTCAATTTGCCAAATATATCGACGGATTGAGTACTGTTTTCGCCTCGCTTACCGACAAAATACTTGGTTGTATTTCCCATGAAGCGCTGCCACTTCTTATTTCTGGCGACCACAGTGCTGCGGCCGGAACCTTAGCGGCGCTTAAAAAAGCGTATCCGGATAAGCGAATTGGTGTTGTTTGGAT
Source organism: uncultured Lishizhenia sp. (assembly GCA_964540625.1). Lineage (GTDB taxonomy): Bacteria > Bacteroidota > Bacteroidia > Flavobacteriales_D > Crocinitomicaceae > UBA952. The sequence continues at coordinate 4,239 of CAZINO010000022.1, read as the reverse complement.
TGATGCGCATGCCGACATCCACTCTCCGTACACCACCCCTTCAGGAAACATTCACGGAATGCCAATTGCGGCTGCGTTAGGTCTTGATCATTTGCATTTAGCAAAAAATCAATTAGATGCGCAGACAAAAAGCCATTGGGATGCCCTTAAAAGCAAGGCGTTTTTACCTGAAGACCTCGTTTATATCGGTGTCCGAGATACCGAGCCTGAAGAAGACGCCGTCATTTCTGAACTCAATTTGCGTAATTATTCGGTTGCCGAAGTGCGTCAAAAGGGGCTACAAACTTGTTTGCAAGAAATAACGCAAAAGCTAGCGGCCTGTGACCTCCTTTATGTTTCATTCGATGTAGATAGCATTGACCCTGAAGAAACTTCTTTTGGAACGGGCACACCCGTTGCCAACGGTTTGTCGTTTGCTGAGGCCGATCAAATATTGACCTATTTTGCCCAAGACGCAAAGCTCTGTGCGGTAGAAATCGTGGAGGTCAATCCTTGCCTCGACGACGAAAAAAACAAGATGGCCGAACACGCGCTTGAACTCATAGAACACATCATCTCACAGCTCGATTAACCAAATGGAACAACATATCCGCCAAGCCCTTCTTGCCGCGGCACCTACACTTTTTGGCGCCCCAATTACAGAAAATCTCATCCAATTTCAGCAGACGCGTCGCGATGTAGAAGGTGACCTCACCCTTGTTGTTTTTCCTTTTGTCAAAATGTTGCGTTGTTCACCTCAAGAAGCCGGAGAAAAACTCAAGCATTGGATAGAAGCAAACATAGCCGGTGTTTCACATTGTGTTGTTGTCAACGGATTTTTGAATATTGTATTCACAGATGCCCATTGGCTAGGTCATTTGCAAGAAATGCAAAGCAGCCCTCAATTTGGCATGGCAGCTGCCAACTCCAAACCTACCGTTATGGTTGAGTACGCTTCGCCAAACACCAATAAGCCACTACATCTTGGCCATTTGCGCAATATCTTTTTAGGGGCCTCTGTAGCTGAAATCTTAAAAGCAGTGGGGCACAAGGTGGTACGTACACAGGTCATCAATGACCGCGGCATTCATATTTGTAAATCGATGCTAGCGTGGGAGAAATTTTCGCCACTCAACCAAAAAGGGGAGCGTGAAACCCCAGCTAATACAGGTCTTAAGGGCGATAAACTAGTGGGAAAATATTATGTCGAGTTCGATAAAGCCCTACAAAAAGAAGCCAAAGTAATTATGGCTGAATGGCAAAGTGGGAACTTTTCTGACACCCCTCCCGCCATTCAAGAAGCCGTTTTAAATTTCCAGAAAGCCAAAGAGGGAAAAGACGAAAAAGCCCAAGCTGCGCTCGATGATAAAATCAAAGAATTAGCGAAAAACCAAACCGCTATTTTACAAGAAGCCAAGGAAATGCTTGTGAAGTGGGAGGCCAGAGATCCGCAAGTTTACTTGCTCTGGACCACCATGAACGGTTGGGTTTATCAAGGCTTTGACGCCACCTATGCGCAGATGGGCGTTACGTTTGATAAATTATACTACGAGTCTGATACGTTTTTATTGGGCAAAGACCAGGTCATGGAAGGGCTTCAAAAAGGTGTTTTTTATCAAAAAGAAGACGGATCAGTATGGATAGACCTCAGTGCCGACGGCCTCGATGAGAAATTGGTTTTGCGTTCAGATGGTACTGCCGTCTACATGACCCAAGATATCGGCACCGCTATCGATCGCTTCAAAGATTACCCAGACTTACACGGAATGGTGTATACTGTGGGTAATGAGCAAGATTACCACTTCAAGGTCTTGTTTTTGATCTTGCAAAAATTGGGTTACGCTTGGGCCAATAACTGTTTTCACTTGAGCTACGGAATGGTTGATCTTCCGAGTGGCAAAATGAAATCCAGAGAAGGAACAGTTGTCGACGCCGATGACCTCATGGCCGAAGTCATTGACAAAGCCAAAGAAATGACCCAAGAACGCGGCCATTTAGAGGGGCTCAACGCCGAGGAACGCGAACGGCTCTACACTCAAATTGGTTTAGGTGGCCTCAAATACTATCTCTTGAAGGTCGATCCGAAAAAACGCATGTTGTTCAACCCAGAAGAATCGATTGATTTAACGGGCAACACAGGTCCGTTTTTGCAATACACGCACGCGCGTATTTGTACCTTACTAGAAAAAGCCGCTTACCAACCTGCGGCCGTTTCGGTTTCAGCATCCTTGAAACCTGAAGAGAAAGAAATCATCAAGCAACTGGCTTTGTTTGGCAACACGCTCGAAGAAGCAGCAAAAAGCTATTCGCCCGCCCTTTTAGCAAACTACGCCTATGAGCTCGTCAAACTTTACAATACGTTTTATCAGAGCGTTAAAATTGTCATTGAGCCTGACCTAGAAGTGCGCCAGTTGCGTTTGGCCTTGAGTGCGAGCGTGCGTCAGGTATTGGCTACAGCACTTCGTTTGCTTGGTGTAGAAGCACCACAGCGCATGTAAGTTTAGTTTTTACCAAAAATAACTTCGTCCGTGAGTTGGCGCACCATGACAAATAATTCGTCTTTGAACGTTTGTGCTTCATAGGTACCGCGCTCTATCATGCGTAGTTTGTGCTCCCATTGGCCCGTTAATTCTGGGCTTTTGAGCAACTCGTAAGAAATTTTATCAATGAGCGCCATGCCCGTTGGGGTAGCCACCAAGTTTTTCTTTTTCTTTTCAATGTATTGGCGCTTGAAGAGCGTTTCGATGATACTGGCTCTTGTGGAAGGTCGGCCAATGCCATTCTCTTTCATGACCTCGCGCATTTCTTCGTTGTCTACGAGTTTACCTGCGGTTTCCATGGCGCGCAGTAGGGTAGCTTCAGTGTAGTATTTGGGTGGACTTGTTTTGCCTTCATGAATAAAAGGCGCGTGTGGGCCGCTCTCACCTTTGGTAAAAAGTGGTAATATTTTATCTTCGGGGTTGGTTTGTTGGGCTTTGAGATCGTCGTATAGTACGCGCCAGCCTTTGTCCAGGACTTGCTTTCCAGTCGCTTTGAATTCCAATGCCGCTACTTTCCCCATAACAGTTGTATTGGACACCTTGCATTCAGGATAGAAAACGGCAATAAAACGGCGAACGATGAGGTCATAGACGCGCTGTTCGTCGGGGCTAATGCCCGAAGGCGCCACACCTGTCGGGATAATCGCGTGGTGGTCGGTGATTTTTTTGTCGTCAAAGATTTGCTTTGATTTTTTAATGGGCTTGCCTGCTAGCGCCTCGGTAAAGCGCTTGTAATCCCGGAGGCCGTTAAGAATACCTGGGATTTTCGGATGCAGGTCTTCGGATAAATAAGTGGTGTCTACGCGCGGGTAGGTCACGAGTTTTTTCTCGTAAAGACTCTGCACCTTGTTGAGCGTTTCCTCAGCGGAGTAGGCGTAGTAGCGGTTGCCGTCAACTTGCAAGGAAGTGAGGTCATAGAGGCGTGGGTTGCCTTCTTTGGCGTCTTTTTGTTCAAAGGAAGTGACCTCGAAGGGCTGCTCTTTGAGGTAAGACAGTCCTTTTTCGGCTTTGTCTTTGGTTTTGAGGCGGTCTATCTGACAGCTAAATTCGGTCTCGCGGTAAATGGTTTTGAGTTCAAAGAAAGTTTCAGATGTAAAAGCATCGATTTCTTTTTGACGCTGCACAATTAAAGCAAGCGTTGGTGTTTGCACCCGCCCCACGGAAAGCGTTTGTTTGTCTCGGCCATATTTGCGTGTAAAAAGTCGGGTGCCATTGATGCCCAAGACCCAATCGCCGACCGCCCGGGCGTTGCCTGCGGCAAAGAGGCGGTCAAAATCAGAGCCTGGCCTTAGTTTCTTGAAACCATCTTTAATAGCTTCTTCGGTGAGCGAAGAAATCCAGAGGCGTTTGACCGGCACTTTGCATTTGGCCTTGAGCAAGACCCAACGCTGAATCAGTTCACCTTCTTGGCCGGCATCACCACAGTTAATGACTTCGGTTGCTTGGCTTACCAAGCGTTCAATCACATGAAACTGTTTTTTTGCGCCGTCGTCGCCGCGCAACTTGATACCAAACTGCGGCGGAATGATAGGCAAGTCCTCTAATTTCCAGTATTTCCAGTTGGGGTTGTAATCTTCGGGGTCTTTGAGCGAACACAAATGTCCGTAGACCCAAGTGACGGCATAGCCATTGCCTTCTAGGTAGCCATCTTTGCGGTTTTTGGCACCTAAAATCTCCGCTAAATCACGGGCAACACTTGGCTTTTCGGCAATGCAGACAA
>CAZINO010000021.1:0-29019 GCA_964540625.1 uncultured Lishizhenia sp. | reverse complement strand
TACAGTATGCCGCATATTTTTGAACTGAATAAAAAACTACATCTTGCCTACAGTGCCCAACATCCAACAGGACGAGGAGGCACAGACCTCTATTTAGCGCTACTTGATGCCAATGGAGAAATCATGAGCACAGAAAATCTAACTGGGCTCAATTCCATCGAAAACGAGGTGTCACCATGGTATGATCCCCTCTTTCAGAGACTTTATTTTTCTTCGACTTGGCATGCCGGTTTTGGTGGCTTGGATATTTTCTACAGTAACCTGCAAGCAGATGGTAGTTTTGGTCCACCTATCAATCTGGGTATGCCATATAATAGCCCAGCCAACGATTTGTACTTTTTTTGTAAGGGCGATACCGCTTACTTGAGTTCAAATCGCTTGGGCAGTTTATATGCCTCGCACCCTACCTGTTGCAGTGATGTCTTTTTCACATACCTAGATAGACCGCAACCCAAGCAAACACCAACAAGTACCGCAGTCATACAAATTGTTCAATTACCCATTCAACTTTATTTTGAGAATGATCATCCGAATCCAAAAAGCACAGCTGAAACCACCGAATTTTCTTATGAAGAAACCTATGTGAAATACAAAAGCCAATACCCTTTGTATTTACAAAAAGTCCAGGAAGGTCGGGACACCAGTGCCGCAAGGTATCAAGCGCAATCTTTATACACTTTCTTTGAAAACGAAGTAGATAAAGGCATGAACGACCTCGCTTTATTCAAAGAACAAGTTTGGCAAGCCTTACAATCCGGACAACAAGTAAGTATTATTGTTCAAGGCTTTGCAAGTCCGTTGGCCAAATCAGATTATAACGTACATTTGACAAAACGTCGTATTGCATCAATAGTAAATTATTTTGAAGAAGCAGATGGCGGGAAATTTGCACCCTACATGCAAACTTCACCTGCCCGCTTGCAGTTTATAGAAGTCCCCATGGGAGAATACCAAGCTAAAAAGGAGGTTAGCGACAACTTCTACGATCAGCGTAATTCGGTATATTCCAAAGATGCCTCCTTAGAAAGACGCATTGAAATTATCGAGTTGCGTACCCAAACTATTTCCCCAAAATGATTCCTAAACATCGTATCCATTTTCTTGACTTCAGCCGTAGTGTGGCCATCCTTATGATGCTCCAAGGTCATTTTATATCTATGACCCTTGAAAGTTATCCAACTTTTATGGCTGAGGTGCGCTTGCATGGTTCTTCCGGAAATTTGTGGTTCAGCATCTGGGGATTCATGCGGGGACTCACCGCTCCGTTATTTTTTACAATTTCTGGAGCCGTTTTCACCTATTTATTACACAAAGAATGGCAGAAAGGCGCAGTGCCATTTTTCAAATTGACCCGGTTTCGAAAAGGATGGCGCAGAGGGCTTAGCCTGCTTTTGGTTGGTTATTTGCTGCAGCTCAATTTAAAATTTGTTCCTTATTATTTGAAAGGGCATTTCAACCCTCATTTTTTGGGCTTCCACATCCTGCAATGCATTGGTATTGGACTGATTATCTTGTTATTGTATAGTGCGCTTTTGTATCGCATGAAAACATATAGTTGGTTTTTTTACTTACTTGTCGCTGTTGTTTTATTTGGACTCACACCCCTGATTCGCTTACAAACGAATTACTTTCCAACAGGAGCCCCTGCATTGATTCAAAATATGATCCACGGACCCGATACAGGTTTTTCTATTTTTCCATGGATTGGCTTTGTTTTTTTTGGTGCCGGATTTGGTCACTACTTGAGTCAGCACGGCACAGGGTTCAAAAATAAAAATGTATACCGTTACCTGCTGTCTATCGGAATCAGTTTTTTCTTGCTTGGTTGGGTGTTTACTATTATCTATAACGGCGACCTCACCCATTTTCATTACAAATATCTTTGGGCATTTGATCGCGCATTTTTTGTAGCGCTCCTTCTCATCGGTTTCACTTACTTAAGCGGATTTGAAAGGTTACGACACCCCTACTTTATGGCAGTAGGCCAAGAAACATTCGTTATTTATGTAATTCATGCCATCATTCTATACGGCGCCATTACAGGCTACAGTTTGCGTAGTTTTCTCGAAAATAAACTCAGCCCATTAGCGTCTATTTTTGGCGCCATACTTTTCTTGGCCTTTTTCATCGGTTTGGTTCAAGTGCTTGAGCCTATTCGTCATTTCTTTCGTAACTTTCGCACGTTTTTGAAACCAAATGGAAAACCAAACTAGCCAAGCCAAGCCCAAAACGCGTTTGTATTTTATCGATATGGCGCGGACCATTGCGATTCTTTTGATGCTTGAAGGTCATTTTGTTCACGATTCCTTGGCAACGGCCTATGTTAGCGATTCCTACCCGGCCTATGTCACATGGAAATTCATTCGGGGCTTCACTTCGCCTACCTTTTTAACAGTAACTGGTCTGATTTTTACCTACCTCTTGCTTGGTAATGAACAACAATCGTTTTGGCAAAATATGCGCGTCCGTAAAGGTTTCAAAAGAGTGGTTGAATTGCTTTTTTGGGGCTACTTACTTCAGTATTATGCATTTCATGTGCTGCAATGTATTGCAGTGGGTATATTGACCATTATTCTTCTCTATGGACTATTCCGTTTTGTAAAAGTTATTCCTCTTTGGGTATATTATTTTTTGGCCGGAACCGCCTTATTTTTATCTCAGTTGTTTTTTGGCTCACTTGGAAATCAATATTGGCCTGCACATGCACCTACGTTTATTCAAAATATGTTTCACGGACCCCATTCTGAATTTCCGATTACACCCAGAATGGGCTATACCATGTATGGCGCCATGCTTGGCGTTTTGCTCTATCATTATAAACATCATGTCAAATCATTACCCGTTATTATGGGGACACTTACCGCTGGCATCCTGCTCTTTTTCGGCATCAAACCCTTTTTAATTTGGCTCCAAAGTTTGCCTGGGTTGGGTGCAGTCGAATTTTATAAAATGGATTGGCTCTTAGACAAATTCGGAATGGTTTTGGTCATTTTAGCCATACTTTTAGGGTTAGAAACCTATGTTCTAAAAATTAAGAAAGACAATTTATTTCTTAAAATTGGTCAAAACACGCTTAGCATTTTTATTATCCACATGATGTTGCTCTACGGGAGTGTCATACGTATTGGGATCAATGATTTTCTGCACGAAAAATTAGGGCCTTATGAAGTGATCCCTTATACCCTTGGGTTCTGGCTTATCTTTATTGTTTTTGTCTACTACATAGACGCTATTCGCGCAAAGCTGCGTTTTATTTTGTGGCCAATGAAAAAATACAGCAGTCAATTGTTCGGTATCAAGGTTTAGATACTCACTTTGCGTTTGAGTAAACGCTCGCCACAGGTATCTTGAACTCTTACTTTAATTTCATAATTACCCGGTTTGCTGTATACATGTCGGGTTTTAAAGGCTGTTTCGGACATCCCGTCGCCGAAATCCCAAGTTACACTCTGGGCATTCGGGTAATTAGCTGATAAGTGCACGACTTTTTTATAGTCGGGGTTCAAACGCACATCAACCTCAACTGAATTTTGATTAATGCGGTAACGTTGCTTGTTTAATAAAACAAGGGTTCCGGCTACTTCTTGAATAATGGCTGCCTGTTTGGGATCAAGCGTAGAGTTAAAACCTAAATTAGGCTCGGTCTTAAATAGGGCCGCATAAAAGCAAGCAGCAGAGAGATAAGAGCCCGCAATTGAAGGGTGCTGTTTGTCGGGCTGATATAGCTGAATTTGCGGATAATTTTCTTTGACGGTTTCCCAAACTTTGCCAACAGGAATAATACTAAGATTTAGTTGTTCACCAACATATAAATATCCTTGGTGCACGCGATCAGACATTTCTTGGTAGGTCCAGTCTATGTTGAGGGAGTCATCCTTATAACCTCCGTCATAGCCCCAGGTTTGGTATAAAAGGACATTCGTACAGCGGTTATTGGCGTAAATGGAATCAAGCAATTGCTTGATGTAGGGAATACTATTTGAATCTATAGTGGCTGCATCTTGAGCTAATTCTCTGCTGAAACCCTGTAGAACAACGTAGTCCCATTTTTTCGAGCGAATATTAGTATAAAGTTCTGGTCTTTTTGAATGCATCTCAAAGGTATGACTGGACTTGGCATCCATGAGGACTTCCAATCGAACACCTTTGCTATCTGCCATTTGCTCGAAGAGCTTAGGCATATTGTTATAATGGGTGTAGGAATTACCAACAAACAAGACGCGCATAGGTTGCGCATAATCATTTCCGAATTGTAAAACAAAAAACAAAAAAAGAAAAAATGGCGTTTTCATAACGATTACTTTATTTGTCTTCAAACAAAAGTCTTGCCAAAGCAGCCAAATCGTTTGGATCAGCGGCGGTTTTTTCTTTGCTGAAATTCATATCTTGGATGGCTTGCATTGGAACCAAATGAATATGGGCATGTGGTACTTCTAAACCGATAACACTTACACCGATGCGCTTGCATGGAATATGTTGTTTGAGTTTGCCAGCAACTTCTTTAGCAAATAGCCAAAGGCGTTGGTAGGAATCGTTATCGATATCAAACAAATAATCAGTTTCTGTTTTTGGTATAACCAGCGTATGGCCTGCTGCCAATGGCATAATGTCGAGAAAGGCCAAAAACTCTTCGTTTTCAGCAACCTTATAACAAGGGATTTCGCCGGCAATTATGCGCGAAAAAATACTAGACATTAGCGAGAGATCGAAATGATTTCAAAATGCATTATGCCTCCGGGTGTTTGAATTTCGGCGATATCTCCAACCTTCTTACCCAAGAGACCTTTACCTATTGGTGATTCTATGGAGATTTTTCTCAGCTTGATATCCGCTTCGTTTTCAGCAACAAGTGTATATTCAATTTCCATTCCATTGGTTTGATTTTTTATTAAAACTTTGGAAAGAATATACACTTTACTATTATCCATATGGGTTTCATCTATCAAGCGGGCATGCGAAATGATTTCTTCCATTTTGGCGATTTTCATTTCTAAAATTCCTTGTGCTTCTTTGGCAGCGTCGTACTCTGCGTTTTCCGATAAATCACCTTTATCACGGGCCTCTGCAATTTGTTCTGAAATAGCTGGCCTTTGTACGGTTTTAAGATGATGTAATTCGTCTTTCAATTTTTGAAGACCTTCTGCGGTATAATAATTAATAGTTGACATCTGATCAAAATTATGGAAACAAACAAGAGAGCCCTAGTAGAGCTCTCTTGACAAGTATAAAAGTAAGAAATTATTTTAAGCTAATCGTAGCGCCGATGGTATGAATCATGCCAAAGACACCTGCAAAACGTGTTGCGTATTCGATTCCGAGTGCATTTTGGTTTTCGCCTACAAGCGCGTCTATTGAAAAACCAGCCGTTGGCCCACTAAATGCACTAGAGCGTGTTTCTTCATTGAACATGCCTTCTTCGTATACAAAACCAGCGCGCATATTGAATGCCATGTTGTCTTTGGACAAGCCATAATCAAAACCAATTCGGTATTGGTCTTTCATGAATGAATTAGCCGTAAAGCCCAAAGCAAGATTCAGTTTGTTGCTCTCGTTAAAAATGAAATCATAAGAAGCACCAATACCAAGTAAGGACGGTAATTCAAAAGTAGCAGAACGTTGCTCGAGAGAGGCGATATAACCCGTACTTACATAAGTTACTTGCTGCGCCAATCCATCGCCTTTGTAACGCATTACTGGACCTACATTTTTGAGGGTAATGCCAAATTTGAGTTGATCTTGTGCTCCTGATACATAGCGAATACCTGCGTCTATGGCGATTCCATTTGCTTTTAAATTGGAAATACTCTCAGAGATTACTTTAAAGTTGATCCCACCGTAAATCGAAGAGGAGAACTCTTTGGCATATCCAACACTGAAAATATTGAAACGCGGCGAAAAGAAACCGATATTTCCTTCTGGGTTTGCAACAGTGGTGATCGGAATATCGCCATAGTTCATGGCTTGCACGCTCACAGAGAAGACCTCAGAATCTGAAATACGTTGAGCCAAGCCCGCACCATTCAGAGCGATACCTGCATTACCCATCCAGTTTGAATAGTTGTACTTCAATTGCGTTTTATCGGTAAAGGCAAGCCCAGCGATATTCATGTAACTCGCTTCTAAACCATTGCAATTGGCGTATGAAGCGTCGCCCATTGCTGAAGAGCGCGCCCATGGATTAATTAATAGCTGAGAGGCACCTGCAGAACCTACACGGTCTTCATTACCTGCTTGCGCTTGCAGTGAGGCCATCAGGCCAGCACAGCAAAGAATATGTTTAAATGTCATTTTCATAGCGATTGAACTATTCTTTCATTAAATACCTTGTAAATCTGCTTGACGCATGCCGCCAAAGAATTTCAAGACGCGTTCTCCAACGTTAGGAACGTCTACATGAATCAGGTAGATTCCACCCGCAACCGGAATTGCCTTATGGTTGGTCAAATCCCAGTCGATATAGGTTTGCGGACTGTCTTTCTTGAAGGTGCGTACCAATTTACCATTGGCAGTATAGATACGTACGGTACATACTTCAGGAAGATTCACAATTTTAACCTTGGTATCCAAACGCGTGCGCTCGTATTCAGAGAAAGCATAGTAAGGATTTGGCACCACATTGATCATAGCAAGAGCCTCTTTAAGCATGTCTTGTGAACCAACTTGGGTCGCAATTTTATCCATTGACCAGCCGTACATTGGCTTACCTGCGTTTTCACCTGATCCCACAAAGTTTTTGTATTCTTTGTTGACACGTAAACGAATGGTTACATCTGTTGCAAGTAATTCTTGATCTTGCTCCAACAATGGGTACGCAATCCAAGTTAAAGAACCGTAAAGCTCACGTTTAGCTGAAGAACTGTTTGCTTCTACCTCAAGGTATTTGTTGTAAGCGAAGTTTCCGCTTGTTGACTCAGCAAGCGCTGGATTGTAAGCTGGGAAGTTAAAGCCAGAACTGAAACCGTTGGTGCTTGCTTGGTTATAGCTAAATACGTACACAGGGTGCATACCACCCATAAGTGGTGTACCTACGTTGCTCACCAAACGATCTGTTGGATTCCAGATCATGTCTGCTCCGTTTTCTCCACCTAAGAAAGAGTTTTCTCCGAATGCCATGTAAAGACGGGCACCAGATTCGAGGTCTACAGCGTAGCCAGGGAACCAGCCCATACCTTCACCTGTTCCATCAGGATTACCGTTTTTGTCCACACTAGGGCTCTTGCGTAGAGCGCCTGGTTGGGCACCACCTACGTTCAAGGCAGGGTTTCTTCCGAGCTCCACTATTGGACAGCGTGTCCAAAGGCTTCTGTCGTTTGTGATTACGATATTCACACTTGGCAAGAAAGAAATGGATGCATTGAGTTTACTTGAACCTGAGAAGGTACCAAAATAAGCCAAAGGCATGTAATCAGCTTGGTAACCTACCACACGGTGAGGCGCTATAATACCATCTAATACGCGCTCATATGCTTGGGTTGGGTCTGCACCAACCTCGTCTGGGTAATTACATGGGTTCTGATAGGTTGGGCCGTCAGGCAAACACTCATAGCCAGATGCATTCGGATCGGTTTCTGGTGCGTAATCTCCGGAGCGCACCCAGTTTGTTGGGAAGAACGCGTCGTTGTCCTTGACACCAGTTAACCATCGTTTAGACGAGTCAGCAAATTCAATGCTCGCATCTATCATACTAGCGTATTTAGACGCCAAGTTTCCAATACCCGTATACTTCGTTTGGTAGATTTGGACAGAAACACCCCATTGCGGAATAATTTGCTCGTTGTCTGACTTGATTGTACGCTCAGAAGTAACAGAATCTAAAATGGTAAGGTCATCTTTGCTGACATGACGATAAATGGTCCAGCTAGCGGTGTCAGCAGCATTACCAATTGTTGGTGCCGTGTAGTCATGGAATTTACATGTGAAGTAGCCATTCGCCAAATTCAATGGATCGACAACCTTGATATTGATCGGACCAGCTCCGTAATCATAGGTTGGGTTTGCCATGTAACCATCGTTTAAGATGGTATTCAAGCTAGAAGATGTCAATTCAAGGCTGCGGTTTCCGTTTCCGTAACCATCTAGGCGTGTAATTTGCGGCGAAGACCCATAAGAAATCAATTGCGCAGTACCTCCTGCCTCTGGCATTGGGTTGTGCGGAATTGCCGCTACAGGTGAGATTGCGGTACCGTCAAAGTTGAGGCGGCTAGAGATATAAGGTATCTTTTGGCCATCGAGCAACAATGGATCGTTTGGATCGTATTCTTTGAATTGGTTGAATGCGTACGCGACAGCAACATAGTAGTATGTTTTGTGATTCACAAGCGCACGTGCACCTTGGGCAAATGCATCTTCTTTGATGGCAAAAGTATGCTGGATACCGTTGTTTTCTCCGTCTACTTTTTCAACCGGAACAGAAAAACCTAAGGCTTCGTCAAACTCAAAGTTGATGATGCGTGAGATATTATTTTTGATGTCACACTGCGCAACCAAACGCGCTTTGTCTGGATCGGCGATATCTGCAATAGAAACATCTTGTGCTTTCAATTGATAGATCTGGTAGCCTTCGAAACGATAGAAGCGGTCTACTGTTGGATCTGTAATGTTGATTTCATCGATCTCTTCATAAGCTTCTTGGTAGTTGTTTGAAGAAACTGGGTTGTCGATCATAAGAATAAGCTCGTTCTCCAATTCTTGAATAGTCAAACGGGGTGCATCTGGTGGAGAAAGAATTTTAAAGCAAGCATCAAATAACGCTTGTGCTTTTGTGTCTGCGCGTTTCATGGCTTCTACTGATGCCATTAAACCACCATCTGTACTGCGTCCGTAGACAATACCAACAGTAATGTTGTTGATTGCACCTGGGCGTAAGGTAAATGGACCTGCAGACTGAACAAAACGACGGTCACCAGAAGGGTTGTTGCTTGTGGATTCGTCCCAACCATTCGGATACGATGCAGACATATCCTCACCTTGGGTAGACCAATGCAATGGGTCAGAGGTACCTGGGAACATATAGTCAGAAAGCACTAATGAACCACCTGTACCGGTTCCTAATCCACCATAGTACATTTCAGAACCATTAGCCCACTGTCCTTCCATGAAATTGTAGTATTCAGCGGCTGGCCCTGGGTCATTGTATGGATAAGCTGAAGTAGATGTGTAATAGGTAAAGCGACGCATACCAAAACGCTCGTTGTCGATGATGCCGTCAGAGTAGCCGATACCAATTCCTTTATAAACGATACCGTTGTTGGCCAATGCATCTACAACCGTTGGTACCACTTCAGTTTGTGTGGCTTCATCATAGTAAGGACCAGGGTTGTCTATGCCATCTGCATCTTGATACGGGCCTTCAAAGAAGTCACAGCCAATTGCAGGTGGGTTTTCACCGTAACCTAATTTACCACCATCAGACTCATCGATGAGGTCGCCATTGTACATGTAACCTAAACCGCGAGATACATCACAACCGGTGTAGTCGTCAGCGTAGTTACCGACGTCAGCATCTAAGTACTGAGAGAAATATGTGTTATAAAGCGTTTGAGTACCACGGTTAATTAATTCGTAGTTATAGAAAGTCATGCGGTTCACTTCATCGTTTGTCGCAAAAGAGAAAGCTTGGGCACGGATTTCCATACCAATAGGGTCACCATTTGTTTCAGTGTGGATATTTCCTTTGTCATTGAAGACCCACCAGTGCGTTTCGTCACCGTAAAGTGAAATTCGGCGGTCGATTCCACATTCGATGTCATCGCGACCTAAGATGTCGTCGTACCAAGGATGATCTCCGTTGTCGGGGTTGTAATTTCCATCTTGATCGCGGTCATAGAAGGGTGCTAAGAAGTAATCTTGACCACGAGAAACATCGCCATGTGCTGGCCAACCGTAAATGCGATTGAGCTCATCATTGGTAGGTGCGGTAATTTCGTCGCAACCTTCAGTGGTAATACCTGCACCACACTCCCACCAAATATTAAATTTGATGACTTCCGCTTTGCGGATAGTGTAGAATTTATCGTAGGCAATACACTGATCTGGATCGATGTTGGCCTCACCAAAATCTCTCACCGCATCGTCACCAACCGGATTAAGCGGGTTGTAGTTACCCGTACCAGGTGTAACAGTTAATGGGCCAGGCCAAAAATCGTTACCTGAACGGTAGCGAAGTGCAGCTAATTTCAGCTGGCCATTGACGTCGGTTCCACCCATCCAAAGTGCACCTGCGAAAATTGCAAAACGGTTACTGCCTTTTGGCACCTCGTATGCAGCTACTCCGGCAGCGCGGTTTTGGAACATGCTTCCACCTTGCTCTATGAGCGCAGCAACATCGTTGAACTTCATGGTCAACTTGGCTGTTGCTGGACTACAGTTCGCCTTTGGCTTTGCAGTTGGTTTGTAATCTTTGTCGTTGGGGCCTAGGTATGCCAATGCTTGAGAGCAAGCTACTGTTAGACCTATAAACGCGGCAATGAATTGCTTTTTCATAATACTTCGTTAATGCTTCTTAAAAATCAAATTTGACACCTAAACGGATGGTTCTAGGTACACTGATATTAAACGGATTCTGAATCTTCATGGTGTAGTAGTCACGGAAAGATTGCTCATCAATTTGGTTTTGGATAGCCGTTTGGCTAGATGCAGCGGCAAGATAACCGTCGTCGTCCCAGTTACCAGTGGCACGATAAACATTCAACACATTGAATTGGTTGAATAAGTTGGTCGCACGGACGTACACTTGTAAGAAAGCTGTTTTCTTTTTGTTGTCTTTGTTGCCATATTCAATATTGATGGTTTTATCAGCTTGGATATCCAAACGGTACTGCCATGGTAAGCGCGAACCATTAAGTGTACCATTGATACCTGCGTTCAAGGCCCCAATACCTTCGTCAGTAATGAAGGTTTGAGCTGAATACGGTGATCCTGAGTTGATGTTGGCAATCATGTTGAGGCCCGTGTTTTCTAATAAGCGCAACTTGCCGATCATTGGACCGTTGTAGTCTTGACCTTCGCCGTAGCGATAGTCAAAAGTAACATTGAAAGCATGACGTTGGTCGTAGCTGTATGGGAAGATGACACGAAGGTTTGGTAAACCAGCGTTGACAAGAGCAGACATTGAAGTTGCATCAGAACCTGTTCCATCGGCGAACTGCAATGTATAGTTTGCCGTCATGCGGATGTTGCCAGTTTGGCGCATGTCATAGGCAATGGTTAGACCTTTTACTGTACCGAAATCACGGTTACCGAATGTTTTGTAAGTAACAGGATATGCTTCGAAAACGTTGATCAACTGAACGTTATCGCGTTGTTCGCGGTAGAACGCAGAGATTTTAACAGAAGAAGTACGTGTAACCACTTGTTGGAAACCAAGTTCGTAGTCTACGGTTTTCTCTGGAAGGAGGTTGGCGTTGTTGATAACGGCATTTCGAGACTGAATAAATTGGTATTCGTAAGGGTTGAAGCGGAAACCGGATGTCGGACGCTTGGTAAGGATGTCGTAGTGGGCAAAGAAAGAGGCCTCTTCAGAAATTGGGAAAGAGAAGGCAATACGCGGCATTACGTTTACTTGTGCTTTGTAGTCTTCAAAGGCATCGGCAGTTGGTGTTTCCAATGATGGATCTTGTAACCATGGTGCAATACCTGCAGCGCCACGAACCACAGATGGATCTTGGATTGGGGCACCTGTTGCATCGTACCATTGTGCACCATTGCGGAAACCATTGATACTTGAAGGGTTGTTGACGTCATTCACGTAAACAACGTAGTCGTCTCCCATACCTTCAGGTAGGTCTACCCAGCTATATTGATTTGGATCAGCTTGGGCTAGTGCACGTGCTTCTTGAACGGTTTTGGCCGTGTAGAACAGATACGGATCTTTCAATACAGGTTGATTAGCATCGAATACATCCACACGAACACCGACATTGAAAACGATGTCTTTGAATGCGAATTTATCCATGATATAACCGGCCATGTAGATTGGTTGGAAAGCACCAACAAAACGGCGGTAATTACCGTTTTCATCAAACTCATTAAAGTACTTATTGATATCTGTGTTACCGCGTACTTTTTTACCGGTATGGTCGTAACCCCAATAAGATACAAAAGACTGACCGCTATTCAGGAGTTCATCTGGTGAGAACATATCGAATTGGAAGATATTCGGGTCGTATTGGTCGATATCGATGAAATCTGTTCCGGCTGGGTTATAGCCTAATTGTTGGCGAAGGTTGTAATCGAAGAAAGATTGTTGGTCGTTATTTAATTGACCTCCGTATTCTCCTGTGCCTGTTTGGTAAGCGTTACCAGCATTAAGACGGTCATAAGTGATGGCTTTGAAAGACCCTGAGTCGGTAACCACGCCTGAGTTCAAATCGAGCTCTCTGATATGGAAATTAGCTAACTGACGGGCAATAGACCAAATTCCGACAGGTCCGTTGTCACCGCTGGTCCAGCCACGATCTACACGTTGTTCGTATTCGAAACCAAGCGAAATAGAATGGTCACCGAGCACAACTGAACCGGCCCCAGTTACACGGAACTGATCGTTTTCAGATTTGCCAAAACCATTTGAAGGAGAACCGATGTTAGCCCAAATACCATAAACACTTCCTGGAAGGTCGCCATTACGCAAGGCGTTTCCTTGCTGGATTTGGAAAAGGTTTTCATAACGGCCAATCGGGTTGCCTTCATAGATATTGTAGTATTGGGTTGTGATCGATGCAAGGGCAGCATTTGTTTCTGACGGCGTAAAATCTACTTCTACATCGCGGAAACCATTGTGAACATACATTTGCGTCGCAGGATCAAACTCATAAGAAGGCACACGAGTGGTAACAAACTTACCCACGTGACCATAATTAAAGAGATTGTATTTGTGATTTGGATCGTAAGACTCACCCATAGATTTGGAGTAATCTACCATGAGGTTGTAGAGTGCAGACTTAATCTTAGAACTTGATCCTTCACGGTCGTTGTTGAAACGCTGGGTAAGACGTGCATAGACGCGGTAATCGAGGTTTTTACTTACACCGTAGTTTGTAAAATTCAAAAGCGAGCTTCCATAACCATAGGAAGTGCCTTGGAAATAGTTTAATGAACCACCAAGTTGAACGTTTACAGAAGGTCCGGTATTGACATCAATTTTACCTGAGGCTGAGAATACGCTGTTGCGGGCATTCATGCGCCAATCTGTTTTTTCAAAGTCGTCGGCTCTGAGGAACAAGGCGTTATGGAACGTACCGAAACCAGTTGAGGTTGGACGCAATGGGTTTGCAAGCAAGTCATCTCGTACCTCTTTTTTGATTCGGTAAGAACCTCCTGCAAGCGGACGAGAATCTAATTGATCAGTGTAGTTTGCGGAAATAAGGAAACCTAAACGCGGACGCGTTTTGTTGCCAAGTGAATCTCTTTGCATCCAAAGCGGACCCGATAACATTCCTTCGACAAGATTATAACCGTATTTATCAAGGCCGAAAACTTTTCCGTCGTAACCATTCGGATCTGCGCCATTAAGATATAAACCGGAACTAACCGCTTCAAGGCTGCCAAAGTAAATTGAAGATGGACCGCGTGTGGTAATGGAGATGATACCACCAGTGACGTCACCATAGTTGGCAGGAACCCCACCAGTAATTACGGATACTTCTTCTAATGCTGACTTCGGAAGGTTAGAAGAGCCTCGGACTTTGATACCGTCAATGTAGAAGTAAGTTGCATCGGAACGCGTACCACGAACAGAAATTGCACCAGAACCTTCGTTTACATTTACACCTCCTACCGTTCCAGCCACTGCTGTAGCAGAACGCGCTGGTAGGCGAGCGATATCTTCCCGGGTAACCGTTGCACCAGATGCACCGCCGTCTTTATCGATGAGCGGAACTTTATATCGAACAACTTTTACTTCTTTCGTTTCTTGGGTTTTGGTTGTTAACGCCAGATTGTCCAAGAAAGTAATGCGGTCAGGGGAAATAGATACACCTTCCATGGTTAGGTTCTGATAACCTCCTTCGGCGTTGCGAACCTCGACATCGTAGGAGCCTGGTTGAATACCATTGATTTGGAATTTACCTTTTTCGTCGGTAAGCGCACTACCGCGAATAGCCCCTGCTTGCTTCAAGAGAACTTTACTAAACTCCAAAGGAGCTTTAGTTGCCTCGTCTGTAACAGTACCACGCAGGGTTCCAAGACCCGATTGTGAAAATGCATAAGTGCTTACAAATAAAGCGCTTAAAAGCAATAATTTCAGTTTACCCACCATATGAATGCGTATAAATTTTACTATTTCTCGTTTTTTTAAGATTGTAAATATAGAAAATTCCATAGTCTTAACATAAAATTCATCAAAAAACTATCGGATGTTTGCGCATATTTGTAATCGAATCACGTGTTTGTATTTTAATGTCATTTTTCAATCAATTTCAATTAAAGGACTTTCAGTTCACTATTGTAGAGCAAACTTCACTTGATCTCGATTCAATTGCGTTGTTTCCCGAAGAGCTGCAGCAATTTAATGCACTGCAAAATACTAAACGCAAAATTGAATTTTTAGGGGGGCGTCACTTGCGCAATACACTCAATATCAAGCATCCTATTCTATATACCAAGAGCGGAAAGCCCTACCTAGAAACATCTCACTCACATATTTCGATTTCGCATTGCCCCGGCTGGATCAGCTTGGTTGCAGCACCCTACCCTATTGGCATCGATATCGAGCTTGAGGACCGAAACGCACTGAAAATCATCAATAAATTTGCTGCTGAAGATGAAAAAATTTTATGCTTTGACGCTACACAAAATTGGGCTTTGGATTTATGGTGCGCAAAAGAAGCAATTTATAAACTTTACGATATACAAGGTTTGTCCTTCAAAGAAGAAATTCAAATTCAATCCAAAGATAAATCTCAGGACCTCATTTTATTAAAAGGATGCATCAAAAGAGCACACGACAACCCAGAATTTGAAGTGAGGATTTGCAAGCAGAATAAAGTGCTTTTGGCAGTGGCACTTTTCAAGGCTGAGCCTTAAGGCTCATGTCTAGTGCCTTTACTGAATGGGTCAAGGCGCCTACTGAGATAAATTGTACACCGGTCTGCGCATAAGCTAAAATAGTGTCTGCAGTAATGCCTCCGCTCGCTTCTGTCTCAATACCGGCAGGAATAAGTTTCAATGCTTCTGCCAATTGTATTGGCGTAAAGTTATCGAGCATAATGCGGTCATAGCTAATTGGAAGTTGAAGCAGTTCGTTGAGTTCATCAAATGAGCGTATTTCAACCTCAACCTTTAAATCAAGTTGTTTTTCCTTGAGGTATTGCTGGGTTCGTTCCAAAGCTGGCGCCAAGCCTCCGGCGTAATCGATGTGATTGTCCTTGAGCATAATCATGTCGTAAAGACCAAAACGGTGGTTGGCACCACCTCCAATTTTAACCGCGTATTTATCGAGAAAACGCATACCGGGTGTGGTTTTCCGGGTGTCTAGTAGCGTGCAGTTTGTGCCTTTAATGAGTGTGACATAAGCTGCGGTCTGTGTGGCAACGCCGCTCATGTGTTGCATGCAATTAAGGAGCAGGCGTTCAATAGCCAAAATTGACCGAGCAGAACCAGCTAACTTAAATGCAATTTGACCGGGCTGTACTTTATCTCCATCTTTTAAAAAGGGAGAAAATTCGAGCGAGTTGTCATATAGCGTGCAAATACGCTCGGCAACTTCCATTCCTGCCAAAATACCACTTTCTTTAATCAAAAGTACGGCACTTGAACGGGCCGCTGCGGGAACGCAAGCCAAAGACGAATGATCGCCATCTTGAATATCTTCGGCCAATGAAGCCCTGATAAATTGATCTAGCATTTAACAAAGATAAGAAGAGCAACAGAATCCGCGATATGTTTCTAATTTTGAGCCTATGAAATTTGATCAGCGCTTGCTCGATAAAGTACAAACCCTTCCGCACCACCCCGGGGTATATCAGTATTTAGATCAAAGCGGGCAAATCATCTATGTTGGCAAAGCCATTGACCTCAAAAAGCGCGTCAGTTCGTATTTTCAGAAAGAACACCTCGACGGCAAGACCAGAACTTTAGTCAAACTAATTGCCGACATCCGCTTTACGGTTGTTCAAAATGAACTTGAGGCGTTGCTGCTCGAAAACAACCTCATCAAAAGCTATCGGCCGCGCTATAACGTATTACTTAAGGATGATAAAACCTACCCATGGATTGTCATCAAAAATGAACCCTTTCCGCGCATTTTTCCTACGCGCAAAAAATTAAATGACGGCTCTACCTACTACGGTACGTATGCGAATGTCAAACAAATGCATCAGCTACTTGGTCTCGTGCGCGAATTATTTCAAATTAGAACCTGTGCTTTGGACCTTCGCACCCAAAAACGCGCGCAAAATAAATACAAGGTGTGTTTGGAATACCATATTGGAAAATGCGCCGGGCCCTGCGAACAATTACAGACGGAAATAGCATATAACGAAACCATTCAAAAAGTGAGGCTTCTGTTGGAAGGGAAAAACTATTCTCTCATCCAACGACTTAAAAAAGAAATGCAACTTTTTGCGGCACATGAGGCTTTTGAAGCAGCCCAAAATTGCAAAGAACTCATTGAAACCCTCGGAAAGTACCAAGCCAAGTCTATGGTTGTTTCTGATCACCGTCAATCCTACGATGTGTGCTATGTTGAAAAAAATCAAGACGAAGCTTGGATGAGTTATTTAGTCGTGAGCGAAGGAAATATTGTACACGCCTATTCGTCAAAAGTATCAGACCCCTTGGATGTTGGGGTCGAAATCTTGTATGCACAGCTGATCCCGCAATTGCAAGCGCATTTTGAAAGCCAAGCCAAAGAAATTATTGTGGGAACCGAGACACCGCTCTCGCTCGTCAATGTAAAGAGTAGTTTTCCTAAAATTGGTGAAAAAAAACACCTGCTCGAAATGGCCATCAATAATGTGAAGCACGCAAGGCTTCAAGCGCGTAAAGCAGCCATGAACAAAAGCACTGCTGTGCAAAACACACCGATGCAAGCAATACTCGAACTCCAAACTGCACTTGGTTTAGCGAAGCCCCCTTTACATATTGAATGCTTTGATAACTCAAACTTACAGGGCACAAATCCTGTGTCTGCTTGCGTTGTATTTAAAAATGGCTTACCAAGCAAAGCGGATTACCGACATTTCAATGTCAAAACTGTTGAGGGCCCAGATGATTTCAGTACCATGAAAGAAGCTGTAACGAGACGCTATAAAAGACTCCATGAAGAAGGGGCCTCACTTCCTGATTTAGTCATCATTGATGGTGGTAAAGGGCAACTAGGGGCAGCAATGGAGGCCATCCAAGAGCTTGGCCTAGACAACGAGCTCAAACTCGTTGGCCTTGCCAAGCGCCTTGAGGAAATATATAAACCAGGCTTTTCGCGTTCATTGATTTTAAATCGCCGTTCATTAGCCCTAAAACTCGTTCAACAACTTCGTGACGAAGCACACCGATTTGGTTTAAGTCATCACCGACAGCGCAGAAGTAAAAATGCACTTGGATCTGCACTAGACCAAATCAAAGGCCTTGGCCCGAAAACCATAGAAAGTTTATTTCAGGAGTTTAAAACCATCTCCAAAATGAAGGCTGCTGGCGCAGATGTGATAGCCAAAAAAATAGGAGCCGCAAAAGCACGACTCCTATTTGAATACTTTGAGCAAAATCTTTGACTATTCGACGACAAATGACCTTGTGGTTTGGACACCATTAATTTCGAGTACCATCAGATAAGTTCCGCTAGCCATGTTGTTGGTGTCTGTCAAGACGAGGTTGCTGCCTGTTTGGATAAACAGTGGGAAACTACTCACTTTCTTGCCGGTGATATCGGTAATCAGTAGTTGTGCCGCACCGCCTGTAGCTGAACTAAAAGCGATATGTAGGTCGCCGTCTGTTGGGTTCGGATATACATTTAAATCTGCAAACGGAGCTGTAGTAGGAACTGAGAGAACTAAATCATTAGATGGGGCACCGGCATAGAGGTTGATGTCATCTAAAAAGAAGTTGTTACCGCCTTCACCCTCGAAACGAAAACGCATACGGAAGTTGTCAGTGAAGTAGTTTGCGGTCACGTTTGTCATGTGAACGGTTACCCAATCAGATGAACTTGACGGTGCCCAAGCGGTTGAAGCAACTTGGTTGGAAAGTTGGTTGCCGCCGAGTGTTTTGCGTTGAGCCCAGTTTTCACCACAATTGCCTGTGACGAAAACTTTGAGGTATTCGTAATCTGAAGAAGTGCGTTTGCGATAGGCATATCTAAATGACAAAGTCACAGAACCTGTAGCGGTATCGATACCAGAAAGATCAATATTGGTTGAGATCAATTCATCGATGTTAGAAGCCGCTTGACCGAAGTTGTTGAGACGTGCACACTTGGTGCCAGAATGACCAAAATTCGGTTCTAAAGCAAATGCATTGTTGTTTGGCGAATTGACTAACTCCCAATTTGGTAAATTGTTAAGCGAAGTATACGCCTCAAATCCTTCCCAATAAGGCAAGGTCTCCGGTGTTCCCAAAACGCGAATAAATCCTGTTTTGGTTTCCGAATCAGAATTGGTGCCGTCAGTTGCAGTTAATTGAACATCGTACATGCCGGGCGTATTGAACACCACCACTGGGTTTTGAGAACTAGCAGAACTACCGCTTGCAAAAGACCAACCCGTTGAAGGTGTGATTACCCAACTCCAGGTTGTTACCGCATTGTAAGAATCATCGGAAAACTGCACTTCGTTGCCAGCACAAACGGTGTTCTTGTCTGAGGAGAAATCTGCTTTACACAAGTATGGTGTGCCAGAAGCACCTACGGCTGCAAGGTTTGCTGCCGATACAACATTGGCGCGACCGGTGCTTGCAACCTGTAGGGCATTGCGCATGCGGGTGCGCTGACCCTCAGTAAACATTTTGGAACAGTAAGAATAGTCCATGTAATTCTCTACGTTATCGCGGATATCAAAGCCCCAATAGGCGTTGTCAGAATTGCACGTGTTAGAATTGAGCAAACAAGCCGTGACACCGATACAATTTGGCGTATCTTGTACGTTGTCGTCGGTGCTACAACTGCTGGCGTTCCCGGGATTGTTGTTTCCTCCCCAAGTATGGTCTAAGTTGAGCCAATGACCAACTTCGTGTGTGAGCGCACGACTGGCACCTGTAGAACCTGTACCAATTGCACCAACATAGTCATGAAGGATCCAAATGCCATTTTGCATGCTGGTTGCACCCCAATTACTTGGTTTGTAAGTATAGCCTGCCGCCCCACCGATATCACCACAAATAAAAATATTGAGGTATTTATTGCCTGGCCACTGGCCGTTGTAAACATTATTACCTGCAACAATAGCATCTACTTGATTGCCGCCGTCGTCACCCTGATAACTCATAGGTGAGAATGTTCTTGTAATTCCGTTGAAACAGGTGCCATTCGGAGCAATCGTTGCCAATTTAAATTCAACCTCGATATCCGCTGGCATTCCTTGAAAATCAGGATGCACATTGGCTGTATCGGAATTCAGTTTGCGGTAATCTCTGTTCAGAATAAAGAGTGCATTGAGGATTTGCTCATCGGAGATATTCTCAATTCCGCCAAAATGCAAAACGTGAAATACAACAGGGATGGTGTAGATGGTCGCTTTTTGGGTGCTGCCTTTTTTGGCAATTTCATTGGTTTCAGCTTCTACGATGGATTGACCAGCTAAATAGGCCGAGTTTTGTTCTAAAGCGGCTTGCTTTTTGTGTGTAGTACAGTATTCAACTGTTTCACCTTCGCGCATATTTTGGGGGTCCAACACGCGCTGTTGCTTTTGAGCATAGTTCGTGTTGACTGCAAAAATAGCCAAGCTGAATAAGGCCAGAAAGGAGATTTTTTTCATAGTTGTTTCGTATAGAGCATGATAGTTCGTGGTAAAAATACAATAAGTCTCTTGAATATTTATATTCAATTCACAAATATTATCGATAACACGGATTCATTAACTTTGTTCCATGAAAGCGAATAAAGCCATAGATACGTTAGCCATTACAACTAAGATTGTATTGCCCAACGACACCAACACTTTAGGCAACCTTTTTGGAGGCCAACTTCTGGCATGGATGGACGTTATTGCGAGTGTTTCAGCGCATCGCCATTCCAAGAGAGTTGTAGTCACTGCATCAGTCAACAACGTTTCTTTTCAGAAGCCAATCAATCATGCCTCAATTGTTACACTCGAAGCAAAAGTATCGCGGGCGTTTAATTCATCAATGGAAGTATTTGTGGATGTATTTGTCGAAGATGCCGTAACAGGGCAACGAGAAAAATGCAATGAAGCCATATATACTTTTGTAGCTGTCGATCAGAACGGAAATCCGATCCAGGTTCCGGCACTCATTCCGGAATCAGAAGAAGAGAAAGTGCGCTACGACGGTGCGCTACGACGCAAGCAATTGGCACTCATTTTAGCAGGAAAAATGAAAGCTCAAGACGCTACGGAACTTAAAAAACTCTTCTTGAACGATTAAGCCCCAAGTGCATTTACATGCGCAGCAATCGAAGAAATATCGTGCTTGCGCATGCAATTGAAATGTCCTTTCGGACAACTTTGAAACCCAATTTTAGAGCAAGGCTTACAAGAAAGGTCAGCGACTTCAAAATGCACGACATTTTCTTGCTCAGGACGATAAGGATACATGCCAAAGTCAGGTGTTGTGTTGCCCCAAATTACAAATAGCGGCAACTCAAAAGCGGCGCCAATGTGCATGAGACCTGTATCGTTCGTAATCAGACATTTCGCATTTTGAACCAACCAAGCTGACTCATGGATAGACGCCAAACCAACGGCGGAATAGACGTTCTTTTTGGTCACGGCAGCAAGAATTTCATCTGCAGTTGATACATCTTCCTTACCGCCCAATAAAAGCACAGGAAATGCCACTTCGTTAACCAATTCAACAAGTAAATCCGTCGGTAATCTTTTGGTGGCAAATTGCGCGCCGATTGCAATAGCAACGTAGGTTTTAGGCATTAATTCAAATTGCCTTTGCAAATCAATTTGCGCTTCCGATGGAACGACATATTTATTTGATACAAGTAAAGGAGTCCAAGAAGAGGTAAAGCGAGCTAAGGTGCTCAAATAACGTTCAACAACATGTTGTGGTTTCTCTGGCTTGATTTTAAAGGTAGTGAGTAACCATTTCTGCAAGTTATTCTTTGGGAAACGGTAAACCTTACCAAAGAGAAAAAACAATAAAATGCGAGAGCGCAAATTATGATGCAGATCTAATATGGCATCATACTGACTGAAATCTATTTCTTTTTTGAGTTGAAGTATTGAGCCCTGCAGGGTATAAACCATATTTATTTGAGGGCATGCTGATAATAGACCTTTAAACTGGGCTTTGGTAACATAATCCACTTGGCACTTGGGAAATAAACTTTTTATTGCAGATACAACAGGGAAAGTCAGGACAATGTCACCGATAGAACTGAAGCGGACAAGAAGTATTTTCTGAGGTGACGTTGGATGCATTGTACGAATGTACAAATTCTACTTGGTGTGCTGAAAAAGGACTTTATTTCGGTCGATCTGCGCTTCTAGCGAACTAAAAAAAGCATCCTTGTGCGTCTGTTCAATGCAATCTAAAGGAAATGAAAGTTGCAGGTCTTCTATGTAATCAAAATAAATGGTCTGTTGACTCACGGAGACTTTTCTCAGGCCATTCAAATAGATGAGGATGACCTCGCGGTCTGCAACTAAGATAGCCTTAGAACTGAGCCCAACCCGAAACGCATTTTTGTTTACGACTAAAAACAAGAGTGAATCTAAAGCCAAGACTCCGTAAGAAAAAGCGACAAAACCCGCTTTTTGCGTTAAAAACATATGTGCGACAACAAGACTCAGAAATACCAATGCCTCTAGGCAATTATATACAAAAACCCGACGTTTGCGCTCGGAACTGATAGTCTGATTCCAAACAAACTTTTGTTGTTGCTTGACCATGCTAACACCCATCCAGCGACGCACCGAACGACGTAGCCCAATGATCAGCATCAGAAGACCTAAAACCAAGTATACTTCTTGGGTAAAAGGCAAACGCTTACCGGTGGTATGAAAGAAATCTATTGGTAAATCAAAGCCTACAAATACAGACAATAACAAGGTGGGTAGGCTGATGACCAGCAGCAATAAGTTGATAAAACTATTCATTCGGAATCAGTTTGAGCTTGGCTTTTAAGCCCTGAATTTTCTCTTGGGCAAGTGAAATTTTCTTGTTCACCTCTTGACGCAATTGATCGGCACCCTTTGAGCGCGCAAAGAATCCGAGGTTGTTTTCTAAGGTGTTGATTTCTTTTTGCAATGCATCGATTTGTTTTCGGATGTCTTGCTTTTCAGCTTGAAGTAATTTTTGTTTGTCTGGCGAAGCCAAGAGACTTTCTAGTTTGGCTTGGAAGAAAACACGTTCTTTTTCTTGGCCCTCTAATTTGAGTGCCTTGTATAGCTCGTCCATGCGGTTTTTAAAGGCATTGTATGTTGTTTGCCTTTCTTTGATACCCACAGGGCCAATCGCGTTGAATTGCTGCTGAAAATCGCGTAATTTAGCTAATGCTTCTTGTTTGTCTGTAGGTAATTCAAACTGAAGCAATGCATCAATGAGTGCGCGCTTGGCATGGAGGTTTTCCGTATTTTCAGCCTCTTGGCCTTCAAAATGTGCTTGTCTGGCATCAAAGAAAGCATTACACGCTGCTCTAAAATCTTTCCATAGCTTGTTTTCGTGGCGTTGGCCGGCAGACCCGAAATCTTGCCATTGGCGCTGCAGTTTTTTGAGTTGTTCGGCGGTGTTTTTCCAGTCAGTTGATGTACTCAGCTGCTGCGCTTTTTCAATTAGGCCTTTCTTCTTTTGTACAATCTCTAGGCTTACGGCATCTTGGGCCGTGGAAAATTCTTTTTTAGCTGCAAAAAAGGCATCACATTGCGCGCGGAATGCTTGATAAACAGCTTCATTCTCTTTTCTGCTACCTGAACCTATTGTTTTCCATTGTGCCTGCAGTTCTAGAATATATGCAGTTTGCGCCTCCCATTGTTTGAATGAATTCCATTGGTTCATTTCTTCTAATCTTGCGGTGAGGTCGGCTACAATTTTTTTCTTTGCATCGATATTGGCCTTCAACAGCTGTCTTTGGGCTTCGTAGTGTTCGTTTATTTTATCGTAAATAGATCGAACAGCTTCCCAATAAGCGCCTTTCATGAGTTCCCAGTCTTCATTTTGAACTGGGCCAATTTCTTCCCATTCGTCTTGGAGCGCATGTAGTTGGGCCTCGAGATCGCGCTGTTCAAAATTGGCAACTCGCAATTGTTTCAACTTGAAAATGAGGTCTTCTTTGAGTTGTTTATTGCGACGGTAATCGTGGTCTTTGAGTTCTTTATAAATTTTGATATTGTAGAAGAATATCTCTAGTAATCTGGAATATTCTTTTTGAATGGCTTCACGTTGTTCTCTCGGGATGGCCCCAATTTTTTTCCAGGTTTCATGGATGTCTTTGTAGGCTTGAAATGCACTGCCAATTTTTTCCTCGTTGTCAATGACTTCCTTGAGGCGCGCAATGAGGTCTTTTTTGAGCTTTAGATTTTGTGTCTCTAGGGTTTGCTGAAGTTGTTGCTGCGCTTTGCGCTTGGTTGTAAATTGGCTGAAGGCTTCGAAAAAAGCTTCTTTCAGAGGCTTATAATCTACCTCTTCATAGGAAGCGCCTTGTTCGGCTGCATCTAAGCGTTTAACCTGTTCTTGGCGCTCGAGCTCAAGGAGTTGATCTTCAAATTGTTGTTTGATTTCACTGGCCGTGCGGCCAAATTGAAGTAAGTCTTCTTGTTGGCTTAGTGCTGTAATTTGATCGATGAGTTGTTGTAATTCCATTAGGCTTCCAATTGAAAGGTAGAAAGAGAAACAAATTCTTGCATACGTTGTTGCAAATCGGCATGAGATATTTCTAATAAACGCGTTGTACCGAATTTTTCGACACAAAATGAGGCTAAGGCTGAGCCCGCAATAATAGCGCGTTTCATGGTTTCGAAATCAAGCTGCGGTGCGGCGGCAAGATAACCCATAAAACCACCCGCAAAGGTATCTCCGGCTCCGGTAGGGTCAAAAACCTCTTCTAGGGGTAATGCCGGTGCGTAAAAGACATTTTGTTCGTGGAAAAGCAGCGCGCCGTGCTCACCTTTTTTGATAATGAGAATTTGAGGACCC
This sequence comes from uncultured Lishizhenia sp., assembly GCA_964540625.1. Classification (GTDB taxonomy): domain Bacteria; phylum Bacteroidota; class Bacteroidia; order Flavobacteriales_D; family Crocinitomicaceae; genus UBA952. The sequence goes on along the minus strand of CAZINO010000021.1, from coordinate 4,770 downwards.
ATAGCACGAATGATATTTGCTGCTTTGCGCAAAGAATAAACCCCAGAAAGCTGACGTGCTTCTTCGTCGTTGATGATGAGGACGTCGATGTGCTTTAATGTTTCTTTAAGGTCGTCAAGTGCGATGTCCATCCAAAAATTCATGGTGTCCATGGCAATGAGTTTCGGGCGGGTAGCCATTTGTTGAATGACAGAAAGCTGAACGGATGGGCTTAGGTTACCGAGCATTAAAAAACTTGCGTTTTGCGCTAAAGCAGGTACCTTAGGTTGAAAATCTCCGAGCACATTGAGCTCGGTTACAAGCGTATCTCGGGAGTTAAGATCGGTGTGGTAACGACCCGACCAAAAAAATGTTTTTTCAGCTTCTTTAATTTCAACACCGGTGGTGTCAACCCCTTTTTCTTGCAAAAGGGCTAGAAAATCTTTGGGGAAATCTCCTCCTACCACGGAAATGAGGCTCTGCTCTTTTACAAAAAAGGAAGACGCTAAGGAGATATAGGTCCCGGCGCCGCCTACGATTTTATCTGTTTTGCCGAATGGGGTTTCAATAGCATCAAATGCGACACTACCAACTGCTGCTAATTTCATAGTTCTAAATTGTGCGGCAAAGATAGGTAATTTCAGCGCTTTAGCTATTTATTTAAGATGTTTTAACAGCGCGTGGATGTGCGCTGCCATATGCCTTTCTCAATTGCGCAAAAGAATTGTGGGTGTAGACTTGTGTGGCTGATAAGTTGGCATGTCCAAGTAAGTCTTTGAGCGTCTCCAAGCCAGCGCCATTATTGAGCATATGGGTCGCAAAAGTATGTCTTAAAACATGCGGACTGCGCTTCTCAACACCGCTGAGCGTTCCTAGAACTTCGCGCACCAGTCTATATACCAGTTGTGGATATAAAGCTTCGCCATTCGTTCTCACCAAAAGGTTGGGATGGCTCAGCCCCAAAGCCTTTTTTGCATTTTTATACCGAAAAATCATTGCTGCAAGTTCTACCGAAATTGGAATCAAGCGCTCTTTATTGCGTTTTCCCAACACTTTTAAATACTGATCGGTTAGCGCACCTTCTTTGAGGTCAATGAGTTCCGATAAACGCATACCAGTTTGATAAAATAACTCGATGATCAGGCGGTTGCGTAGGCCCTCGAAATCAGTGCCAAATAAAGGTTCAACCCGCTCTGGACTTAATTCTGTTTCCTTTACAAAAACAGGCAAACGCTTCTCCGCTTTCGGGCCCTGAATGCGCAGCATCGGATTTTCATTGAGCTTACCCTCCTTGAGTAACCACCTAAAAAAAGTCCGCAATGACGCTAATTTACGGTTTACTGTTCGGTTACTCAGGCCGGATTCCAATAATTGAACCATCCAGCTTCTGATAATAGCGCTGTTTTGTTGCTGCCAATCGGAGAGTTGCTCGCACTCGGCAAAAATAGCATACTGCTCGAGGTCCTGGATGTAAGCCAAACAGGTATGGGCAGAATAGCGTTTTTCTTGACGTAAGTAATTTTCGAAATGTTGCAGCATAAAAAAAGGAGCCGAAGCTCCTTTCCATACGTATTTTGTAGCAATTGGTTACAATTGCTGACTTTGCATTCTTTGCTTATAAGCGGCGCGGATGATTTCCTGACGACGAGACACGGAAGGCTTCACGAATTCTTTACGACCGCGAAGTTGTTTCATCACATTGGTTTTTTCGTACTTCTTTTTGTACTTTTTCAATGCGCGTTCGATGTTTTCGCCTTCTTTAATTGGAATGATCAACATATGCTTTAATTTCTTTGTTTAAACTTAGGGTCGCAAAGATACGAGAGAAAATGAATTCTACAAAAATTATTTTAAAATTTCTCTAGAAATCACCAATTTTTGAATCTCTGAGGTGCCCTCCCCGATGGTCATGAGTTTGGCATCGCGCAAAAACTTCTCGGCGGGGTATTCTTTGGTATAGCCATAGCCTCCCATAATTTGCACGGCTTCGTTGCCACATTTGACCGAGACTTCAGAGGCAAAATACTTCGCATAAGCGCCTTCTTTTGTAACGGGTAACTTGGCGTCTTTTTTAGCTGCTGCCTGAAAAGTAAGCAGTTCGGCGGCCTCTATTTGAGTGGCCATATCGGCTAACTTGAATGCTATAGCCTGAAAATGTGCAATTGGTTGTCCAAATTGCTCGCGCTCTTTGGCGTACTTTACCGACGCTTCGAAGGCGCCTCTGGCGATACCACAACTCAAGGAGGCAATAGAAATTCTACCGCCATCGAGAACCTGCATGGCTTGAACAAAACCCTGACCGACTTCGCCAATCACATTTTCTTTTGGAATACGGACATTATCGAAAATAAGTTCTGCGGTTTCACTTGCGCGAACCCCTAATTTGTCTTTGATTTTGACGGCTGAAAAACCAGGTGTTCCCTTTTCGATGATAAAGGCCGTAATACCCTTGCTATCGAGTAGCTCACCTGTTCGGATGAGTACCACGGCTACATCGCCGGAAAGACCGTGCGTGATCCAGTTTTTGGAGCCGTTGAGCACCCAATGGTCGCCGTCGAGAACAGCAGTTGCTTTCATGCGCATGGCATCAGAACCTGTATTGGCCTCAGTTAAGCCCCAAGCACCAATCCACTCGCCACTCGCGAGTTTAGGCAGGTATTTCTGCTTTTGGGCTTCTGAACCATGGTAATAGATATGGCCCGTGCAAAGCGAGTTATGAGCGGCTACACTTAGGCCAACACCTCCACAAACTTTTCCAAGTTCCATGAGGACGGTGGCGTATTCGTCGTAACCAAAGCCTGAACCACCATATTGTTCAGGAATAAAAATGCCGAGCAAACCGAGCTCTCCCATTTTTTTCATGATATCAATTGGGAAAATTTCGTGTTCGTCCCAGTGTTTGAGTTGAGGGCGAATTTCGCGCTCTGCAAAGTCTCGGACCATTTGGGCGAGCATTTGCTGCTGTTCAGTAAAATAAGTTGACATGTTGTTGATTGAGTTGATTGTTGATGTTGGAGAAACTGTATTTAAGTTTAATAAGTGACTATTGAATGAATTTGATCGCTAAATGCAGCCAATACCTTGTTGCCATCTAAAAAAGACAAGGCAACCAAGAAATCAAAACCCGCAACCACACCGCCGCTCTTTTCGATGAGCGTTGCCGCAGCTGCTGCAGAACCTCCGGTAGCAAGCAAATCATCGTGGATGAGGACTTTTTGTCCTTTTTGAACAGTATCGGTATGCATTTCTATAACGGCTTCGCCGTATTCTAACGCATAGGCATGTTTGATTTTATCATAAGGGAGTTTACCCTCTTTTCTGATTAAAATAAAAGGCAAGCCCAAGCGCATAGCCAACGGATAGCCGAATAAAAAACCACGACTCTCAATACCGGCAATAGCATCGAGTTGTACATCTTGGTATTTTGCAACCAAATGATCTAATACCGCATTGGATACCGTTGGATTGAGCATGATGGTAGAGATGTCTTTGAAGAGAATGCCCGGTTTAGGAAAATCTGGAACATCTCTAATTACGGCCTTAAGTTGTTCTTGTACTGTCATGTTACAAAGATACATAAGGCAATAGTTTTTTGTATGTGTCTTCGTCAATTAATACCGATTCTTTCAATTCTTCTATGGAGCTAAACTTTCCTTTTTGCGTGCGCATTTTGATTATGGAATTGGCCTGATTCCAATTTAAATACGGATGTTGCTTGAGCCGGTCTATGGTTACCTCGTTGAGCTGCATTTTTTGAATCATTTTTTTAAGTTCAATATAAGGAAGTATATTTTCGAGCGTCTCCATTTTCAAACCCTTTATCTCTTGCAGTTGATTCAAATCTAAAAATCCACCAAGTCGATCCCGGTATGCAATTATCTTTTGAGCGGTATACACCCCAACACCTGGTAAGGCGACAAGCATTGCCTCAGTTGCCGTATTTAAATCGAGTTGCTGGATTTTGTGGTCAGATTTTACGGTTATAGAACTGGTAATTTTTGGGGATTCACCTTCCGTCGTGAATTTGTTAGCTTTTACTTCATCAAAAACCAAAGAATCTTTGATCTTTTCCAAAAGGGCACTAGGCAGCACGCGTATACTTTGCATTTGCCGATATGACTTTAAGCCATATTTATCTTTATAACGCAAAATAGAAGTTGCTTGTTTGGGGCTCAAACCAAGTCTTTGCCAATCGGTATAACTTAAATTTTCAGGTGTACAAGCCTTCCAAAGTTTTTGATAATCCTTTTTTTTAGACGGAAAATCATCCACAGCGCCACCTTGTTGAAAGTTGTATTTTTTCTCTTCAATATAGGTCCATTCATAATCAAACGCGGGGCTAAAAAAATACGCTTCTATTCGAGGAATAAAGATAACGATGGCACAAACAATTAGCCAAAGCACCGTTCCGCGTTCGAGTCGTTTAGAGAAGAAGACAAATGGTTTTTTCATGCCTGACTCAACGCCAGGATGCCTGCCTTATTGGTTAGTTGGGCTTTCTTTTTGCTTCGATTAAGTAATATACCGGAATACCGAGCAATACAATAAATAAGCCCATTCCCGCATTGCGAAAATCGTAAATAAGCAAATCAATACAAATAGCAAGTGTCAGCAGAATATAAAGAGCAGGAATAAAAGGATAACCCCAAGCTTTATAAGGCCTTGGTGTTTCGGGTTCTAATTTTCTTTTTTATCATATCTTCCTCTTATATCTTTCTCTGTTTCAATTGGGTGGTAAAAATGGATATTCTACTCCAACATTGCAGCTCAAGCTTCGCTTTCGCTGTCTGT
>CAZINO010000020.1:22469-29320 GCA_964540625.1 uncultured Lishizhenia sp. | reverse complement strand
CCATGAAGATTGGGCTTGATGTCTCCGGTGGCGATTTCGCTCCGCAAGCGACAATCGATGGTGCATTATTAGCCAAACACGAATTGGGTAATGATGTCACTATTGTGCTATTTGGTGACGAACTCACAATTCAAAAAGAATTAGCGAGTAGAAACCAAAGTGCGGCATTGTTTGAAATCATTCACGCACCCGAGGTCATCACTTTTCACGATCACCCTACTAAAGCACTTCCAAGAAAACCCAATAGCTCGATAGCTGTTGGGTTTGATATGTTAGCCAAAGGGCTCATCGATGTTTTTGCAAGCAACGGAAATACAGGAGCCATGCTTGTTGGTTCCATGTTTAAACTCAATACCATTCCCGGTGTTATACGACCTTGCATTACGTCTACCTTGCCAACAATTACCGGTGGCAAATCTGTTCTATTAGACGTCGGCTCTAATGCCGACTGCAAATCAGATGTGCTCCAACAATTTGCAGTGCTTGGCGCAGTATACGCAGAAAACGTTTTGGGTTTAGAAAAACCCAAAGTTGCGTTGCTCAACATTGGAGAAGAAGACTCAAAAGGGAATTTACTCTCGATTGCTACCTATAAATTACTAGCCGAATCAGATGAGCTCAACTTCATTGGTAACATTGAAGGTCGAGACATTTTCACTGGTGTGGCAGACGTCATTGTTTGTGACGGTTTTACTGGAAATATCGTTCTCAAAGAGGCTGAAGGTATATTTACACTGATGAAAAAACGAGGCATCAAAGATGACTATTTTGATCGCTTCAATTACGAGAACTATGGCGGTACGCCTATCCTTGGCGTTAAAGGAAATGCCATCATCGGCCATGGCATCTCCAACGATATCGCCGTAAAAAATATGCTCCTTCATGCTTATGAAGTGGTGCGTACCGAATTAACCGATAAAATTAACGAAGCATTTAAATAAAATGGGTAAAATTACCGCTGCTATTACCGCAGTTCAGGGCTATGTGCCTGAACATATCTTATCCAACGAAGATCTCGCTAAACTTGTTGATACCTCTGACGAATGGATCACCACACGCACCGGTATCAAAGAGCGACGCATCATGAAAGATGGGGCGAGCTCAGATATGGCGGCTGCGGCAGTCCGTGCGCTACTCGAAAAAAAAGGAATTGATCCACTCGATATCGAGCTCGTTATCGTTGGTACAGTAACGCCTGATCACCCATTCCCTAGTACGGCAAATATTGTCTGTGACAAAGTAGGCATGAAAAACGCCTGGAGTTACGACGTCAATGCGGCCTGTTCAGGATTTTTGTACGCGCTCTCTACAGGTGCCCAGTTTATTGAATCTGGCAAACACAAAAAAGTAATCGTTGTAGGTGTCGACAAAATGACTTCAATCATTGATTATCAAGACCGCACAACTTGTGTGATCTTCGGCGATGGCGCTGGCGCTGTTTTGCTCGAGCCAAATGAAGAAGGAAACGGCCTCATCGATTTTATTTTGCGCAGTGACGGGTCAGGCAGACAGTACCTTCAGCAACCAGCCGGAGGCTCTCACATGCCTGCCTCTATCGAAACTGTTGAAAACAGACTTCACTACGTCAAACAAGAAGGTCAAGCCGTATTCAAATTTGCCGTGACCAATATGGCCGATGTATCGGCTGAAATCATGGAGCGCAATAACCTTACCTCTGATGACGTGAGTTGGTTGGTGCCACACCAAGCCAATTTACGCATTATAGATGCCACCGCGAACCGCATGGGGCTAACCAAAGAAAAAGTAATGATCAATATACAGCGCTACGGCAACACGACAGCCGGAACGCTCCCTCTATGTCTCTGGGACTATGAAAAACAGCTGAAAAAAGGAGATGTGATCATATTATCTGCTTTCGGAGGCGGATTTACTTGGGGTGCTATCTACCTCAAGTGGGCATACAATTCATAATTAAATTAACTTTGAAAAAAATTTCGCAATGAATTTAGAAGAAATCAAAGACCTCATCAAATTAGTATCCAAGTCTGGTCTTGGTAAAGTTGAAATCGAAAGAGAAGGTTTTCGCATTTCAATAAAAGGTAGTCAAGCAGAACCCATCATGGTTCAGGCCGCTCCAATGGTAGCAGCCGCTGCACCTGTCAATACGGCTGCGCCCGTTGCAACGAGCGCACCTGCTGCTGCACCTGCAGCAGAAGCCGCCGCCGACGACAGCAAGTACATCACTGTTAAATCACCTATGATCGGCACTTTTTACCGCACACCAGGACCTGATAAAGATCCTTTCGTAAACGTAGGAGACACCATTCAAAAAGGAGATAAAGTTTGTATCATTGAAGCCATGAAAACCTTCAACGAAATTGAAGCCGAAGTTTCTGGTAAAATCGTTAAAGTGCTTGTTGATAACGCAAGTCCTGTAGACTACGATCAACCCTTATTCTTGGTTGATCCAGCTTAAAAACAAACCCCATGTTTAAGAAAATATTGATTGCCAACCGCGGTGAAATCGCTTTGCGCGTGATCCGCACCTGTAAAGAAATGGGCATCAAAACGGTTGCTGTTTACTCAACCGCCGACAAAGATAGCCTTCCTGTTCGTTTTGCAGATGAAGCCGTTTGTATTGGCCCTCCTGTAAGTGCTCAGTCTTACTTAAGTATTCCTAATATCATTGCTGCAGCTGAGATCACCAACGCAGATGCCATTCATCCCGGTTATGGATTTCTTTCTGAAAATGAAAAGTTTTCAAAAGTATGCCAAGAGCACGGCATCAAATTCATCGGCGCACTGCCTGAGCAAATCGCCGGAATGGGAGACAAAGCAACTGCAAAAGCGACCATGCTTGCTGCAGGCGTGCCTTGTATTCCAGGATCCGCCGGACTTTTAAAAGACCTAGACGATGCTTTTGCCACAGCAGAGGTGGTCAGATATCCAGTCATCCTAAAAGCCACAGCTGGTGGTGGAGGTAAAGGAATGCGCATCGTCTGGACCAAAGACGATATGGAAGCCGCCTGGGACTCCGCCCGTCAAGAAGCGGGCGCTGCATTTGGAAACGACGGTATTTACATGGAAAAATTCATTGAAGAACCACGTCATATCGAAATCCAAATTGCTGGAGACCAATACGGTAATGCGTGTCACTTATCAGAAAGAGATTGTTCCATTCAACGAAGACATCAAAAACTAGTAGAAGAAACGCCTTCTCCGTTCATGACAGATGAACTTCGTGAAAGAATGGGAGAAGCAGCTATAAAAGCAGCCAAGGCAGTAAAATACGAAGGGGTCGGAACCGTTGAGTTTCTCGTAGATAAAAACCGAGATTTCTACTTTATGGAAATGAACACCCGCATCCAGGTAGAACATACCATCACCGAAGAAGTAATCAACTTCGATCTCATTAAAGAGCAAATTAAAATTGCTGCTGGTGAAAAAATTTCAGGTAAAAACTATTACCCAACCATGCACGCGATTCAATGTCGCATCAACGCCGAAGACCCTTATGCCGATTTTCGCCCAAGCCCGGGTAAAATCACTGACTACCATTGTCCAGGTGGCCATGGCGTTCGTATCGATGCACACGTATATGCCGGATATTCCATTCCACCGCATTATGACTCCATGATTTCAAAACTCATCGTGGTGGCACAAACCCGCGAAGAAGCTATACTCAAAATGAAGCGCGCACTCAACGAATATGTAATTGGCGGCGTGAAAACAACCATTCCATTCCATCAAAAACTCATGGATAATCCTGATTTCAACGCAGGTAATTTTACCACGAAATTCATGGAATCATTCGAATTCTAACAAAAGGCTTCTTCGGAAGCCTTTTTTATTTGTCAAAAGGCAACGTATTAATTGGTAATTCGTTATGATATTGCTAAATTTAGCAAGCTAAAACTAAACTAACGAAACACTACTACCTGTCATGCGCTTTTTAGCCATTATAGTTCTGCTATTTACAATAGCTGCTCCGGGCTTTGCACAATACTGTACTCCGCCAAGTAGTACCACTGCAATCACCCCAACAAGCACGCCGCAAACAACCGCGACTTTCCCTGCTGGAACTGCGCCTGTATTCACATTTACAGCAACTGCCGGCTGTACTTATACTTTTACTACTTGCGGTCTCAGCTCAGTAGATACTTACCTCAGAATTTATAATTCAAATACTACACTAGTACAAGGTTGGGACGATCAATGTGGTCTTCAAACGAATGCCGTTTGGACGGCCCCCACAACTGGTGCGTATAGTATCCAGTTATCACAATACGTTTGCGGACCCTTAATTGGCTCTGCCTCTATGACCTACTCCGTGAGTTGCCCAATCCCCCCTTGTACCAATCCGGTAGTCAATGCAGGAAATGACGTCATTATTTGTGCCGGAGCATCCGGACAATTGAGCGGAACAGTTACTCCAGGGTCAAGTGGAACAGGTGGAACAGGTTCAGTTATGACCGTCACAATTAGCAGTGGCGGATGGCTCGATATGGTTTCATGGAGTCTTACAAACGCTGCCGGAACGGTGGTTGGGTCAGGCGGGCCGTATGCTCTTGGGTCCACAAATACCGCAACAATTGCCACACCTGGAGCTGGGCCTTATAGTTTTTATCTTGAAACCCAAGGCACTATATGTGACAACAATCCAAACTACAACATTACCTGTAACGGCACATCTGTTTTAAGTGGTACACTTGGTCCTTGTACTTCAACTACCATTTCCGTAGCCTCTTGTACCGGGACGCCTAGTACGGCTCCAATTACCTATGCTTGGACCCCTGCTACCAATTTAAGCTCAACTACCATTCTCAATCCAACAGCCAATCCAACGGTCACTACCACTTATACCCTCACAGCAACACAAGGAACATGTACCAGTCAAGATCAAATGACCGTATATGTCAATCCGCTTCCCACCGTTGACGCTGGTCCAAATGTTTCTCTATGCAGTGGTCAAGGCTCAACTAATTTGACCGGAAGCGCCTCGGCAACTGGCGGATTCACAGGGCCAATTACAGTAAATATATTTAGTGGTAGTAACCTCGATGAAACTACCTGGACCATGACCAATTCCCTTGGAGCTGTTGTCGGTTCAGGAGGTCCCTATGCTACAGGTTCGAACAACACGATTACGATCAATAACCCAACCAATCCGCCATTTACATTTACACTTGAAACGCAAGGTCCATCGAATGCCAACGTTGCGGGTTATAATGTTTTGTGTGGCGGTCTTACTGGCACTTCAATAAGTGGCGGACTGGCTATTTTAACAGGTGGGCAAACCGTTTCAATTCCAATTGCAGGTTGTGCCGGAACAGTTACTCCAACTGTAACTTGGAGTCCTGGCGCCACCCTTTCTAGTACAAATACGCTTTCCACCACAGCCAGTCCGACAACAACAACAACCTACACATTAACGGCCACAGCAAACGGCTGTACCAATCAAGACCAAGTTGTTGTAACAATTGCAAGTCCGCCAACTGTTAGTGTCAATAGCACCTCTATCTGTGGTGGACAGAGCGCAACACTTACTGCCACTCCGTCAAGTCCTGGAGGAACTTACCTATGGTCACCAGGTGGTCAAACTACTGCAAGTATAACAGTAAGTCCAAGCGCTACGACAACATACAGCGTTGTTTACACTTTGAACGGTTGTGCCTCGCCAAGTGCAACCGGCACGGTGACAGTTGCGCCAAGTCCTACTGTTAGCGTACCACCCGTAACATTTTGTCCTGGATCTACTGTTACACTTAGCGCCACAGCCTCACCGAGTGGTGGATCCTTTGTTTGGAATCCAGGTGGACAAACCACGAGCAGCATCACAGTTTCGCCAACGGGCACAACAAATTATACAGTAAACTATACAGTACCCGGTTGTCCGGCTGGAACCGCTACAGCGACTGCAACACTTGCCAACATCCTTGACTGGGCAAATATACAATGGCCTGGAACCTCTTCAATTTGCCAAGGTCAGTCACTCACTATTTACGGTCAAGTTTTCGAAAACAACCTAACAAACCCCGCTGGCCAAGCCGCAGGGATATCTGTCTCCTATGGCGTATCTTCATCTAATACCAACCCAGCAACTTGGCCCGCTAGCGCTTGGTCGACGGCTACATATAACCCATTTTCTTCTGTCAACCCAAACAACGATGAATATTCAGGTACATTAACAGGTTTAACACCTGGAACATACTACTATGCCTTTAGCTATACATATAATGGTTGTACCGTTTACGGTGGTTTTAATGCGAGTGGCGGTGGTTTTTGGAATGGCACAAGCAATGTTAACGGCGTTGTTACCGTTACAGCCAACGCCACACCTGTATTCACACAAATTGCGGCAATTTGTGCGGGAAGCTCTCTTTCTCCTTTGCCCACAACTTCTAATAATGGTATTACAGGAACTTGGAGCCCAGCACTCAATAATTCGCAAACAACCACTTACACTTTTACCCCTACGGCTGGTGTTTGTGCAACCACTGCTTCCATGACAATAACTGTCAATGCTTTGCCAACTGCAGGAATAACTAACAACAGCAATAATACAATATTAACTTGCGCACAGCCAAGCATATCTTTAACCGGCACTGGTGGTGGTACCTATTCATGGTCTAACGGAACAAGCATTGTAGGAACTAATGCTGCTATCAGCATTAATAATCCAGGAAGTTATACTTTAACTGTTACCAATGCGGCCAACTGCAGCGCTACTGCAACCATAAATATTACTCAAAATATCACGGCGCCTTCAGCTAACATCACAGCAAGTGCAACAGAATTAACTTGTTCTACTACATCCATAACGCTAACCGCCTCCGGAGGGGGCACCTATTCTTGGAGCAACGGCACGAGTGTGGTCGGCACAAGTTCAA
>CAZINO010000020.1:19280-22369 GCA_964540625.1 uncultured Lishizhenia sp. | reverse complement strand
ACTGTTAACATTACCTCCTCAAATGGATCTGTAATCAACTGTACAATAACCTCCATTAACTTAACAGCAACGGGGGGTGGTACCTACGAATGGGAATCAAATGGAACAATTCTAGGTACAAATGCGATATTAAATGTCACTACCCAAGGTGTTTATGGTGTTACCGTCACGGGCACAAATGGATGCGTGAACACTGCAAATTTCAATGTGACCCAAGACCTCAATGCGCCTTCGTCTTCAATTACAAGTAGTGTTGCCACAAATACGCTAACATGTAATACTTCAAATATCGTTTTAACAGCTATTGGTAATGGAAACTACTCCTGGACACAAGGTGGTAATAATCTAGGCACAACAGGAACCCTCAACGTAAGTTCGCCCGGAACCTATAATTTATTTGTCACGGCAGCAAACGGTTGTTCAGCTGTTTCGAGTGTTACAATTACCCAAAATATTGCGGCTCCTATAGTCAATATCAATAATACCACAGGTACAAATGAACTCACCTGTAGCACAACAAGCATAAGTTTGGTTGCGAACGGCGGTGTTTCCTATTCTTGGTCTAATGGAACTACAGTTATCGGAACCAATGCCGCTTTAAACGTATCCGCGCCAGGCACCTACACCGTAACTGCAACCGGAGCAAATGGATGTACCGCCACAGCCAGCATCACCATAACACAGAATACCACAACGCCTACCGTGAATATTTCGAATACAACTGGTGTTACTGTTTTGAACTGCACAACGACAAGTATTAACTTACAGGCAAGTGGAGGCGTTTCGTATTCTTGGTCAAATGGCACCACTACTGTTGGATCAAACGCCACACTAAGTGTAACCAGTCCCGGAACTTATACCGTTACAGCAACTGGCTCTAATGGGTGCACAGCTACCGCAAATACAACCATTACCCAAACAACAGTTGCGCCAATACCTGGCATAACGAACACTTCAAATTCAACCGAATTAAATTGTACGTTAACATCCATCGCTTTAGCCGCTACTGGTGGCGGAACCTACTCTTGGTCTAATGGAACAAGTGTAGTTGGTACAAATGCCAATTTAAGCGTTTCCACTCCTGGCACCTACACAGTGACCGTGACCGGATCAAATGGCTGTACGGCTACATCGAGTAGCACCATCACGCAAAACATTACGCCACCTACAGTAGCCATCAACTCCAATTTAAATACAACTATGTTATCTTGCACCAACAACGCTCTTGTGCTCACGGCAAGTGGTGGTGTAAGTTATGCGTGGAGTATCGGTTCAACAAGTCTCGGAAATAACGCAAGTATAACAGTAAGTGCTCCCGGAACATATAACGTTATTGTCACAGGTGCAAATGGCTGTACATCAACTGCAAGTTCTACCATCACTCAAAATAACCAAGCACCAACAGTAGGTATCAGTCCAACATTTAATGGCGTTCTCACTTGCACCAACACAACCCTGACACTTACGGGTAGTTCGTCCACCGGAAGCGGAACAGCAACATGGTTGAACGGATCCACCGTCTTAAGTACAGGGCCAATTGCAGGAGCAGGCAACGTTGCCAATTTGGTCGTAAACACACCTGGAACCTACACGCTCAATATTACAGAAGCAAATGGTTGCCTTGGCACAACCAACTACGTTGTTACTCAAAATATCACGGTTCCAACTGCAGCCATTACCAATAATAGCAACTCAACCGTATTAACATGTACGCAAACTGCTATTTCCCTTACCGCATCTGGAGCGAATACCTATTCTTGGTCTAATGGGACCAGCATTGTTGGTACCAATGCGGCGGTGTCAGTTTCAACACCAGGTACTTACACCGTAACAGCGACAGGCACTAATGGCTGTCAAGATACCGAAGTGCTTACCATAACCCAAAATACAGCAGCTCCAATAGCCGGTATTACGAATAATACCTCCGCAACTCAACTCACTTGTTCCTTAACAAGTATATCTCTTACTGCCACTGGTGGAGGCACCTATTCATGGTCTAACGGCACTGCCGTGGTAAGCACCAACGCCAATTTAACGGTAACTACACCAGGCACATATACCGTTACGGTTACCTCTGCCATCAATGGTTGTACGGCCACAAGTACTGTAATTATTACCCAAAACACCACCGCTCCGTTGGCGGCAATTAGTGCCGTTCCAAACACAGCCGTTTTAACATGTACCACAACCAGCATTGCCCTTACTGCTAGTGGCGGCGGAACTTATGCTTGGGTTTCAGGTTCAACAAACCTTGGCAGCAATTCAAGTATTAATGTTACTACACCAGGAACCTACACGGTAACCGTAACTGGTGCAAATGGTTGTACAGCCACTGCAAGTAATGTCATTACGCAAAACATTAGCGCTCCAACAGCTGCTATTACTTCTGTGCCAAACACCACTATTTTAACTTGTTCAACAACAAGCATTAGCCTGACAGCTACCGGAGGCACAAGTTATTCGTGGTCAAATGGTTCTACTGTAGTTGGCACCAACGCCACTTTAGTCGTTACACTCCCGGGCACTTATACTGTAACTGTGACCGGAGCTAATGGTTGTACATCTACTGCTAGTAGTACCATAACCCAAAACATTACAACGCCAGTCGCAGGTATTTTCAACGCTTCGAATACAAACGTGCTTACCTGTACGCAAACAAGCATTAATGTAAATGCAAATGGTGGCTTAACATACGCATGGTCAAATGGCACAACAAATGTTGGTAATGCCGCTGCCTTGACCATAACTACGCCAGGCACATACACGGTCACAGCAACAGCAGCAAATGGCTGTACAGATACAGAGGTTATTACAATTACCCAAAATACTGTCCCGCCAACAGCGGCAATTACGAATGGTGCCGCCACAACAATTTTAGATTGCAATACAACATCTATTGCCTTAAGTGCAGGTGGAGGGGTTTCTTATACATGGGCTAATGGCGCCACCAATTTAGGAACCAATACTTCTATAACGGTCAATTCGGCTGGAACTTATGTACTTACCGCTACCGCCGCTAATGGTTGTACGGATACCGAATCAATAACCATTACCTCACAAGCGAACACCAACCCAACATTCAATCCGAT
>CAZINO010000020.1:0-19180 GCA_964540625.1 uncultured Lishizhenia sp. | reverse complement strand
ACAAACTATACTGTCATCTATAACTTAGCTGGTTGTACTGACACGGCAACTGCACAAATTGTAGTCAATCCGGTGCCTGTGGTTCAGGTCCAAAATGCAACAATTTGTGAGGGTCAAACGGGTCTACTTATTGCCAGTTCCAACTTGCCAAATGGGCAATTCAACTGGGCAAACGGAAGTAACAACGACACCATTTCACTCAGTCCGCTCAGCACGGTGACGCAAAACGTCACTTATACCCTCAACGGTTGTACGTCTTTACCCGTAACAGCCACCTTAACGGTGAACCCAGTACCAACTATTACAATGAACAACCAAACAATTTGCGCCGGTGATCAGGTTACGATGCAAGCTGTTGCCAATCCTGCGGGGATCTATTATTGGGGCCCGAATGCTGTACAAGGCATTTCCTCAAATACATTCTTACCTGTACAAGACTCCACTATACAAGTATTCAATGTATTAAACGGTTGCTCCTCCGACACCATACAAGCGAGTGTCACGGTGACACCGTTGCCTATCAGTACATTTAGCGCCAATGTTTTACAAGGTTGTGTGCCGTTGTCTGTTGATTTCGTTGCAGATGTTGCAAATAATGCGAGCTACTCTTGGCAAACAAGTAACCAACTTACTGCAAGTGGGGCTAATGCTAATTTAAATTTTCAAACTGCAGGCAATTTTACTGTCACACTAACCACAACTTTAAACGGCTGTTCAAGTACAACCACAATCAACAATATGATTGCTGTAGATAACTACCCAATTGCCTCATTTGAACCATCATCTCAAGTATTTACAGAGCCAAATCAATCCATCTCTTTTTGGAATAGTTCTGTTGGGGCTAGTAGTTATACTTGGGAATTTGGCGATGGAGGCTCATCCAATGAAGTTGGTCCGACGCATATTTTCAATAGTGATGAAGAAGGATCTACTATTGTGCTTTATGCGTTCTCTAATTTAGGATGTGCTGACACCGCAAGTTTCTATATAGGTTTTGATCCAGGGTTAGTGTATTACATTCCCAATTCATTTACCCCAGACGGCGATCAATTCAATCAAACATTTAGACCTATCTTTACATCCGGTATTGATCCATATAACTACCAAATGCTGATTTACAACCGTTGGGGAGAAGTCATTTTTGAAACACAAAATCCAGACTTTGGTTGGGATGGTTCCTATACCAATCAAGGCAACCCTTGTCAGATAGGTACGTATACCTATGTGATAACCATCAAGCTGCCCAATGTCGATAAAAGACAAACAATACGTGGGCATGTTAACTTAATTCGATAATGAAAAAATTACTACTTCTTGTTTTTGTTGGGCTTTCCTTTCTGAACCTCTATTCACAAGGCACACCAATTAGTGTCGGTACCCAAACCAACACCTTCACAAGCATGATCCGTGGTTATCATTTCACGGCCCCAACTAGCTTTACCATCTGCGGTTTATACATTCCGCCAGACGCCAACCCAACGGGCACGCAAACAATTCGCGTAGTACGCTTTACGGCTGGTCCGCCACCTGCCTTTGCCGCAACCACCAATAACTTTATTCAACTCTTCACGATAACCAATGCCCCAGCCACACAAGTAGTCGCTTGTAATATTCCGGTGGCGGCTGGTGAAATTATTGGCGTTTATGGAGCGCGTGGCGCCAATTGTGTGAATAGCTATGGCCCGGCCAACTTTGTGACGAGTATCAATGGTTTCAACACAACACTACAACGCAGTGGTATGCAGTCTTGTCCTGCAGGAACAGGAGCACCTATGGCCAATATTTGGTCAGAGGTAAATTACAATATCGGTCGGATCAGCATGTATATCAACTGTTGTCAGACGCCAACACTTACAGCCAGCAACACAAGCCCAATTTGTAGCGGTCAGCCGCTGAATTTTAGCGCTGTTCCTAACCCTACAGGCAACAATTATACTTGGTCATGGACAGGCCCAAATAACTTCACATCTACCCAACAAAATCCGTCTATACCGAGTCCGACGTTGTTAGCAGCAGGAACCTATACGGTTACCCTTACAGTCCCGAACTGTGGAACAGTGAATGCAACAACAAGCGTGACCGTGAATCCGGGGCCAACCGTTAACGTCAGTCCAATTACTATTTGCGCAGGAGGTACAGGTACACTCACTGCCAGTTCTCCTACTACAGGAGGCACTTTCAGTTGGTCCTTAAATGGCAATCCTGTCGGTACCGGACCTACAATATCTGTTTCTCCGACAACGACTACTACCTACACCGTAGATTATACCGCAGCGGGGTGCACCGGTACTAGTAATGTTACAGTAACGGTAGAAGCAATTCCACAACCCACCGTTACTACCGACTCTATATGTGTAGGCAACAGCGGAACCTTGTATGTCAATAATGTGAGTGCCGGAGGCTCGTATCTTTGGAATACAGGCGCAACTACTGCTTCTTTGAATGCAAGTCCAACTGCGACAACAACCTACAGTGTCGTATACACAAGTGCAAATGGCTGTGTATCGCCAAGTGTTTCAGGAACAATTGTTGTGAAACCTTACCCAGTCGTGTCACTCTCCAACGATACCCTTTGTTTTGGTAGTTCAACCACCTTGCAATCATCAGTAGACCTACCAGGAGGAACCTACAGCTGGTCTCCACTCGCAAGTACTGGATCCAGTATAACAGTAACGCCTGCGGCAACAACTACATACACAGTCATTTACAACCTTCTAGGGTGCCAAGATACCGCAAGTGCCACTGTTCTCGTTAATCCAATTCCAGTAGCGCAGACCTCAAATGCCGTCATGTGCTTTGGTGATATTATCGATCTCATTGCTACTGCAAACCTACCAGGAGGCAACTTTTTATGGTCCACCAACGACACCAACGATACCATTTCTATTAGCCCGGCCAGCACCACTAGCTACAGTGTTACATATACTCTTAACAATTGTACGAGTCCTGCTGCTAACTCACAAGTTACCGTGAATCCGATTCCAGTTGTGACCTTAACCAGCGCTACTATTTGCCAAACCGACCCTGTAACACTAACGGCCACACCAGATTTAATCGGCGGAACCTACGCTTGGGGCCCAAATGGCATTGCTGGCGGTCCCAACCAAACATTTACACCTTTGCAAGACTCCACTTTAAGTGTGATTTATACCATCAACAACTGCCCAAGCTTACCCGCAACAGGCACCGTAACGGTAAATCCACTTCCTGTTGTAACATTTAGTGCAAATCCTGTAGAAGGCTGCGCACCTTTAGCTGTAACGCTCACAGCCGATGATCAAACTAACGCCACCTATAGCTGGTCAACAAGCAACGGACTCTCTGGTTCAGGCGTAGCACCAACAATTGTTTTTCCGAATGGCGGCACTTATGACGTTAGTTTGGCAGCTACCACGGCAAACGGCTGCTATGACACACATACTGAGTTAGCCTATATTTACGTTGAAAACTTGCCAGTTGCGGCATTTGAGTCGCCAATAAGCGTATTTACCCAAGAAGCACAGTATGTGATGTTCACCAACCTATCCACCGGCGCAACCAACTACGTTTGGGACTTTGGCGATGGTCAATTTGCTTACGACTTCGAGCCTTCGCACGTTTTCCAAAGCACCATGAACGGTTACACCATTACGCTAACGGCACTGACTGATTTACAATGTGCAGACGCCACTTCTGTAAGCATTGGTTACCAATACAACGAATTACTTTATATCCCGAATAGCTTCACACCAGATGGAGACCAAAACAACCAAGTATTTTGTCCGGTATTCTTCTCGGGTTATGATCCACAGAACTACGAATTCACCGTATATAACCGCTGGGGAGAAGTGATTTTTGAAAGCCATAACGCCTTGGTGGGCTGGGATGGCACCTATGGGCCAGATGGTATTGCTGCTCCGAGTGGTGTTTACACCTACCGTATCTTGTACAAAAACCCTGATTTGGACGAACGCAAGATCCTTACTGGGCATGTCAACCTACTGCGCTAATGCGTAGAAAATTCTATCTTTGGGCCTAACCGGCCTATGAAAGAACGCAGTTTTTATTCCAATTTATTTTTCTCCCTTGGTCTCAACCTTTTGGTGAAGCCTGCTGCTATCTTTTTAATTGATGCTGCAGTTCAAAACGAAGTGGGGACTGAATACGGTTTATACTTTGCGATTTTCAATCTAAGCTTGATATTTTCGATCCTCTTCGATTTTGGCATCAACAACCTAAGTACCAAAGAAGCTGCACAAAATTTAGAAGCTGCCAAGCTGCAATTTGCCAGCATCTTTACTTTTCGGATTGCACTCATGTTATTTTATCTTATTGGACTTTTTTGTTGCAACCTTTATTTGCACCTCAGTTCAATAGAATACGAATTGATTCTCCTTTTGGGGCTCAATCAATTTTTCATCGCCAATATTGCCTACTTCAGGAGTTTCTTTGCGGGTTTACAATGGTTTCGGCTAGATGCCTTATTTAGTGTCCTAGACCGCATGATGCTCATTTGTTCGATGGGCTATCTCATTTATTTATATCCAGACGGATTTAAACTAGTGCATATTGAATCTTACGCGTTAATGCAGTTTGGTTCTTATGCCCTAACGTTTATCATTGCTGGCTTCACTATATTTTTGAAAGTAAAACCGCCATTGGTAATGCCAAAAATGGCAATTGTGAAATCGAAAGTCAAACAAGCCTTCCCTTATGCTTTACTGATCGTTCTCATGACACTATATACACGTATTGACGGGATCATACTCAAATATTTAGCAGGTGTAGAAGAAGCCAGTTATTATGCCCAAGCTTACCGCCTGATCGATGCATTGTATATGTTTGCCATGGTATTTGCAGGACTACTTTTTCCGATGTTCTCCAAAATGATTAAAGTTAATCCACAAGAAATCAAACCTTTGGTTTCCCAAGCCAGTAGGTTATTACTTGGCTCTAGTATCGCATTTATCGTATTTAGCTATTTACAAGGTGGGCTTTTGATGGATCTCATTTATGCGCATCCGGCTGTAGATAGCGGGATTATATTGTTTTTATTGAGCATTGCATTTTTTGGGATGGCATCTAACCTTATTTATGGTTCGTTGCTCACGGCAAATGGATCATTAAAAGCGCTGAATATCATTTCATTTTGTGGCTTGGTATTCAATGTGATGATGAATTTGCTTCTGATTCCTAAAGTGCTAAATGGCGGAGCGGTGGTTGTGGCTGCGGTAGCAGCATTAACTCAAATTCTTGTTGCGCTTGCACAAGCAATTTACTGTAAACACTTGTTCAATTTGCCATTTGTGGATCGCCAATTTTATAAATATCCGTTGCTCACGTATCTATTAATGATATGGTATGTATTGGTTTACTTTTCTCCGCTCGGAAATTTAAACTTGATTTGGATATTTTTATTAGATGTAATTGTATCACTTGCCTTGCTTTTTGCACTCAAATTCTTAGAATTCAAAGAGCTCATTGCGCTTGTACAAAAACGCACTAAAGCGCAATAAATATGGATTTTTGGAGTTATTGTCATAGCTTTGAAAAAAATTGAGACCGCAAGTAAAACTTATGGAAAATAACAACCTGACTGACCAACGCAACGCACTCCTCTTATTTCTCTGGAACAAACGCAAAGCCCTCATGCTCTTTACCGGCGCGGCGGCTGTTGTTTCTATCCTCGTTGCTTTTTTAATAACGCCACTTTATCTTTCAACTGCCATTGTTTTTCCTGCCGCCTCGAGCAATGTTTCCTTTTCTGAGCAACGCAATGTAAAGGCCGCCGCCATGGACTTTGGGGAAGAAGAGCAGGCAGAACAACTCGTTCAAATTCTTTCATCGTCGCGCATTAGAGATCGTATCGTCCAAAAATATGACCTCATGAAAGACTACGAAATTTCCAAAACGGATCCCAATAAATACTACAAACTCAATAAAGCCTACAACCAACATTTTACTTTTGGACGCACCCGCTATGGCTCTATTCAAATCGATGTCCTCGATAAAGACCCCAAACAGGCAGCGGCTATGGCCAATGATATCGTAGACCTCATTGACACGATTAAGAACGAAATGATCAGAGAACGCACCATCCCTGCGTTTCAAATCAACCTGCGCAAAAAACAACAAATGGAGAAAGAGCGCGACTCCATACTAAAACAGCTCGAAAATCTTGCCGACTTAGGTGTCTTGCCAAACGACGCACGCGCCACTTTATACCAAGCTTTGGTAGACACAAAGAACCCCCAAGAAAAAGAAGAAATCAGAAAGAAAATTGAAGTCAATAGCAAATACGGATCAGTTTACGACGGACTTGAATACCAACGCAACGAGAAAATCGTGAAAATCGAAGACTTCAAAGTCTCTTATGAACAAGCAGAATCAGATGCAAATGCCAATTTCAACCACAAATTTGTGGTAGAGCGCGCCGTAGTTGCGGACCGCAAAGAAAAACCCAAACGCATGATCATTGTATTGGTTTCTACAATTGGTGGCTTTTTATTTGGACTGTTTTTCTTACTGATCCGCGAACGCATCAAAGAACTCCAACAGAACGCTGCCTAAAGTTCAGATGAACGACCCAATTGTTTATTCTTTAATACCTGTTGCGCTTTTAGCCATCTACTTTGCTATTTTTCAAACTGAAAAATTATTTCTGAGTCTGGCGTTTCTAACGCCACTTTCCATCAATATAGAAGAGTACACCAGCAGTTTTGGTCTTTTCGTGCCCACCGAACCCTTGCTTTTTGGGCTCATGTTGCTCTTGGGCGCATTTCAAATTAAAAAAGCCTTTGTGCCTATAGAGATTTGGCGTAGTCCCTTACTTTGGTGCATTACTATTTACATTCTTTGGATGCTGTTGTCGGCACTTACAAGTAGTCATCCAATTGTGTCGTTTAAGTTTATCCTTGCGCGACTTTGGTTTATAGTTCCAATGCTTTATTTCGGCACCTATTTTTTCCAAAAGAAAAGCAATCGCATTCGGTTTTTATGGTTGTTTATTATAGCTACGGTCATCGTTATCATCTACACCCTAATCCATCATTCTTTCTATGGCTTTGGCGAAAAAGAAGGTCATTGGGTGATGTCACCTTTCTTTAAAGATCATACCATTTACGGCGCAATTGTGGCGCTCATCTTGCCGCTTGCAGTGGGTCTATACCTTTACAAAAAACACAATCCGCTAATTCAGCTCACCTTGATTAGCCTCATTCTGATCATTGTTGTCGGATTGGTCTTATCCTATACACGTGCGGCTTGGCTTAGTGTATTGGGAAGCATCGGCATTGCATTTGTTCTATATTATAGGATATCATGGAAACCAATAGCTGCGCTTGCCGGAGTTGCTTTGGTGCTTGTCCTCATTCGTTGGGATCAAATTCAAATGGAGCTCGAACGCAATAAATACGAACACACCACAGAATCTTTTGACGAACGCCTGCAAAGCGCGGCTAATATTTCAACAGATGCCTCCAACCTCGAACGCATCAACCGTTGGAGTTGTGCAATTGCGATGTTTAAAGAACGTCCTATTATGGGTTATGGCCCCGGCACCTATGCATTCGAGTATGCGCCATTTCAACGACCAGAAAACCTAACGATTATCTCGACTAATTTTGGAGACATGGGTAATGCTCATAGTGAATATTTGGGTGCACTAGCCGAAACTGGATTTATTGGAATGCTGAGTTTTATTGCCGTTGTTGCGGCTATATTTTATACAGGGATTACACTTTACCATCGTTTACCCAAAGAAAATAAAGACGACCGCATTATTGTTTTAAGTACAATAATGGCGCTAAGCACTTATTTTATTCATGCCTTTTTAAATAATTACCTGGATACAGATAAGGCTGCTGTTCCTATCTGGGGGATTTGTGCGTTATGGTTGGTCTACGAAAAAGAACTCGGTATTAGCGGCCAATCCATAAAGAAGGATTGAGCGTTACAGGATTGACACCTACTACCTGATGCACTTCAAAATGACACACCGAAACACCGCCATCATTGAGTAAGGTTCCAATTGCTTGTTTGGTAGAAACCTTGCTGCCAACACTCACAAAAGTTTCAGCTAAATTACCATAAACGGTGCGGTAAGCACCATGCTTAATGATCACCACTTTACCTGCTCCTGGTACTGAAAAAACGGTGGTCACTTCGCCTTCAAAAACGGCTCTAACCCGTGAAGATCTATTACAAGTGATGTCTATCCCGTTGTTGTTCCATTCGACGCCACTCAAGGTCGGGTGATAATTGCGCCCAAAACGTTCTGTTACACTGCCGTTGTCTACAGGCCAAGGTAGGCGACCACGATTGGCTTCAAAACTTTTTCCGATTGCCGCACCCTCTGTAGAAATTGGTGTGGTAACAACCTTAGGTGCGCTAGTGGTCGTTTTGGGACTTGAGGTACTGCTCGGATTCGTTTTTGGAGTAGCACTTGAAGTGGTAGTGGTTTTTGGGGCAGCATTTGCCTGTGCGGCAAGGCGTGCGGCTTCTTTTGCTTGTTCTCTGGCTATATCGGCACGAATCGCGGCATCAATTTGCTTTTTAAGAACTATTTTTTTGCGTTCATCTTCTTTAAGTTGCGCAATAAGCGCTTGTTCTTCCTTTTTAAACTTTTGATAAGACTTCTCCTTTTTGGATTTATCTTTTTCAATTTGATCCCGTTCTTTTTTCTTTTCGTCGAGGGCTTGCAGCTTGATTTGTTTTTCGTTGTCTATTTGGTCGATCTCTTTGTATATGAGTAATTGGTGTTGTTTAATCAGGGCTGCTTGTTTGCGCTGAATGGCCGCTACTTTTTTTAGATAGCGGTTGCGTCGCAAGGCTTCATTGTAGTCCGATGAAGCGAGTAAATACATGACCTTATTGTAATTGCCTCTGTGTTTGTAGGCATACAGAAACATCTTGCGGTATTGTTGCTTGAGTTGCTTGAGCTTTGCACGAAGTCTTTTGATTTCAATATTCTTTTGAACAATTTTCATTTCGGCACTGCGCACTTGATTGTCAAATAAATGAACTAGTGCTTCTCTGGTGCGGATTTGATTTTCAATTAAACGTATTTCATTCAATGAAGCTTGGGTATTGTTCTTTACCTTATTGAGCAACTTTTTCGTGTTAGAGATGCGCTTCTCTAATTTTTGCTGTTCTCGTTTGAGCTGATTTTGATCTTGCTGCGCATAAGACGGCAAGGCAAACAGCAAAATCAACAATAGTTTAATCACACTTTTCATAGCTATCTGGTATAACGATGATTAATTCTTGTGGCTCATCTACTTCAATGCGGTCGTATAGCAAGGTCAGCAATAAAGTTTTTTTCGGCGTCTTGATATTGATCTCTACTTTCAATGGCAAATCCAATCCATTCACCATTTGTCTCTCCTGATAAATGACGCTGACCTCGGTGCTGTCCTCAAGACTCCAAATGCGTGTTTGCTTTAGCGCTTTGGCATCTGTGGTCAGGTGATATTGAATCATGAGGTCATCGCGTTGTTTGCGATCGGGTTTCTTGCGATCGCGTTTTTTATGGGTCGAAATACTATAGTGGAATGGGTCGTTGTCTACAAAATACTTTTGGGTTAGTTGGTAATCGAGTGGCTTTCCGTATATGATTTCTTCCAAATTTTCATAAGTAAAATCTACGCCGAATAATTCTTTGAGGTAATCTAAGGAAGCAATAGTGTAACAGCGGTCTCGTTTATTGACAACGCTAAGCGTATCTTGTGTTACAAGTGCTGTAACCACTGGTATTTTGGCATAAGTGATAATCGCAGAAACAGCGCTGTCACTGACCACTTTAATCGAGGTTTTGAGTGAGATTTCGTTTTCAGCATCAGGTTTAGTGAGGTCTTTATAAGTTACATTGAGCTTGCTGTAGAAAGTTCTTGGTTCTATTGAAGAGAGGCTGTCTATGCGGTCTAGTAACTCTTTGTCTTTGATTTTGGGCAATTTTTCAGCTGAGATTTGCTCCTCAATTAATTCCGTTGATTTACACGAGATTAACCCCAGGGTTAAGCAAAAAAGTGCCAATAAGTTATGGGGCTTGAACATAATTCTTTTGGGTAATTTTTTCATGGAGTACTGGACTGCCTTCGCCTAATTCTTGTGCTTTTTTCCAGAAGAGCAGGGCATCTTGTAATTGGCCAAGTTTAAAATAAATATCTCCGAGTTGTTCTTGGTAAATCGGGCTCTGAATAAATTTTTGATCTGTTATTTTAAGCTGCCATTCGAGTGCCTTAGCATATTGGCCTTGCTCAAAAAATGAGAATGCATACAAATGGGTGCAGAGCGGTTCGGCACTTTTTTGCAACAGTTGAGCAAGTCTTTCTTGCGTTTTTTCTGGCTCAATTTGGTTTTTGATAAGCGCTTGAATGTAGCGGAGCTCAAGTGTTAAATTGCCTTCGTTCAATTGCTGAGCTTGTTTGAATTGAGCCATTGCTTTGTTGTTGTCTTTCAGACCAAAATAAGCAACAGAAAGCTGACCATATATTTCAGCAAGCAAGGCGTTATCGTTGACCAAAACAGACTCGGCAGCAAGCAAGCTTTCCTTGGCTTGGCCGTAAGACCCAATACGGTTGAGCGTCAGGCCTTTCAAAAATAAAGGCAGTGCTTGATTTGGAAAGAGTTCGACACACTGTGCAGCATCTTGTTGCAAATCGGTCCAGCGATTTTGTTCGAACTCCAAGAGCAATACTTGGTTCCAAACAGGATAAAGATTGGGGTCACAGCGTAAGGTTTGACGGTAACTTTCAATGGCTTTCAAGATGTTTCCTGCAACGTAATAGTAGTCACCGGCAATGGAATGTGCTTTGGCTTCTTTGGGATACGTTTGGGTCATATAAACGACAAGCGCTTCCATAGATGGGTCGACGCCTTTTCCTTTACTTTCATTGATCATCATGATGAGGATATTCATCTTTTGATCCAAACTGGCACCTTCTGCTAAGATACCTGCACTTAGGTGGGTCTTTCCTTTTTCTTGTTGACCAGAACGATAAAGCATCTCGCCGTACATGAGCTGTGCGACGCCGTTACTAGGGTCGGCCTCAACTAAATCTTTTAAAATACCGAAGGCTGCTGTATAATTCTGAGCTCTAAAATAGGTGTCAACTAAATTGGCGAGAATACTCGGTTCCGACGGAAAACGCAAGCGCGCTTCTTCCAATAACGCAATACTTTCTTTGGTTTTGCCAAGCTGCTGAAGCAAGCGAAATTTTTCGAGAACTGTGCTTGGGTTTTCGCCCAATTGCAGCTCCATTTTTTGAATTAATGCCAATGATTTGGCGGGCTTGTGCAGCTGCTCATAACTCATCAAGGCGCCGCTATAGTAATCTATGTTTTTGGGGTCTGCGGTTATAAGTTCTTCAAAGACTTCGGCCGCCTCTTGTGCTTTACCAAGTTGCTGATACATAAAGGCCAGCTCTCTTTTATAATGCAAGTTTTTTGGATCTAGGGCTGCCGCTTGTTCTGTATGATAGGCTGCTTCTTGGTAACGCTCTTGTTTGAGATAAGTCTGAAAAAGCGCATAATGAACTGCAGCGTCTTTGGGCTGTTTTTGTAAACACCCTTTGAATTCTTGAATTGCTAATTCATATTCCTTGTTAAGCATATTGCGGACGCCACTGTGAAACTGCCTAACATACGTTGGGTCTTGTTGTAGACTAGCATTGTCATGAACCTTACAAGCTGCAAGGATCGACAAAAACAATATGAACCAATATTTATTCATGAACTGAACTAAAATCGCCGAGGCTGAGGTCTTTGGCACGACCTTTATATTGGGCATTTGAACCAATCATGGCCCCTGCTAAATTGATGTTTTCCAATTTAGTATGGTTGCCAATGATACAATTTTTGACGTTGACATCGGTCAAGACCGCACCCGCACCGATTGAAACATGTGGGCCAACAACAGAGCGCTCAATACGAACATTGGCACCAATAAAACACGGCTGAATAATGATGCTGTCCGTAAAGTTATCAGAAAGTTGTTGTAGGCGCCCTGCAGCTGAATCGTGCTCCAAAACACGTTGGTTCGTTTCGACAGTAACTTCTTTATTGCCGCAATCTAGCCATTCGTCAACCGTTCCTGGTTTAAATGACACACCCGCTTCAGTAAGTCTGCGTAGCGCATCTGGCAGCTGGTATTCGCCACTTTTTACAACATGGTTGTCAATTAAATATTGAAGTTCACCTTTAAGCCGAGCGCCGTCCTTAAAGTAGTAAATGCCAATCATGGCCAGGTCCGAAACAAAGGTTTGTGGCTTTTCGACAAAATCAATGATGTTTCCATTTGCGTCTAGTTTAACGACACCAAATGCACTAGGGTCTTCAATTTGTTTGACCCAAAGAATGCCTTCATCTTCCTTTGAAATTTTGAAATCTGCTTTAAACAAAGTGTCGGCAAATGCAACAACCACTGGGCCTTCAAGTGCACTAGCTGCGCACAATACAGCATGTGCGGTTCCTAAGGCCTCCAGCTGATAATGGATGCTGCCTTTAGCGCCTAAACTTTCCGCCACGGCCAACAACTCTTTTTCTACTGCCTCGCCAAATTCACCAACTACGAATGCAATTTCTTCAATAGGTTCGGCGCAAACGCGCGCAATATCAGCTACCAAACGATGAACAATCGGCTTGCCGCCAACCGGAACGAGTGGTTTTGGAATGGTAAGGGTGTGTGGTCTGAGTCGGCTGCCGCGGCCCGCCATCGGGACAATTACTTTCATGTGCTTATTTTAAACCGGTACTTCCAAAACCACCTTCCCCTCTTTCAGAGGCGCCGAGGGTGGTCGAATGAACCAAATTAACTTTTTCTACTTTACAAAAAACGAGTTGTGCGATGCGCTCACCGTCTGTGATAACGGCAGTTTGATCCGAGAGGTTGACAAGAATCACGCCAATTTCTCCGCGGTAATCGGCGTCAATGGTGCCCGGCGTATTTAAAACAGTGAGTCCTTTTTTGAGCGCAAGACCACTGCGGGGCCGCACCTGACATTCCAAAGAAGGGTCCATTTCGAGAAAAAGTCCTGTCGGAACAAGCGCACGTTGCATGGGTGCAAGTTCCAGCGGCGCCTCTAGTAATGCGCGCACATCCATTCCAGAGGAGCCCTCGGTCTGATACGCGGGCGCTTCGTGACGGCTTTTACTGATCATTTTTACTTCATGCAAACTCATCTTTCAAAATTAAGTCAATTCTCCAAGTAAGGACACGTCGTTTTGCATGAATAATCAACAGCTTACTATGGACAACATCGGGCTTTTTGAGCGTATTTGCTTACTTTTGTAAGACAACAGAGTTCATATGTTAGAAATTCAGCGCATTCGTCAAGAAAAAGAAGCAATTATAGCTGGCTTAGCCAAAAGAAATATCGATGCTACATCTACCCTAGATGCCATACTCGAGACCGATCAAAATTGGCGTGCTGCCAAAACACAGCTCGATCAAATTGCTGCCGAAATGAACCAACTCGCACGCAGTATTGGCGAACTATTTAAGGCTGGTAAACAAGCCGAAGCTAGCGCGCTCAAAGAACAATCTAGTGCACTCAAAACGCAAGAAGCCGAACTCAAAGAGCAAGTAAGCACTTTAGAAGACGCGCTACAAAAACTACTGTATACCCTTCCAAATGTTCCTAACGACGCCGTAGTCCAAGGCCGAGATGCCGCAGACAACCAAAACGTTTTTGAGGCAGGAACCATTCCTCAATTTGATTTTGAAGCCCAGCCCCACTGGGACCTCGCAAAGAAATACAAACTCATCGATTTTGAACTCGGCGTAAAAGTAACTGGCGCAGGTTTTCCATTTTACAGGGGTAAAGGCGCTCGTTTGCAACGTGCCCTGATCCAATTTTTCTTAGATGAAGCCATTGCAGCCGGTTACGAAGAATTTATTTCTCCGCACATGGTCAATGAAGCAAGTGGCTACGGCACTGGTCAACTCCCCGACAAAGAAGGTCAAATGTATTACGTTCAAGAAGACGACTTTTACCTGATTCCAACCGCAGAAGTTCCATTGACCAACATTTACCGCGATGTCATTCTACCAGATGGCAATTTCTCCATAAAAATGTGTGGCTATACTCCTTGCTTTCGACGTGAAGCCGGGTCTTATGGTAAGGATGTTCGGGGTCTCAACCGCTTGCACCAATTTGACAAAGTAGAAATTGTAAGGGTCGAGCACCCAAGTAATACTGCTCAAGCACTCGATGAAATGATTGCCCACGTTCAAAACCTCCTTGAAAAATTAGAATTGCCCTACCGTATCCTTAGACTATGCGGTGGTGATATGGGTTTTGCTTCCGCCATGACCTATGACTTTGAGGTATACTCAGCCGCACAAGAAAAGTGGCTCGAGGTGAGCTCCGTATCTAGATTCGATACTTTTCAGTCCAATCGCCTTAAATTGCGTTTCAAAGACGACAAAAAAACAACGCTGTGCCACACCCTAAATGGCTCGGCTTTGGCGCTTCCAAGAATTTTGGCTTCTTTGCTTGAAAACCATCAAACGGCAAACGGCATCCAAATTCCAAAGGCGCTACAGCCCTATACTGGTTTTTCAGTCATTGACTAACGCAATGTCTGGGCAAATTCGACGTTATTAAGCAGTCTTTGTCCATGAAAAGCGTTTTTTCGATTGGCTTCTTGTTTTTTCTTTACCAAGTTTATTGGTCGGCTGCTTACGCCCAACAAAAAGTTGTTGCTTTAGCGCCGCAAATGGCTAATGTGGTACTGGACAGCGCTGCAATTTATACGCCTTCTTTGCGATTTTCATCTAAAAAAGACCTGTCCGATACGCTTTTCATTTCAGACACCACTTATGTTATAGATTTGAGCAACAACCAATTTCATTGGGTTTACATACCGAACGACACCATATTTTTATCTTTTATCGTTTTTCCTTTTCGACAACAACAACAATTTCAAAGTTTCCAGATTACGCCCATAGCACCCGGACTTGACATGGAGGCAGAACGCCAAAAATTTCAAATTACGAAAAGTTCAACGGAGTTATTTGGAGGGGCTGCCTTGCATAAAAGTGGCAGCTTGGCAAGAGGCATTGGCTTTGGCAATAACCAAAGTTTAGGGCTCAATTCTGCTTTAAATCTCCAACTCAATGGCCAAATTGCATCCAACCTCATGCTCACGGCCTCTTTATCGGATGCCAATATTCCATTTCAGGCCTCGGGAACCACAAGTCAACTGAAAGAATTTGATCAGGTGTTTATTCAAGTCCACAACGACCAACTCAAGGTCAGTGCCGGCGATTTTTGGCTCGATAAACCAGAGGGTCAGTTTTTAACGTATCGCAAAAGGGCGCAAGGACTCACTGGTCAATTTACATGGAAAAATGCGCAAGGCTCACAATTTTTGACGCAAAGCAGCGTGGGTTTATCTAAAGGAAAATTTCAAAGGCAGGTCATTCAAGGACTAGAAGCAGTCCAAGGTCCATACCGCCTTGTCGGTTCTAATAACGAACCGTACATTATTATTCTGGCCGGAACCGAGCGCATTTACATCGATGGGCAACTGATGCAGCGTGGGCAAGAATTCGACTACATTATTGATTATACCAGTGCTGAACTCACGTTTACCTCCCGACACCTCATCACCAAAGACAGCCGAATTGTTGCTGAATTTCAATATGCAGATCAAAACTATGCACGCAGTTTGATGCAGCACCAAACCCGTTTTCAAAACGAGCGCTGCAAGACTTGGGTAGCACTTTATCGCGAACAAGATTTACCCAACCAAGCGCTGCAACAAATACTCAGTGATTCCCAAAAACAAGCATTAAGTATTATAGGTGACTCCTTGAATGCCGCTTTTATCTCCGGTTTTGACTCTACCACCTTTTTGGAAAATGCGAATATGTATCGGAAAATTGATTCATTGGGATTCCAAGATGTACTTGTTTTTAGTGTGGACCCTCAAGCGGCCAATTACCGTGGTACTTTTACCGAAGTAGGGCCGGGCGCAGGAGACTATGTTCTGGGTGGCGTAAGTGCAGCAGGCAATTATTACAAGTGGGTGGCGCCAATCAATGGTGTCTCTCAAGGTAATTATGCCCCAATTCGACGTGTACAAACACCCAAGCGCAATCAATTAGCGAGTGTTGGTTTTGAATACAAAATTCATCCAAATTGGAAACTCTATACAGAAAATGCCCTTAGTGAAAACGACCTCAATTTGTACTCCAAGCTCAATGACAATGACAACATTGGCTTGGCCTCAAAAGGTGGACTTCAATACGAAAAAACACGAACGCTAGACTCCATTAAAATACAAAAGGCAAGTAGCTTAGAGTACCTTTTTGTGGGAAAACGTTTTGTGCCCATTGAACAATTTAGGGCAGTCGAATTTGACCGAGATTGGAACATCCGCAATCAAAATTATGTCGGGACGCAACGGCAAATTGAACTCAAGCAACTTTTTACGAACAGCGCGAAAGGTCAAATTCAGTTTGCAGGTCAATTATTGCTCATTGACTCCTTATTTTCAGGACAGCGCTTTTACACCGAAGGTAATTGGAAAGAAAAAGGCTGGACCACCAAATGGGATGCCTCTGCCCTCAATGCAAAAACACAACTAGCCGAAAACCAATTCATCAGGCACCGGTTGCATCTCAATAAACAACTCGGCATGTTTAAACTCGGTTGGATAGACGATCACGAATTGAATTTATTTAAAGGCGCTAATCAAGGAAATTCTTACCAATTCTACGATGCCCAAACCTATATTGCACTGCAAACATCTAAAAAACTAGACATTAAATTGTTCTATCGCGAACGCTACGACTGGCGTCCAGACAGCTTACTTGCACTTGCAGCGAAAGCAAAAACAATTGGACTAGAATTGAAGTGGGAGCCAAATTCAACACAAAATTTAAATATATTATTGGGTGCCCGCCAATTGCGCATTTTAGATTCGGCACTGATTGATCAAAATGCCGAAAATAGTATGGTTGCACGCTTTGATTACAATGCCCGCTTTTTCAAGAACGCACTTACCCTAAACACTTTTTATGAACTAGGCTCAGGACTTGAACAAAAAAGACGCTTCCAATATATCAAAGTCAATGATGGTCAAGGAATTTATACCTGGATTGACTACAACGCAGACGGTATAAAAGACCTCAACGAATTCGAACAAGCCGTATATGCCGACCAAGCAGATTACATCAGGGTGTTTGTGCCCAGCGCTAGTTATGCACCGGTCTTTTCCAACGAGTGGAACCAAAGTATACTTTGGAGACCTGAACTAATATGGCGACAACGCGAAGGATTTTTAAAGTTACTCAGTAGGTTCTCGAGTCAAACCCGCATTCGGGTGCAACGCAAACTGCAAGACGCAAATACCGAACAATGGCTCAATCCTTTTGCTGCAGATATCTCTGCACTTGGGCTTCAATCTGCCAACGCCCAATTTTCAAATTCCATTTTTTTTAACCGCAACGCCAAAATTTTTAGTGCCGAATACAGTTGGCTCAAACAAGAAAACAAGACGCTCCTTGCGAATGGTTACGACGCCAGAAGTATGCTGAAAAATCAGCTGAACTTACGTGTTAACCTTTCTGAAAAAGTGGCTTTTGAGACTACAGTTCAGGCTGGGCAGTCGGCAGCGCTTGCCGACTATACAAGTGGCCGTAATTTTCAAATTGGTTTTAGTGAATTGAAACCCCAACTTATTTTTCAAGAAGGATCAAAAGTGCGATTGAGCCTCAATGGAAGCATTGGCCAGAAAAATAATGCCGCGGTTTTTGGAGGCCAACAAGCGCGCTCCAAAGCACTTGAGACCACTTGGAAATTCAACCAAAGTGAAAATGGAAGTATAAGTGGCGGCATCAAATATGTCAATTTTGAATTTACTGGATCAGCCTTTTCTGCAGCTGGATATGAAATGCTCGACGGCCTCAAACCAGGTACAAATTGGACTTGGAACCTCAGTTTTCAAAAAATCGTTGGCAAGAATTTACAATTGAGCCTTAATTACAGCGGCCGCCTCATGCAGGGCTTGCCAGCTATTCATACAGGCGGTATGGAGTTGCGCGCCTTTTTTTAAATCCAATTTATTTCAAGATTTCCTGAACGTAGGCCCTGGCTTGGGCATCGGCGCGCACGTAATCTTCGTAAATAGGATTTTGTGTATTGGACAGCGCATGCATGGTTTGGGCATTGAGCTCAGCAATTTCCAAAAATGAAATGCGTCTATCTAAAAAAGCGGCAACTGCTTCTTCATTGGCTGCATTCAGCACACAAGCTGCAGTTCCTTGGGCCGCCATTGCTTGAAAGGCCAAATCTAAATTTTTAAACACGTTTCGATCGGGTTGCTCAAAAGTCAATTGCGGATAATCCATAAAGTTGAAACGCGAAAAATCTGTTTTCAAACGGGCGGGATACGTCAAAGCAAACTGAATCGGGAGTTTCATATCAGGCAAGCCCATTTGGGCTTTCATACTTCCGTCTTCAAATTGAACCAAGCTGTGCACAATTGACTGCGGATGCACAATGACATCGATTTGTTCGGGCGCCAAGCCAAAAAGCCATTTAGCTTCAATGACCTCTAGCCCTTTATTCATGAGGCTCGCGGAATCTATGGTGATTTTTGCACCCATGCTCCAGTTTGGATGCTTGAGCGCTTGTTCTAGTGTGACCGACTTGAGTTGCTCATGGGTGTACCCTCTAAATGGCCCGCCCGAGGCAGTGAGGTAGATTTTTTCAATGGGATTGTGAAACTCACCCACCAAACACTGAAAAATGGCAGAATGTTCAGAATCAACAGGATAGATGTTGACTCCTTTTTCTTTTGCCAATTTGGTGATGAGTTCGCCTGCAACCACTAAGGTTTCTTTATTGGCAAGTGCGATGGTTTTTCCGGCCTCAATAGCGTGAATGGTTGGTTTTAGGCCTGCATATCCAACAAGTGCGGTGAGCACGGTATGAACCTCTGAAGATTCTACCACCTGACACAACGCATCTTGACCAGCATATACGTGAATATCTGCAGACCAAAGTGCATCTTTTACTTTCTGATACTGGCTTTCATCGGTAATAACAACTGAATTGGGTTGAAATTTTAAGGCTTGCTCAATGAGCAAATCGGCATTCTTGCCAGCTGTTAAAACCTGTAAATCAAAATAGTCAGGATAAGACGCCAGCACCTCAAGTGCTTGTGTTCCAATTGAACCAGTCGAGCCTAA
>CAZINO010000019.1:28686-30152 GCA_964540625.1 uncultured Lishizhenia sp. | reverse complement strand
AATATCGTATCACTTTGTTTGGCACTGAGTGCTATGATTATTACCCTCATTTTTTTGATCAAAACGCAATACAATCTGACTTTCAATGCTGCAGCGGCGCTCAATTTATCTTTAGCAAGTGTTGTCATCGCTTTATTTCAGCGTCAAAATTTCAGTAAACAAATATTCTTCCCGGTTCTTATCCTTAGCTTACTGGCATTCTTGCTGCTTGGCTACACGTATGCGGAAGGGGTTATATAACCGATTTCAAAATGTCAAAATACCATATCCACGATTTAGAGGAACTCAAGGAGGTACTTTTCCACGATTTTCAAATCATCAAAAAAATGCGCTCACCAGAAGCAAATAGAGTAAAATTGCTTTCAACACTTTTTTCGATCAATCCAAATAGTTGGCGTGTAGTGGGCATTACCCCTGAAGCCTTAGAGATTTTTAAAAAATATGAATTCCAGAAAAAATCAGGAATGAGGATCAATCGATCGCATATTACACAACGGTTTGGTTTTTATCAATCTTTACTGAATCCCGAAAACAAGATTTCAGGTGCCGAGGAATTCTGGAACTTGTATTATGAAAATGACATGACCGTATTAGCCTCAGCCTCTGAAAATATGAGTGCTGATCATTCTATTTTTGAAAATGCGTACCCTGTGCCTCAAGATGACCGAAAGCTATTTCAAACATCAGGTTACGCATGGAAACATCGCGATGAGGAAGAAGAATTTTTAAAAGATTTATTCCAAAAGCATCTATCTAAAAATGAACACAACTAATCAGAAACCTAAATGAAACCACTACTCACCACCCTACTCGCCATCCTTTTACTCACCTCTTGCAACAGTAATGAGCGCAAGGTTAAAAAATTCATCAAGCGCATCAGTGCGCGAGAAATCAATTCAGCATCCAAATATCTTTGGCCAGAAGACCATGCGTCACTGTATGTTTTCAATGAACGATTTTTAGCCAATGACAAGCTCACGACCTTTGACATCAAGGAGGTCACTGAAAACGGCTCAAGCATAACGGCAAAAATTGATTTATTGAATGCAAAAGACGGTTTAAAGGCCTATTTTGATTCTCTTGGCATGCTCAATGGCAACACGCTGAGCTTGACATTTACAACGCGTAAAACCGAAGAAGCAGATTATATTTCGATCCAATTCCCATGGGATGATTGCGGTTTGCCGGCCAAACTCAAACGCTCTAGTGTACAAACCGAGGCGCTCAATTTAAGAAGCGGGCCAGGTTTAGGCTACCCCGTTCAAAAAGTAGTCAAACAAAATGACGATTTGCTCATAGATGCTGACTACGTCAATAACGATTGGCGTAAAGGCTTTGTTTTTGGCGACAATGGCCAAGTGGAAACCTTATATTTTTCGAGCAAACTCAGCGATGAAGAGGAACTCAGCTTTTTTACCCTTGGCTACTTTGGTACGGCATCGCTATTGATTTTGTGTTTAGTAGGT
>CAZINO010000019.1:11373-28586 GCA_964540625.1 uncultured Lishizhenia sp. | reverse complement strand
TTACGCTTGGCGCGCTACCTAAAATCTTTTGACTTTATCATCAACGCAACTCGAAACAAAAAATCGGAATTATTCATTTCGATGCAAATTGTCCTCCTATTTACATTTGTCCTATCCGTGTTACTTTTCTTTGTAGAGAATAAAGTTCAACCTGAACATTTTAGTTCTGTCAAAGATGCTTTGGTTTGGTCTTTTTCAAAATACATAGGTGATATTGCTGGATACGGTGATTTCACGCCCCTAACCCAAGAAGGTAAACTCCTTGCAACTGCTGTTGGAATACTGTCAATAGCCATTTTTGCTGTTCCCGCAGGTATTATTGCTTCCGGATTCGTTGAGGAGATTGAAGCAGAAAAAAAGCTTAAGGAGATCACCTTTACGCAAAATTTAATTGAACGTAGTTTTGTCCCAACCTACAACGATGTCATCAATAGATTCATTGCACCAAGAAAAAGAAGTATTCCACAAATACAGGCTAGACTGACACTTACCGAAACAGAAATTTTTGAAGCCGTAAGAAATTCCGAAAACTTGAGAATAATTTGGGATAAATCAGATCCAAAAAGCCCACACTTTGATCTAATTGTGGTTGAAAACATCCTGAAAAATACCAATTTTGGTTTCATTGAAAATGAAGCGGCATCCAGTATTCGCATTATCAACCCATTAGGTAAAGGTGAACGTGCAATATCTCATTTTTGTCAAACGCTTTCCCAAATGGGTTCTTATCAACTCGTATCAAATGAACTTTTCTCCGGTGGAGATTTTGAACCTGAAACGAAATGTCGACTCGATTTAAATGAAGCGTTCAATTCCATGGATACTTTGGACGCACTGCCTGCTGCAGCAAAACAATTTTCTTTAGCGTGTTTAGATAACCTAAAGTCGACAGATTGGGTTGTGGTGATTCGGTCATCTGCTAGTCATCGAGATTTAGATTTACACCTCACTTTTGGTGGAGAAAAAGGGAATTTAACGATTGAGGAGGTTGAAAACCCTACTATTAACGAGCTAGAAAAACTTGCCCATTTCTATGAAGAACTTAAACTTCAAATGCAAATACTTGACTTCAAAGTAGGAACACATGAAGATTTCAAAAGCACCAATCCACATTTACTACATCAATTCATTCGAAACAATACCAATGCAAATGTCATTACTATTTTTGTATCGATTGATTTGCTCACAGGGCCAGACCGAATATATTATCGTGTACTAAAACATTTACATCTTGCGCTTCAAAAACTACTCTAGCGTTTTTCTGATTTTTTATTTATTTGGCTCATTCATTCCGAATTGTTTCGGGCAAATTCTCGCCATTGACCGAGAAATGGGATACGACAGCGTAAGTCATGGATTTAATGGTGCAATTGACCTTGCATTTTCAGCAGACAAACAGCGAAAAAACATTATAGAATTGACCCAACAATCCGAGTTCGATTGGATCATTCGGCAAACAAATGTATTAATCGTACTAACCCATACAGATTTCGTATTCAATGGCCCTACCGTGCTTGAGAACAATGGTTATTTTCAATTGAGATACCGAGATAACGATACCAAAAAATTAGCGCCAGATTATTTTTTACAATACCAATGGAATGGCATTACCGGGCTTCAAAATAGAGCTTTGGCAGGTATGAATGCACGTTTTAGGTTTTGGGACGACCGCAAAGATGATTTGTATGCCAGTGCAGGACTATTCTATGAGTACGAAAATTGGAATCCTTTTTTGAGTAACTATGCTTTTGGCGGAGTTGGCCTAAATGAGGTTGAACGAAACCTCATTCGGCTCAATTTTTCTATTAAAACTGCATTTCAAATTGCAAAAGGAATCGATTTTTCAGCAATTTCTTACCTGCAAACACCATTAAATGCCGGCGTAAAAAATTTAGTCACTCCGCGTTGGATGCTAGATTCACAGGTAAATTTTCAAATCAATAAACACCTCATGTTTAATTTGAAATACAACTTTAACTTGGACTACTTCAGACCCCTGCCGATAGATCCATTTTTTTATAGCCTCACACTCGGCGTCAGGATTCAATCTTAGGCTTTCAACGCCTTCTCAAACACCTCCACTTCTCTGGCACCGTGAATAGCGACTTTGCGGTCGAAGATGAAGTATGGGACGCCGCGCAGGCCGAGGTCTTGGGCTTCTTGTAGGTCTTGGGTAAAGGCGCGGCTGTGTTTGCCGCCAAGGATGGCGAGGTCGAGGTGGTCGGTCTTGAGGCCAATTTCGGTGGCGAGTTGTTGCAGAACTTCTAGGTTGTCAATGTTTTTTCCTTCGGTAAAATACGCCTTTAGCAAACGCATTTTTGCCGGCCATTGCAAACCCTGTTCATGGGCTTCGTGCAACAGCAAATGGGCTTTGATGGTGTTGGCCACCACTATTTTATCCATCTGAAAATCGATGCCAAATTCTTGACCTTGTTGCACGATTCGTGCGTTCATGGCTTCTATTTGGTCCATCGGGATCTGCTTGTGCTCCTGTAAATATTGGGTGATCGACTGCGAAAGGTTGGTTTTCAGACCTGGGTTCAACAAAAAAGTACGCAACTCGATCTGAACATTGGCATTCAAACTTAAATTTTCGATCGCTTTTTGAAGCTTAGTCAATCCTAAATAACAAAACGGGCATGCAATATCTGACCAAATTTCAATTTTCATAACAGTAATGATTAGCGAACCTCCGTGCCAAAATCGCGGAATCTGGACAGCAGCATAGAGAGCTCATAGGTGCGGTAAATGTATAATTCAACAACAATATAATTGGGATTGTCTACCACGACGCGCTGCGAGGAATGTAGGCGTCTGGACTTGACGTACGCAATTGCCCAATCGGTAAACTTAAGGCGAATAACCTCCGGAATACTGTCCTTGAAACGCGCAATACCTAGGCAATGTTTAAAGTAGGTTTTGAGTTCAACGGCTTGGGCCAATTGCAGCCACGAGAAATGCACTAACTCGCCTTCAGTGCCATCTTCTTTTTCGGAAAGGGCCGGAACAACCACAAAATTCTCAATCAAATCAAATGCAAATACTTTGATGGCTTGTTTTGGTGCATTGTTTTTTTCGGACCAAACACCAGCTATCAAGTAATAGCGTCCTTCGTAAAAGCGTACCTGTAAAGGCGCAACAACTTGTAATTTAGACTTATAAGTTCCAAATGCTGAACGGTATAAAAACTGTAATAAATACTGTTGCTCAATCGCCTGAAGGCAGGTAGCTGCCAACTCATATGACCGCCCGTCGTCATTAAGTGCCGAAAAACTGAAAACCAATTTGTCCTGAAACTGCGCATTGTTTTCTGGGATTTTGGCGCCTAGCTGCTGGGCAATCTGACTGAGCATATTGTGCTGCAACGCTTCCGAAATGAGGGCATTCGGTGCGGGAATGAGTTGGTAATAGTGCTTTTTAGACACACGCACATGAATCAAGCGATCAGTGCCTTCTGCCCTGAGTACCTGCAAATCTGCCTCCAAAGAACGCCTAGAAATCGGCTTTAAGCCAATACCTGGCAAGACCTTTTGTAAATGTGCTTGAATTTGAACAAAAGAAGCGCGCATAAAAGCCTGTTCCTTTAGAAAATCAAGAATGAGTTGTAGGCGTTGGCTTTGTGCGGTGAGCTGAAGCATGGTCAAATATAGTTATTCCGCATTTATTTTGCGGAGTTATTATCAAAAATTTAATCTTTAGTTGGTAATTGGGGCCATTTTTGGCCTTATTTTTGTTACCACCAAAAGGTCTCAAATACAGTACAACATGAAAACTATCTTATTCTCATTCGGGCTTGTGGTATTGGCCGCAAGTTGCAGCAAATGGCAAAGCAACCAAAAGCAGATCACAAAAATTTCGACTGACGGCACTTGGATCGTGTCGAGTTACCTTGATGACGGTGACGACGAAACAAGCGACTACACTACGTATCGTTTTGTGTTTTTAGAAGACGGCACCCTCAATGCAACGGATTTATTGAGCAGCAACTCCAACCCTTATACAGGTTCTTGGTCTATCACAGATTCAAACAGCAGTGACGACGATAGCCTAGATGACCTGGACTTCAATATCAATTTCAACCTAAATAACGTACTCGACGAACTTTCAGACGACTGGGACATCCTATCTTATACAGAAACTGAAATTAAGTTAGTCGATGTTTCGGGCGGCGGTGGCGGTACGGACTACCTTACACTTACCAAACAGTAAAAGACTAGCAAAAATCGTGGAAAGCCCTGAGGAAACTCAGGGTTTTTTGTTCTTCAGAACCCTCTTCAGGCTCTTGGTTGTAGACCCAATTTGCCATTGGAGGCATGCTCATGAGGATAGATTCTGTGCGTCCACCGGAATAAATACCGAATTTGGTGCCGCGGTCATGCAGCAAATTGAACTCGACGTAACGGCCGCGTCTGAGCGCTTGCCAATTTTGTTCTGCTTGCGTTGGAGCGTTGGGCTGTTTCCCTTCAATTTGCTGGCCATAAACCACAGGAAATAACTCCCCGAGATCAATGCAGTAATTGAAAAGTTGCTCCTTACTGAGCCCACAACTTTCATTGAGTTGGTCAAAAAAGATACCACCTACTCCTCTCGATTCACCGCGGTGCGGCAAGTAAAAATAGCGATCTGCCCATTCTTTGAATTTTGGATAGAAGTCAGTGCTGTATTGGTCAGAAACTGCTTTTAATGACTGATGAAACGAAATAGCTTTACCCCAATCGACATAATGTGGGGTGAGGTCAATGCCGCCGCCAAACCAATAAGTTTGGTCTTCGAGCTCAAAGTAGCGCACGTTCATGTGCATAATAGGATGAAGCGGATGCTTCGGGTGCAAAACAATGGAAACACCTGTTGCAAAAAAGGCCTCGCCTTCGTGACCGAGTTGTTTTTTCATGGCGTCGGTAACCGGGCCGTGTACGGCACTAAATGCAACACCTGCCTTTTCGAGAATAGCGCCACCAACCAGCGTTCTGGTGTGGCCGCCCCCACCCTCCTGACGCTCCCAGGAGTCTTCGGTGAACTTGGCCTGACCGTCGAGCGCTTCTAAGGCTGCACAAATATGGAGTTGTAGCGCGCGGTAGCGCTCTGCTATAGCGTTTTTATTCATGTTGAGGAGCTAACAATTGGGCATTTGTATACCAAACAACCACCCCTGCTTTGTTTTCAATAAAGAGCGAATTGGCGCTGGTGTTGAGTTGCATATTGCTAATTAATCCTTTTTGAGGTGGCGCATTTCCGAGTAATTGCATACCGATATGTAAGGTGAGGTCATAACCTAAACAAGCCATTTTACTGAGGTCGGCGTTGTAGCGCTTGCGGTAAGTTTTGTGAAATGCAATGACTTGTGGGTCATGGTAGTTAAAATGGCTCGGCAAAGCCACCAAAAAAGATTGGTCGCGGACGTCAGGTGCATCGAGTTCTTTGTAGTCTAACCAGTCTTTGTGACCAGCAACGAGCAGCATACTATCGGCCGCAGCAGCCCTGAGCAAAGCAGCCACTTTCAGGCGCTCAGAACTGAAACTCACCACAATTTGGGGTGCGCCGATTGTTTTGTATCGGTTGTAGGTAGACCAATTTGCTTCTTGGAGTTTGAGTTTGGACTGCGTTGTAGGAACGGCAGCAAATGCGGCTTTAAATTGCTGTTCGAGACGTTGGTCGGCCTCGATTGGGCTATTGATGAGAATGACCGTATGACCTTGAAATTTTTGATGCAGGTGTTTGGCTAGGCTTTCAACCAACGCTTGATCTGGCGTGGTGTAAGCAATAAAATTCGGAGCCATCTGAACAATAGAAGCAGGCATTTGAACAGGAAAAACGACAGGAATACCGTTGATTTTTGCAAAGGTTGCAACAATTTTAGCCTGTTTTTCTTGAAGCGGAGAAAAAATGAGGTCTACTGACTTCATTTGCGGACTATTCAATTGATCTTCTAGACTAAAGCTAGTTGAGTTGTCGTCATAGACATACACATTGGCCACCAGACCGCGCTGTTTGAGCGTATCGAGTGCCAATTTGAGGCCCATGTAGTAATCTAGGGCCGCACTGGAGATGAAACGGTTGTTATTGGCGTTGGAATCTAGCTGAAAAGGCAGAAAAACAGCAATATGATAACTTTCCTTTTTTGCTACTGGGAATTCAAAAGTACTTTTTGGGCTTGGCAAGGGCGCCGGAACCACTTGGACTGGAACTGCTTTTTCATTTGCTTGACGAACAGGAACCTTTATTTGTTGACCCGGACTCACTCTTGAACTAGTCAGGTGGTTGATTGCCATTAAGGTATCAATCGAGACCATATATCGCTTTGATATCGCGTAGAGGTTTTCTTTTTCCAAAACGGTATGCCAAACAATTGTATCGGTGAGTTTTGGCGCTTTAACAGCCACGACTGGCGTTGAAATTGGGGTGGTTTGTGAGGTATCGAAAGGTAAAATGGCATGATGAACGCGCACAACCTGCCCTACTTTTAGACCGTTTTTGGCAGAGGGATTCCAAAGATAAAGTGAATCCACAGGTGTTTCATATATCCTTGAGATCGCAAAAAGGGTTTGCTGCGCTTGGACTTTATGGTTGATTGTTCCGCGTTTG
The DNA here is from genome assembly GCA_964540625.1 of uncultured Lishizhenia sp. GTDB lineage: Bacteria > Bacteroidota > Bacteroidia > Flavobacteriales_D > Crocinitomicaceae > UBA952. The sequence continues at coordinate 22,004 of CAZINO010000019.1, read as the reverse complement.
ACCGGAATGAGAATTTGTGCGCCGGCCTCTACACCTCTTTCGAGGCCAGGGTTGAGTTGCAATAATTGATCGATGTCGGTCGAAAACAGCGCCTGAAGTCCATTGAGCGTTTGCCCTTCTTGAATGGTATATTGGTAAAATTTAGAACCGTTTTGTTCGATGATTGGCAAGGCTTGGCCATTGGACCTGAAACAACAAAAAAAGAACAACCAAACAAAAAGAACCCATTTCATCTTATTCCCATTCAATGGTGGCTGGCGGCTTGGAACTGATATCGTAGGTGACGCGGTTGATGCCGCGCACTTGGTTGATGATGCGGTTCGATATTTTAGCCAAGAATTCATAAGGTAAATGCACCCAATCGGCGGTCATGCCGTCGGTTGAGCTCACTGCCCTTAATGCAACTGCGTTTTCGTAGGTGCGTTCGTCGCCCATGACGCCCACTGATTGGATGGGTAAGAAAATGGCACCCGCTTGCCAAACGCTGTCATAAAGGCCGTCCTCTTTGAGGCCATTAATGAAAATCGCATCGACTTCTTGTAAGATGCGCACTTTCTCAGGGCTGACTTCGCCAAGGATACGAATACCAAGACCCGGCCCCGGAAAAGGATGTCGGCCTAAAATGCGCGCATCGATTTGCAAGGAGCGGCCAATTCGACGCACTTCGTCTTTGAATAATAGCCTGAGTGGTTCGACAACTTGAAGTTTCATGTAGTCGGGCAAACCGCCCACGTTATGGTGCGATTTAATCGTTTGGGAAGGCCCACCCGTTGCCGAGACAGACTCAATGACATCTGGGTAAATAGTGCCTTGGCCAAGCCATTTGGCATTTTCGACTAATTTGGATTCTTCGTCAAAAACATCGACAAATACTTTACCAATTGCTTTTCTTTTGAGTTCGGGGTCAGTAAGGCCAGCGAGTGCATCGTAAAAACGCTGCGAGGCATCGACACCTTTTACATTTAAGCCCATACCTTGGTAAGAGGCCAATACATCTTGGTATTCATTTTTACGCAACAAACCGTTATCGACAAAAATGCAATGTAGATTTGGGCCAATTGCCTTATGCAAAAGCACAGCCGCAACGGAGGAATCTACCCCACCTGATAAACCGAGAATGACTTTGTCTTGGCCTAATTGCGCTTGCAAGCGCGCGGTGGTTTCCTCGATAAATGAATCGGGCGTCCAGTCGCAGGCACAATGGCAGACGTCGACGATAAAATTTTGTAGTAAGGTCTTGCCCTCTGTAGAGTGGTATACTTCGGGGTGGAATTGAATACCAAAGGTTTGCTCGCCCTCGATGGCGTATCCGGCAACTTCTACGTCTTGGGTAGAACAAATAATTTGATAGTTGGCCGGTATTTTTTTAATGGTGTCGCCGTGCGACATCCAGACTTGCGAACCTTGGGTCAGGCCTTTGGTCAGGATATTGGTGTTGTCGACAAAGTTTAGGTGCGCCCTGCCGTATTCGCGGGTGTTGGACGGCAAAACTTCGCCGCCAAAATGATGAGACAAATACTGAGCGCCAAAACATACGCCCAAAAGTGGTAATTTGCCTTTGATGGCACTAAGGTCTGGACGCGGTGCTTGTGGGTCTCTGACTGAGAAAGGACTACCCGACAAAATAACGCCTTTGACGTTGCCGCCGAGCTCAGGGATTTTGTTCCAAGGGTGGATTTCACAATAAACGTTGAGTTCACGGATTCTTCTGGCAATCAGTTGGGTATATTGAGAACCAAAATCAAGGATAACGATTAATTCATGCATGCCACAAAGATAGCTGAAATAGCAAATTATTTGGGCTAAAAATCCATAGAATTCATTAATTTTGAAGTTCGCTAAATTGAACACACTCATGATCGGAGATCTACTCAAATCCATTTTCGGAGACAAGACCGCTAAAGACCGCAAAGAATACTGGCCTTTCGTTGAAAAAGCCAATGCCGCATGGCAAACTGTCCAAAACCTCTCAGACGACCAACTCCGCGACAAAACGCGCAGTTTCCAAGCTCAAGTAACGCAAAGTATTGCCGCGCTAGAACAAGAACTTGCCGCGCTTCAAGCCCAAGCCGCAGACCTCAACACGCCCTTCGAAGAAAAAGAAAAGCTCTACGATCAAATTGATCAGATGGTCAAAACCATCGACGATCGCATCGAAGAAGAATTGCTCGTTATTTTGCCAGAGGCCTTTGCCGTGGTAAAAGAAACCGCGCGTCGTTGGGCCGAAAATGGCCAACTTAGCGTGAGCGCCACTGATTTTGACCGCCAGCTTGCCGCAGCCCGCGATGGCATTACCATCGACGGCGACCGCGCCATTTGGCATTCCGAATGGACCGCCGCCGGTAACAAAATCAAATGGGCAATGGTTCATTACGACGTTCAGCTCATGGGTGGGGCCGTTTTGCACCGCGGCAATATCGCCGAAATGCAAACTGGTGAGGGAAAAACCTTGGTAGCTACCCTACCCGTTTACCTCAATGCACTTTCAGGAAAAGGCGTTCACGTTGTAACCGTCAATGACTACCTAGCCAAGCGCGATGCCGAATGGATGGGCCCACTATACGAATTTCACGGCTTGCGCGTAGACTGCATCGACAAGCACCAGCCCAATTCGCAACGCCGTCGCCAAGCCTATCTAGCAGATATCACTTTTGGAACCAACAACGAATTCGGTTTCGACTACCTCCGTGACAACATGGCCGGCCACGTCGACGACATCGTGCAGCGCAAGCACCATTTCGCAATTGTCGATGAGGTCGATTCCGTCCTTATTGACGACGCCCGTACGCCCCTTATTATTGCAGGCCCGACGCCAAAAGGCGATGAGCACGAGTTCCACGAACTCAAGCCGCGCATCGAACGCGTTGTAGAAGCCCAAAAAGCATTCGTTCAGCAGTGCCTCAACGACGCCAAAAAAATGCTGAGCGTCATCAACGAACCCAACCCCGACAAAAACGAACAAAAGCGTTTACTAGAAGAAGGTGGTATAGCGTTGTTGCGCGCACACCGCGGCTTGCCAAAGAACCGAGCGCTCATTAAGTTTTTATCGGAGCCAGGCATCAAAGTCCACTTGCAAAAAACGGAGAACTTCTACATGGCCGAACAAGGCAAAAACATGAAAAAGATCGACGCCGACCTTTTCTTCGTTATCGACGAAAAAAACAACTCCATCGAACTCACTGACAAAGGCATCGACCTCGTTTCGGGCAAAGACGACCGCGATTTCTTCGTGATGCCAGACATCGGTGCTGAAATCGCAAAACTGCAAAAAGAAGCGCTTGCCAAAGAAGCTTACCTCGAACGCAAAGATGCTTTGGTAAGAGAATATTCGATCAAATCAGAGCGCATCCATTCGGTTAGCCAGTTGCTACGTGCCTATACGCTCTTCGAAAAAGAAGTGGAGTACGTCATCATGGATGGCAAAGTCAAAATCGTCGACGAATCTACCGGCCGTATCATGGAAGGCCGCCGCTATTCAGACGGCCTGCACCAAGCCATTGAAGCCAAGGAAAATGTTACCGTTGAGGCGGCAACCCAAACCTATGCCTCTATAACCTTGCAGAATTACTTCCGCATGTACCACAAACTTGCGGGCATGACCGGAACCGCAGAAACCGAAGCCCGCGAATTCTGGGACATCTACAAACTAGACGTAGTGGTAGTCCCGACCAACCGCCCTATTTCGCGCAAAGACCAAGACGACTTCGTCTACAAAACAGCCCGCGAAAAATACAACGCCATCATCCTGGAAATCGAAGATTTGGTTGCCAAAGGCAGACCCGTATTGGTGGGTACCACCACCGTAGAAATCTCTGAGTTGCTTTCGCGCATGCTTCAAATGAAGAAAATTCCGCACCAAGTACTCAATGCCAAATACCACCAAAAAGAGGCCGAAATTGTAGCCAATGCCGGTTTGGCTGGTACAGTTACCATTGCCACCAACATGGCTGGTCGTGGTACCGACATCAAATTGGGCGAAGGTGTAAAAGAAGCAGGTGGTTTGGCTATTATCGGTACAGAGCGCCATGATTCTCGCCGTGTAGACCGTCAGTTGCGCGGACGTTCTGGTCGCCAAGGTGACCCGGGTTCTTCGCGTTTCTTTGTCTCCCTCGAAGACGACCTCATGCGTAAATTTGGCTCTGAGCGCATTGCCGCCATCATGGACCGCATGGGCCTCAAAGAAGGCGAAGTTATTTCTGCCAATATGGTATCCAAATCCATTGAGCGTGCCCAGAAAAAAGTCGAGGAGAACAATTTTGGCATGCGCAAAAACTTGCTCGAATACGACGACGTCATGAACGCACAGCGCAAGGCCATCTACCGCAAACGCCGCAACGCGCTCTACGGTGATCGCCTCGATATCGATATCGATAACATGTTCTATGACCACTGTGAAAACACCGTCGCAACCTACAGCAAAGGTTCTTACCAAGAATTTGAAATGGAGCTCTTGCGCCTCATTGGCATAGAAACACCGGTCAGTGAAGCCGAATACCAACAACTGAATGCCGCAGAACTCACCAACCGCGTTTATAGTGCACTGCGCGAATCCTATGACCGAAAGTGTGAAAAAATTGCACGCATGGCGTATCCACAAGTAAAACATGTATTTGAGACCATGTCTGCGCAATATAAAAACATTGTTTTTCCACTCACTGACGGCCGTCGCCAAATGCAACTCATTGTCAATTTAGAAGAGGCCTACCAAACCGAAGGACGCGCCATCTCTAAATACTTCGAGCGCAACGTGCTTTTGAGTAAAATCGATGACGAATGGAAAGAACACCTCCGCGAGATGGATGACCTCCGCTCGGCAGTGCGCAATGCACAATACGAACAAAAAGATCCATTGGTCATTTACAAACTGGAATCCTATGAACTTTTCCGCAGTATGCTCAATCGCCTCAACGAAGAAGCCCTCGACTTACTGATGCGCATGGATGTCCCGGTTGAGCAACAAATACAGAGCACCAACCAAGAAGACCACCAAAACAACTACGCCAAAGCACAAACCAACAGTTTGCCAACGCCGAATCAACAAGCCATTGCCAATTCAATGCCCAATGCGCCAGAGCCAGAAAAAAAACAACCGGTTGTGGCTGAACAAAAGATCAATCGCAATGATCCTTGCCCTTGCGGTAGTGGAAAGAAATACAAACAGTGTCACGGTCAATAAATGCACGTCCCTTCCATTGGCATAGTCGGTTCTGGTAAAGTAGCTCAAATGTTACTGCGCCTTGCGCATGCTACTGGCATTCCTATTGCCGGCATTTATGCCAGAAATGTTGCGAAAGCCACCGAGCTTGCTCAAAAGTACAAATGCCCGGTTTTTACTGAACTCCAAAACCTAAAGCCCGATCTTTTGCTACTGTGTGTTTCGGATGACGCCTTACCCCAAATTATTGCTTCATTAGCGCCCCAACAATTTGCCGCCTACACCGCCGGAAGCCCGAGCATTAAACTATTTGAACACGCCCAACTCGGCGTTTGCTATCCATATCAGTCTATTTCGAAAGGCCGTGATCTGCTCGCCTCCGATATTCCATTTATGATCGAAGGCAAAAACGACCTCGTACTGCAACGCATCACCGATTTTTTGAACGCGCTAGGTGCGCAATTTCAAAAGTGTGGCTCTGCTCAGCGTGCACAATACCATTTAGCAGGCGTTTTTGTCAACAACTTTGTGAATCTCATGCTTCTAGAGGCAAGTAAAATCTTACAAGATGCCCAATTAGACATGACGCCAATGTATCCATTGCTCAATGAAACCATAGCCAAAGCCATTCTATTGGGCCCTGAAAACGCCCAAACTGGGCCAGCACTACGCCACGACCAAAATACCCTTGACCGCCATCGGGCCCAATTAAATCCTGAGCAGCTCGTCGTTTATAATTGCCTGACCCAACGCATCCAAGACCTTTTCAAAAATGCTTAGTTACAAACAACGCCTCAACCACATCGATACCTTTATTTTTGATGTAGACGGCGTCTTTACAGACGGAAAAGTTTACCTCATCAATGACGAAATCGTGCGCGCGCTTAATTCCAAAGACGGCTACGCCGTACAGTACGCCGTCAAGATGGGCTATCGCATCTTTTGCATAACCGGAGGTTCTTCGCCCGAAGTCAAAAAACGCTTAATGGGCTTGGGTGTTCACGACGTCTATTTAGCGTCTAAAAACAAACTCGAGCGCTATGAACAAATCAAAGCCGAGTACCAACTCACCGATCAACAAATTGCCTACATGGGTGACGACATCCCGGATATTCCTGTATTAAAAGTAGCTGGGCTTGCTGCCTGCCCACAAGATGCCGTCAGCGATGTCAAGGCTGTAGTGCATTACCAAAGTCCGTTTTTAGGTGGGAAAACTTGCGTCAGGGACCTCATTGAGCAAACGCTGCGCTGTCAAAACAAATGGCTCAGCGACCTCGCTTTTGAGTGGTAAGCCAATACGCATTTAATTCTTGTACCATTTTTAATTGATTGCATGCCCTGCGTAGGTTTTGCGCTTCGTCTTTAACTCTGTAATAGCGATCATTTTCTAAATAATCGGTTAAAAAACGGAGGGCCTGAACCATTATTACGCCAGTGGCTGCACACCAAAGCGCTACAGGATCGACGCCAAGTGCATCTTGAATGACTTCGTATATTTCTTTTCTGAATACGCTTTGATTCATATTTACATCTTCTCCTACTGAACAGTAAGACCGAATCATGTCGCCGTAATCATAAAACGGGCTACCTAATTGGATGGTATCCCAATCGATGAGCGCCCGAACCGTCTTTCCGTTGGGATGAAACAAAAAATTACTGAGTTTTGGATCTGCATGGATGAGCACCTGTGGCTGGTTTTCTAAAAAATGCTGCCAATTGAGTAGTTTTTCCCAATTGGCCTCTATTTCTTGTATGGCGCCCGCAGCCTTTTGTCTTCTTTCGGGTGTAGCTGCTCCTTTGGCAGACTCGTAAGAAGCCATTCTTTTGGCTACATCTAAAAAGTCAGCAATTGGCGCTTTCCAATTTTGCGCATCCAGCATGGAAAGCGCACTGTGAAATTCTTGCAGCGCCTTGGCTGCCAAACGGGCATTCAACTCCGTGGCAAGGTGCAGGGTTGTACCCGGCGAAATAGCCCGTGCCAAACGAAAAGTTTGACCTTCGATTAACAGCAACTGTTGACCTTTTCGGGTTGCTATGTAATGAAGTGGGACCAACTGAGGAAGTTCGATTTGCGCTGCAACGCGAACGAGTTGTTCTTGTAATTTACCTGGGTCTTTAAAGACGATTGTATTGACATTCTGTAAAATGAAATCGGCTGTTGGCGTGCGCACCAACCAGGTGCGGTTGATCAGGCCGTTGTCTATCGGCAATATATTTGTTGAGGTCAGACCCCATTCGATATTGACCAACGCCTTTAAATCCATGTTGTAAATTGCGCTGGGTATAGCGATTTTTCTAATTGCAAAATGCGTTGTTGCGCCAACTCTAAATCTGCTGCATAAGTAATACCAAACCAATCGGCAGGCATGGAAGTCACTTGAAGCTGAAGTTTGCCATTTTGAATCAAAGCTTGAACAACTTTTGGAAGATAAACCTCCGCTGTTTGATCTTGGCTGTGCGCATCGAGAAATTGAATAACATGGGCTTTTAAATCAGTTAAAAAGGGCACATCAAACAACCAAGCATTCATGGATATCAATGCATTCGGATCTAAAATACGACCTTGCTCATCTTCGATGTGTCCGGCCTTGCGTTCAATTTTTAAGACTTCTTCAATAGAAACCAATTGACCTTGTTCTACTGTGCAGATACCTCTGGCAACAGGTCCGTTTGGACTAAGCGTTGGCGCCAATTCAAAAAGAAGCGCGGCGTTTTTGACGCCTTTTTCGAGAAGTGCGATAGCCCGCGCGCAAATTCCAGCACCATAATAATCATCGGCATTAAGCACCAAAAACGGGCCGTCCCAATGACCTGCTAAAAAATGTAAGGCATGTGCGGTACCCCACGGTTTGTTTCGGGTTTGTTCTTGGATGCGAATTTCAAAGCGGCTCGGATGCATCCATTTTTGAAGCTGCGCGGCAATGATGTCTTGCATACCAGCGCGGGTAATGACAAAAACTTTTTCAAAACCTGCGCGCATGGCGTCATAACAAGCGTATTCAAATAAGAAACGGCCGTGTTCTCCGAAAGGGGCAATTTGTTTGGCACCGCCAAATCTAGAACCCAAACCTCCGGCTAGGATGACGAGTGCGGGTTTAATAGTTGGCATCTAAAGCAAATATGTCTGGCTTCGTTTTCCAGGCGCCTCTCGTGAAATCAGGAATTTCTTGGGGGGCGCCATTGTTGGCAATTGATTTTTCGGAAAGGGGTGTAATAGCATACCAACTCGCTAGGTCATAGACATCTAGCGGAAAAGGTTGGTTTAGTTTGATACACTCAATAAATGCGTTGTCCACGAAGTAATCCATTCCGCCATGGCCCGAACTTTCAGCAGCAGCTGCATTTTTTTTCCAAAGCGGATGATCGTATTGTTCTAGCCATTTTTGGGTGTTGTCCCAACGGTGAGAATGCTTCATGGCGGCTTCAAAATAGATGTGGCCTTGTTCGGGGTCGCCCCAGCCGAAGTCTTGCCAAATTCCTTTGGTGCCTTGTACTCTAAATCCTAGGTTATAAGGGCGCTGCAAGCTGGTATCATGTGTCAAAATGATGGTTTCGCCGTTGGCACATTGTAAGTGTGTGGTCACGACATCGCCTTGCTTGAATTCAATTTTTGCGTTCGGATGTGCTGGGCCACCCTTTGGATGGTTAACGATATATTCATGCAAGCCACGCGCTTTGCTCGAAAACGAACTGAGCCGAACCAAACGGTTGCCACGGTTGAGCTTTAGCATGGTGGCAACAGGGCCCAAGCCGTGCGTTGGATACAACTCGCCATTCCGATTCAGGTAATGGTTGGTGCGCCAAGCTGCTTCGCTAAAACCTTTTTCGCCGAATTCTACGCCAGAATTATAAGCACTTTTACCATCGTTGAACAAAACGCCACGCAAATCGTGCTCATAACCACCTTGTGCGTGCACGACTTCGCCAAAGAGACCTTGGCGCACCATATTCAAAATGGCCATGACATCGCGGCGATAGCACACATTTTCGAGTGGCATAATCGGGACTTTCGTTTGCTCTGAAGTTTTGACATAAGCCCAACAGTCTTCTAGTTTGAGAGCGCCACCCACTTCCATACCGACAATTTTTCCTGCTTTCATAGCGGCGATGCCATGTGGTAAATGCCATTCCCATGGCGATGACACAAAGACAGCATCGATGTCGGTTCTTTCTAACAAGTTGAGGTAATCGGTTGGGCCATTCTGATAAACAGCAGGCTTGGGCCATCCGGCCTTTTCGATGAGTGAAAGCGCAGCGTTGATCATGCGGGGGTCGGGATCTGCGAGCGCAACAATCTCAACATCAGAGCGCTTGAGCATTTCTTCGATGTGGGTTTGCCCCCTAAAACCGGTGGCGATAAAGCCCAAGCGAACGCGATTTTTAGTACTCGAATCAAAGGAGAGTACTTGTTGCGGAAGCAATAAAGCGCCGGCACCTACAACACTTGTTTTCTGGATAAAATCTCTTCTTTTCAAGTTTTTTTTCTTGAAAGATAAAAAAAAGCCGCCTTTTACAGCGGCTTCACGTGTTTAAAAAATCACACAAACCTACTTTGAAAAATCAAAATTGTAGGTAACCGATGTCCAAAGCGTATGATTGCGCTCCATATGAATGCCATCTGTTTTGACAACAATCTGATTGAGGTAACCCATTTGAATTTGGAAATCTTTGTTGAATTGGTAACCAACAGCCCCGATGAAACGATTTTGATCTAAAATATTCTTGCCTATTCCCTTTCCAAAACCGAGAAACACCTCATTGTTCACATTGAGAAATAAACCCATTTTTTGTGCTACAAATGATTTTTGCAACGGAAGCAGTACCTGTGCGCGGTAACGTATGCGCTGTTTGAATTGCGTGTCTATCCAACGTTGCTCCAAACGGTAACGGTGCTGAAATTGCAGGTTTCCGACAGGTTGCTTCAAAATGACTTGTTGCCACAAACGGTTCTCATTGGTTTGGTTTGCAATGGGTTGGTTCCCATAAGGATAGGTAAGAATCCAGCCGTAGCCACCTGAGAAAATTACTGAAGGATTCATTTTATAATCGATGCCAATTCTTGTCAAAGATTGTTGCCATTCTGAAAAGCCATCGGCTCGTCGCCATTGGTACTCCGTATGTAAATCAAATTTGGCGCTCAAGTGGTGGTTGCCCTGATACACCACCCAACCATGAACCTGATCATCTATCTTTTTTTGAGCACTCACCTGAAGCACCCAACATGCAATTATTGCGCAAAATATACTTTTCATAATTATTATTTTTTCGAACGGGCTGCCGCATGGTGCTTTGACCGGTGTACTAATTTAAATTCATGAAGTCCGATGAGGTTCAGTAGACCGCCGGCTTGTTTGAATTCCGCCTGCAGCAAATGTAAAGACTCTATTGAAGTATGGTCAATAAAATGACATTTTGTAAAATCGATGTGCAACTCTTGTGATCTGTCTTCGTTGAGGAGCTGTTTTTGGAGTTGCAG
>CAZINO010000019.1:0-11363 GCA_964540625.1 uncultured Lishizhenia sp. | reverse complement strand
GGTAATTGGTGAAAACCAACGGCGAAAAAACCTTGATTACTGTTTGCTCTTTTTCATATTTCAAGCCAAATAATTCGCCGAATGCAACGCCTCGAATGAGATGTAAAAGCAACTTCAACAAAATACCTGCGCCAATACCAACCAACAAATCAGTAGCAAGGGTCACGACAACAGTTGTGCAAAAAACCAACATCTGATCGGCGCCTATTTTAAGCGCGGAACCAAATTCTTTTGGATGTGCCAATTTCCAACCAACGCCAATCAAAAGTGCAGCAAGTGCAGACATCGGAATGAGGTCGCTAAAAGTGACGTCTACCAGAAGAAAAATCAAAATGAAGACACCATGAAAAAAGTTTGCCCAGCGCGTTTGTGCGCCGTTATTTACATTCGCCGAAGACCTAGCAACTTCGGAAATCATAGGTAGACCGCCGAAGATACCGGCCAACACATTGCCCAAACCAACCGCAATTAAATCGAGATTGTAATTTGATTTTCGTTGTCCTTTATCGAGTAAATCAACCGCTTTGACTGTTAATAACGATTCCAAAGAACCCACTAATGCAAACATAATGACGAACTTAATAAAGGTGCCAAATTGATTGAATCCTTCAAAACTTTCATTGATGCGCAGTACTTCAAGTAAGGCTTTGTCAAAGGACAAGAGCGGTTTAAAAGTATCTGTATTGTGAATCCCAAAAAGTTGTACCATTATGATAGACACTAAAATCACCACAAGTGCCGATGGAATTTTTTTAAGAAAAGGTTGTTTGATATAAGGCCATACAAAGACAATTGCCAAAGAAATAAGCCCAATACAAGCAATTTGCCAATGCACAAAGAAGTTGGGAAGTGTATTTTGAAATTCCGCAATCAGCTCCAGCGGTTCGGTCATGGGTTTCCCCTCTATTGTCATTGGCGAAAAACCAGCCAAAATATGTGCTTGCTTACTAATAATGATGATTCCAATTGCAGCCAACATGCCATGTACTGCCGACAAAGGGAATAAATCGGTGTATTTTCCCCATTTGAGTAAACCCATCAATACTTGTATGGCCCCCGCGACAATAATTGCGCCTAGTGCCAAGTGCCAACCGAGTTCGTTATTGCCGTGTCCTAACTCGGCAACTGAACCCGCAACGATGACAATTAGACCTGCGGCTGGTCCTTTGATGGTGAGCGGTGCGCCCATGATCAACGAAACCACAACACCGCCAAACATGGCAGTAATCAAGCCATAAATCGGTGGGAAATCACTGGCTTTTGCTATTCCTAAGCTCAATGGTAGGGCAAGTAAAAAGATCATAAAACCAGAGAGCATTTCGGTCTTCCAGTGTTGTTTGAGTGCATTGAATTGAAGATATGCAGCTATTTTATTTTTCATGATTTTAAGTTTTTATTACGCAGATCTTTTTGCGCTTTGATGATACGTTTTGATATGAGGTCCTAGAAACACACGTGCGTATATTCGCAGGGTAGCTAGACCATTGATGACCAAACTAAATGCACTGAAAAAGGCCAGTCCGATCTGAGTGTTGTGTATGTGAGAGAAAATGAGATCCTCACCTATAAATGAAGGTGTAATTGGAAAACCGGCTAAGCCCAAACAACTCAACAGAAAAAGAAAGCCCAACTTTGGGTATTCGTATATGTGTCCATAGAAATTATCGAGGCTCACCCACTCTTTTTGACGCAATCTGGTCAATATTGTATACCCTGCGGCCCAGCTAAGTACAATACCACTGAGATACCACAAATGATGCGCATTGTCAAAATGTGCATTGAACGAAAGTGCCAATGAGAGCGAAACATGATTGAGCATGATCAGGGTCAGGCTCTTGCGTACGGAGTCTCTTTCTGTGAAGGCTTTTACCGCCATAAGAAAACCCCAAAAAGCGAAGAAAAATGGCAATTGATGCAGAACGTCTGCCGTTAATTTTGCTTCGTTGAAGCGGAGCACCAAGCCCATCACGAGCACTACTCCCATTAACCAGAATACGTATTTAAAATTGAGTATTTTCCAACCTCTACCTACCTTTTTTAGTGGATTCCAAATGAAATTGTAGAGCAGAAGGTCCAGTTGCCATTCTTTGAGATTTAAGAGATAAAAGCGACGCTGAACATTCAACCAAAAACCAGAAGACTGACCCGTATCCGTTTGGATATCATACATTTGCTCGCGAATCTTAAAGCTTACGATAGACGGAGAAATGAGCAATTGATACGTACGCAAAAAGGCATTTCCTAGGATATGAACCAAGGCTAAATTTTCAAAACCTAAACCAATTTCTACGAAAATCAAGCCTATTTGCGCAATTGAGGCATAGGCGATCTGACTTTTAATGGCACTTTGAACCCGGCTGATCAAAGTAGCAATTACCGCAGTGAGGAGGCCCGCACTCACCAAAAAGATTTTGAAAACGACTTGTTGTTCCCAAAAATGCATCGTTCTAAGTAAAAGAAAAGCGCCGATGTGCACCGACATGGAACCATAAAAAATGGCACTAGATGGAGTTGGCCCTTCCATGGCGCGCGGCAACCATGATGAAAACGGTAATTGTGCAGATTTTGCAGCAGCAGAAAGGTAAAACAACAAGGCTGTAGCGAGACCTAAACCTGAATTTACAGCCAAATTTGGATGGAGTTTCACACTGGCATTCATTTCGAGAAAAGTGACATTGGCGTGCCATAAATGATGCAACAACCACATCGCTAATATGACCCCAATATCGCCTATTCGATATACTGAAAAGACCTTCATGGCATTCTTTACAGGCAGTAATCGGTCTCTGTAAAAGGCAATCAGCAAGAATGACGAAACACCAAGCATTTCCCAGCCAATAAACAGGGTTTCCATATTGCCCGAAAAAATAACCAGGGTATAGCCTAGATTGAAAAACAGAATCGTATTAAAAAACCTTTTATAACCGTCTTCCCGATGTAAATAGTATCGCGAATAAATGGTGATCAGAAAGGTTAATCCTGCACCCATAAAGGCAAAGACCAGCGTTAGTTTATCGACCAAAAAATCAATAAAAAACTCATAGTTCTGTGCACTGTAAACGGACCACTCTTTAAACTGACTGGGATTGGCTCCACCTTTGAGCCAGAAAAAACCAAATACAAGTACCAGTAAGAACTGCAGTCCGGAAACGCCATAACTAAGGGCAGATAGCGCACTTTCTTTGGATTTTTTCAACAACAGACTCCCGATGAAACCCAGCAATGGCAAACCAATATAGGTATGAATAAATTGGACGGTATTCATGAGGCCTGATTTTGAAGTTCAACAACAGGAAAATTGGCAGCTGAACCGCCGATGAATTCCAAGATATCGGATACCTTACGCACGGATTTTTGCAATGGTACATAGTGCTCAAACTGACCGCCTGACCAAACAAAAAAGGCCGCTTGCTGTGGATCGAAAGCGACTAGACGAATCCATTCGTTATCAAACCATTGAAAAGTAGCCGAATTGCGACGGATCGCCTGCTCGATAATTGTCGGATTTTGTTGGACCACAACCAGGAGACGGTATGGATCGTGCACCTCGATCATTTGACTTGGTAAACCCGTGCGCAAATCGCCGTCAATGCCGTTGGCTACACCGATAAGCCCCATGACGTTGTGTGGCAGTTTTGTGCCGGCGCCCAATTGTTGGTTGTCTACCCTTGAAAAGTAATATTCTAAATTGATTCCACCGCAAACAGGAGCCACCGCATTGAGGATACCAGAAAGCAATTCGCCATTAGTATCGTGACGGTAATCATAGGAGTTCAAAAAAGCCCTGCGATCGAGAAACAAATTTCGAGAAAAAGAACGCTCCCCAACGATACAAAGCGCATTATTGGCATGATTGAGCTCTGGTCTCGGTTCAAAAAGAGAGACAGCGCGCAATTTGACGCGCTGATGCAGCGTTTTATAGGGTTGTTTTGTTGGCATGGTGATGAATTTACGAGCACGCTCCGCTGCATTTGCTCCAAGTGCTTCTTTGAAATACAGACGGTCTTTTTCGAGTTGATCTAAGGAGCAAACAGGTACTTGTTCGAGATCGTAATAAATCATTTCATCGCGACAGGTATCGTGCAAAATGGGCACAAAATGGGTGTGATCTGGAATATGAATGCCCTCTGCTTGGATTGCCAACCTCACCAACGGATGATTGGCCATATAAGCGATTGCTCTTGCATTAACCGAACCCGGACGTCCGGAGCATGCACCACAATCATAACCTGCATAGTGCGTGTTGTTGGCGCTGCTCGACCCATGCGCAATTATGTACACGAGTGGCGAAAAATGGTTCTTTAGACCGATACTTTTCAGTAACGAACCGACAATTCGTGTCATTTCTTCTACGGTGAAGCCAATTTGCAGCCCATCTTGAGTGTGCATCCCTTCGTGCAAAATAGAGAGGTGTGCATCGGGTTGCATGTGTTCAGATGAGCGCACTGCCATGCGGTTTAAGGAGGGTTTAAAAATGGCGAGTGCAAGTTTTAATGCCGACCACAAACCATACGTGTGCGTGAGGATCCATCCAAATACCAATCCATACGTTTGGACAGAAAAGTGAAGTTCTTTGTTGCGCTTTTTATGTAGCGCTTTTTCCATGATGAGGTGCTTAGGCTGAACTGGGGCCGGGCAAATTTTAGTGCGCTGCACAGCACTGTCTGGCTGAAAATAGGCCTCGATATTAAAGTGCCCCGGCGTGCCAAATGTACTAATAGACGGATGCAGGCTTTCTATATGGCGTCGGATCGAACATTCGCGGTCATCGATGCAAAACACAGCTTGCGCTTGAACCGATTTTTCATCAAATTGTGTTTTCGCTTGCAAACCTGCGAGCACTTGATCGTAGAAAGACCACTCGAATGCCTCTTGCCAAAGCGCTTTGACTTCAAAAAGTTGTGTTTTCGGAATGGTGAAATTCGCAACATCATAAGGCCTAATTTGATAAGCCGTTGGCGTTTTCCATTGGGTGCTAAAATGTTGGTCAAGCGCGGATATTTCCAATAAACACTCCAAAAATATCAGATCAGTAAGTTTGATTTGACGCTTATGAACCAAAGCGTTTGGATTGTTTTGCAGTTGACACACCATGCCCGAATAACCCGGATGGGCAAATTGCTGATCGAAAATATAGGCCTCAAATGCAGCCGAATCTCCGACAAGCAGTTGCAGTAAATCGGTAAGCGCAGTACTTTCATCAAGGAACAAATTCCTTGCGCGTTTACTTTCGAATAAAGAGGTAATACCTTGACGTTCCAAACTTCGAAAAGCACTTAAAAAATCAGTTGTATCCCCGGGAAAGTTCCAAATCGCAATACCCTGATCGAGATAACTACTTACCAAGCGAAAGAGTAAAGGATGTACACGTGTATCGAGATCAAAACATAGCTTACTTTTCCAAGAACTTCGAAAAGAACCAATAAGCGCATTTGTGTTCTCATCGAAATCTTTGTGTAAGAGGGCGTCTTTGAGATCAGTCGCTTTTGCTTTTTCTAAAATCTCATCTAATACTTC
Organism: uncultured Lishizhenia sp.; assembly: GCA_964540625.1. Taxonomy (GTDB): domain Bacteria; phylum Bacteroidota; class Bacteroidia; order Flavobacteriales_D; family Crocinitomicaceae; genus UBA952. Next base: position 5,846 of record CAZINO010000019.1, on the reverse strand, counting down.
GGGGTTTATTGCGCCAGTTCTATATTGCTCCCGATAAAAGGAAAGAGGCGCATACACTTGATAGCCAAAGTGTGTTTGTGCTGCCCGCAAACCATCATGAAAACGTTGGTTCTGAAAAGCATGCAGGGTATTATGGTGTATAAAATCTTTAAGAGGTGCCTGACTAGGCAAATGGTGTTCGAGCAAATGTATGGTTTGCGCTAACTTAAAATTGTCATGCATAAAAAAGGATTAAAAGTGAATAAACAAATGGCTTGTTTCTTCACTTTTATATCCTGAATACCTGAAAAAAAATAGTGATTGATAACTTGGACCAACGCCAGTTTCCAACAACACCTGGCCGGTATTTGGTAGGTGCAATATAAGGATTGTGGTACTGATGATCTGTAAAAACGACTTGATGGAAGACCAATTGATCTGAAGTCAAAGACGCTTTTAAATCTGGCTCTGATTCATACTCAGCTTCTTCAAGTTCTTCTAGTGCCTCAGTGGCAAACCAACTGAGTGCCGGATTTTGGTGTTTTTCAAGCTGTGCTTTTTGATCAAGGGTTTGGTCTGGTTGAAGCAAACCAGGACTTACCGGCAGTGCGAAGGCCATGTTGCTTAAAAAAGCCAACAGCGTCAAAAGGAAAACAAAACGTTTCGACCAATGCATAAAACAAATGTAAAAAGCAAAAATGCAAACTGTTGTTAATTTATTCCTAAAAAATCAAGATTGGTTTATCTTTGTATCCTATGCAATCAACCAATTCACTTTCAACCAACACGCAAGCCTATATCGAACTTGAAGACCGCTATGGTGCTCATAACTATCACCCACTACCGGTGGTCTTAGAAAAAGGCGAAGGCGTTTACGTTTGGGATGTCGATGGCAAAAAATACTTTGATTTCTTGTCGGCCTATTCGGCAGTTAACCAAGGTCATGCGCATCCAAAAATAACCCAGGCGCTCATTGAGCAAGCCCAAACACTCGCACTTACATCACGTGCTTTTTACAACAATTGCCTGGGCGACTACGAAAAATTTGTAACCACGTATTTTGGCTTTGACAAAGTCTTGCCCATGAATACCGGTGCCGAAGCCGTAGAAACTGCCATCAAATTATGCCGCAAATGGGCCTATGAAAAAAAAGGAATCGCCGAAAACCAAGCGCAAATCGTCGTATGCGAAGGCAATTTCCATGGCCGCACCACTACCATTGTTTCTTTTTCCTCTGACCCTGACTCCAACAAAAATTTTGGGCCGTATCCTGCCGGCTTTATTTCTATTCCCTACGACGACATCGACGCGCTTGAGGCCGCATTGTCTCAGCCAAATGTGGCTGGTTTTCTCGTAGAACCTATCCAAGGCGAAGCCGGTGTCTATACGCCTTCTGACGATTTCATGCGCAAAGCGCGTGCACTTTGCACCCAAAACAACGCCTTGTTCATCGCCGACGAAGTCCAGACCGGAATAGCCCGTACAGGCAGTTTACTAGCAGTTTGCGGAAACTGCACCTGCGAAGCCAAGTGCGAAAGACAAGCCGCCACTTATGCACGCCCTGACATCCTTATTTTGGGAAAAGCACTCTCTGGTGGTGTGTATCCCGTTTCAGCAGTGCTCGCCGACGACGCCATCATGATGGTCATTAAGCCTGGCCAACACGGTTCAACATTTGGTGGCAACCCGATTGCAGCCAAAGTAGCTATTGCCGCACTTACCGCCATCGACGATGAAAAACTCATTCAAAATGCGCGCAAACTCGGTGAGCTATTCAGAGCCGAAATGCAACGCATCATTGCCCAGCACGATCTCTTGGTTAAAGTACGTGGTAAAGGCTTACTCAATGCGGTGGTCGTCAATGACAGCCCCGACTCAGATACCGCTTGGCGCTTGTGTGTGGCGCTCAAAGAAAACGGTTTGCTGGCCAAACCAACACACGGCAATATTATTCGATTTGCGCCGCCGCTCGTTATTACAGAGGCGCAACTGCTCGAATGCGTGCGCATCATTGAACATACCATCACCAACTTTCAAAAATAAAATCAAATTGGCAACACCTATTAAATTCGGAACCGATGGCTGGAGAGCCATTATTGCAGCCGACTTCACCGTCGAAAATGTAGCACGCGTAACTGAAGCCACCGGTATTTGGCTCAAAGCACGCTTTGACAACCCAACGGTGGTCCTCGGCCACGACTGCCGCTTTGCCGGCGAACTCTTCATGGAAACCGCTGCCAAAGTCCTTCTGGCGCAGGGCATTCAAATCAAAATGGCTCGTGGTTTTGTCTCGACACCCATGATCTCATTGGCTGCCAACCAGCTCGGCTGTGAAATTGGCATCATCTTGACCGCCAGCCACAACCCACCTTCTTATAACGGCTTCAAACTCAAAGCCAAATTTGGCGGGCCATTAGAGCCAGAAAAAGTCAATGAAGTCGAAGCACTTATTCCAGATGCATGCCGCATCGATTTCGAAGCTACAGACCTCAGCGCAGCACTTCAAAGTGGCCAATTAGAAGAAATCGACATCGAAACCCGCTACATCAATCATGTAAAGGCCAATTTCGACTTAGACGCCATCCGCAATTCTGGGCTTAAGTTCATGTACGATGCCATGTACGGCGCCGGCCAACGCGCCTTGCCCTTGGTATTGCCAGAGGTAGCACTTTTGCATTGTGACCACAACCCTTCTTTCAAAGGAACGGCCCCAGAACCCATTGCCAAGAACCTTCAAGAATTAGCGCAGACCATCAAATCAAGAGGCGATATCTCTTGCGCATTGGCCACCGATGGCGATGCAGACCGCATCGGTTTATACAACAGCCACGGTGAATTCGTCGATTCACACCACATTATTTTGTTACTGATCCATTACATGGTCAAGTACAAGCAAATGAGCGGTAAAGTTGTCATTGCATTCTCGGTTACACCTCGCGTCGAGAAACTCTGCAAGCATTACGGCCTCGAACTTGAAGTTACTAAAATTGGCTTTAAAGAAATCGCCAATATCATGATCAAAGAAGACGTGTTGTTAGGCGGCGAAGAATCCGGTGGTATCGCCGTAAAAGGACACATTCCAGAGCGAGACGGCATCTGGATGGGTCTCATTATTTGGGAATTTATGGCGAAATCCGGCAAAACCCTCGACGAACTTATCGACGAAGTCTATGCAATTGTAGGGCCGTTCCAATTTGAACGCAATGACCTCCATATCACTGAAGCACTCAAACAAAAAATCATTGCTAACTGCAAAGCAGACAACTACAAATCTTTCGGCAAATACCAAGTCAAAGAAGTACAAACCATTGACGGCTTTAAGTATTTCTTTGATGATGAGCGCTGGGTCATGATCCGTCCTTCCGGAACCGAGCCTGTTTTGAGAACTTACGCCGAAGCCCCTACCCTTGCAGAAGTCCGAGAAATCCTCGAGGCTACCGCTACTGCGATTTGTAATTGAACATGATAAAAACGTTGTCCTTTAAAATACCGACAAGCCTTCCAATTGGAAGGCTTTTTTTTTGCTGAACTCAAAAGAAAAATATAATTTTATATTTATAAATCATAAATATGCAAGTTTTCACGAGTTCCCTACCCGACAACCTTTTTGCAGCGCTTTCAGAAAAAGCTTTAGAGCTACAAGTACCGAAAAATAAAATCATTGAAAAAGCACTTGCCCTTTACTTAGAGCAGCTCAATAAAGCCGCATATATTAAATCTTATCGTCAGATGACTGCCGATACCGACATTATGCGTTTGGCAGAGGAAGGCATGCAGGCATATTATGCCCAACTAAACAACCTGGATCTAGATGAAACAAGGTGAAATCTGGATGGCCAACCTCGACCCTATCAAAGGAAGTGAACAAGCAGGTTTTCGGCCAATTCTTGTGTTCAGTGGTGACTTATTCAACACACATACGCCACTCATTATAGGGCTTCCACTTTCTACAAAAATCAAGAACTACCGTGGTAATCTTGTATTGGAACCTGACCCAGAAAACGGCCTCAAAAAAAGATCTGAAGTTTTTACTTTTCATATACGCTCCATTTCTAAAGAGCGTTTTGTAGAAAAAATAGGACGCATTGACGATAAAAAACTCAAGGAATTAAGAAAATCGCTTCAAGAAATCTTGACCTACTAACCCAGAGCAACGTCTAAAATCATCATCACGAGAAAACCACCGATGAAGCCCAAAACGGCAACATCTGTGTATTTGTCGCGTTGGGTTTCGGGGATCACCTCCTCCACCACCACAAAAATCATGGCGCCTGCGGCAAAAGAAAGCGCAAAAGGCAAAATAGGTTCCATGTAGATGACGGCCATAGCACCAATGACGCCCGCTATTGGCTCGACTATGGCTGAAAGCTGGCCATACATGAAGCTTTTGGTGCGGCTCGCTCCCGCTCGCCGCAGCGGCATGGCCACGGCAAATCCTTCGGGAAAATTTTGAATACCAATTCCAATGGCCAGTGCAATGGCGCCTGCAATGGTGGCACCTTCCATGCCGTTGGCTGCAGCCCCGAACAAAACGCCGACAGCGAGCCCCTCGGGGATATTGTGAAGGGTAATTGCCAAAACGAGAAGCGTGGTTTTATGGAGTTGTGTTTTGACGCCTTCGGACTCGTTTTCATTGAAATTGATGTGCAAATGCGGCAGCTTTTTATCTAAAAAGAACAAGAACAGCGCACCTGTCAGAAAGCCAATGGCCGCCGGCATCCAAGGTGCACTCGGGTACAAGCGCTCTGAGAGTTCAATAGAGGGCATGAGCAAGGACCAAAAACTAGCTGCAACCATGACGCCACCCGTGAAGCCGAGCATGCCGTCGAGTAGACCGCGGTGCATGTTTTTAAAGAAAAAAACCAAGCTAGCCCCAGCGGCGGTTACCAACCAAGTAAAGGTCGTTGCCAGAAAAGCAGCAAAAACAGGATCAATGTGGGTAAAGAAGTGTTCGAGCTGTTGCATACAGGACAAATTTAATCAAATCCTACCGTTTTGGCCTTACTGCGCATAGAAGTGGCTACCGCCGTGCCAAAATCGTCGGTTTTGGCTGTATTGGCCTTGGCTTTTTCAGCCGCGATGTACTTGCTGCGTTCGGCCTCTAAGCGCGCCATTTCTTTTTGGATCGTTGCACGCTCGGCTGTTTTTTGTGCTACAAACGCCTTGCGCTGTTCGGCATTCATGCCTTTCATTTCTGCCGGAAGCTCCTCGTCTTCTAACTTCAGTATTTTGGTGGAATCTGCTAAATTGGCATCCACAATATCCCAACTTTCGTTTTTATAAGCGGTTTTTGACTTGACCAAATAGCGCTCGGTTTCAACCGATTTGGAAACGCCAAATGCATTGGCGTCCTGGGACAACTGCTTGGACTTCGATTCTACAGCCACTGATCCGTAACCGATGTAGGTGTTATTGAGCAAACGGTTCTGCTCAATAATCTGATCGTCAAAAGGTGTTTCAATTTGCTGAACAGCGACATTCGCATCGATGTTAAAATAATCGCCTTTTGCGCAATCGGCCCCGCTCTTCCAACCGAGATTGATGCCTTGCAGACGCTCTCCACAAAAAATGGTGCTGACCAACACATTTTTCTCAGCTGCCAGTTCACAAGCAACAGCTGTTGAAACAGGCCCTTGCTTAAAAGATTCATTGCCGGCAATATAAATCAGCTTAAGATCTTGTGGGCTATTGGACCAATTGAGTTCTTTGAGCGAGGCAACAATGACTGCCGGACAATATTCGTCGCCCCCGCTTGTGCGCAAACCAAATAATTTTTCAGAAACCAAATCGAGGTCTGTGGAGAAGTCGAGTTGTTTGCGGATGTAATTTTGTGCGGCTGGAATGCCCGTGTTGCCGTAATCGTACAT
>CAZINO010000018.1:0-30624 GCA_964540625.1 uncultured Lishizhenia sp. | reverse complement strand
GACCACTGACAAGCAGCTTTCCATCTAATGAGAATTCTTTGTAGGTGGAATCAGGGACATTGAATTGAAAGAATGCTTCTTGCTTGACTTGTTTGTTCGGGTAATAAAAGGTGCGCTTACCATGGAGTCGGTTTCTGTAGTAATTTGCCTCTTCTTCAAGGCGCCCGTCGTAGTCGTAGAATAGCCATTTTCCATGCTTCTCGGTAGTCTGAGGTGTAGCAGAACTTGTAAAATAGGCGCCATAACCTTGCAAATGTTTATTTTGAGCATCCCAATAAGTGCGCACTTTCGGGCTGAGGTTTTCTTTTAGAACCTTTAGTTCTTGTGCCAAATAGTTATCGGCAAATATCAACAAAATGAAAAGCGATAAAAGGCGCATAGGCTTATATAAAACTGCGGAAAATAAAGAAGAGGCCAAAGCCGATAAATAGAATTCCGATGATTTTGTTGATTGCATTGAGCAATTTTTCTGTAACCAAATTCCTGATTTTTTTGGCCGCAGCAATTTTTATAATGTCAAAAGCAAAGTAGGTCAGTAAAATGATGCCGAGATAGAAAAATAAAAACAAATTTGTGTCGTTCGGACTTTCGCGTTTGGCCACTGATGCGACACTTAACCAATAAAATACAACGAGTGGATTGGCGAAATTCAGTAGAAAACCTTTTGCAATGAGGAGTCCAAAATTCTTTTTTGGGTCGGCACTTTCTTTTAAATGGTATTTTTCAGTGACGTCCTCTAGCTCTTGGTCTCCGTCGTGCATTTTGGTTCGTTTGAAAAGATTGACAACGCCATAAACGATAAAGATCAGGCCACCAATACGGTCAAAGAGTTCTTTATTGTCCCCAGATAGCAGCGAATTGATTTGCTCAACAAACAAAACAGCGAGTAAAATATAGACGACATCGCTGAGTAAGACACCGAGATCAATGGCCAAAGCGCTGCGAATACCTTTTGTGATGCTCTTCTCGAGCAACACAAAAAAAACAGGGCCCGGCATGATCGATAGGATTAAGCCGATGGTAAAGGCGTGGAAAAACATATCCATACAACAAATTTAACCGATTAAACACTTGAAATGAGACTGAATCGCTAATGTTACTTACAGCGCGATGTTTATTTCAGGAAATGCACTAAATTTGTGGCTCAATTCAAACAATATGAAAACTTTGCGCGCCAATCAGAAACTGGAACAAATTATTGCCAACGTCGAGAAGAAAGGCTTAGAAGCCCCTCAACTTATCGAAGACCTCAAAGAACTCAGAGAGATGGCTTTACTCGAACAAGATCCATTGGTTGTCAAGGTTTTGCGTCTTACCTACGAATTTATCCAAGAAAACGAATGTTTTGATGTTGAAGCGCAATACGAAGAAGACGAAGAAGGCAATGAGTATCCGATAGAGATTGACGACAAAGAAAACTTATTGTATATCTTGAACCTTCTTAAGAATGCAGAGCATAAAATTAACCGAGAAGAAATCAAAGATTACCGCTCTGCGCTAAAATTAGAACTTTATTAAGCAACCCCACACCAATTCTGAACGTCTTGCCACAAAAGAGCAAGTCATTTGTTCATTTTGGTTTTAATTATCTTGCAGAAAAAACCTGGAATGCCCTTCCAGGTTTTTTTATGTACAGAATTGGCAATATTTTGCCTCAGGGTTGTGTTCGAAAGGGATATCGGTGTCCATTAACTGCCCTACAAGCGCTTGCATCCCGTCTTCAAATAGTTTAGGAATCACACTCAGGTCTGTGTTTTTATCGTAGCTCAATGCAAAGTCTTCTGCTACATTGATCAATGATTCGATGCGGGCTTCAGCAGGAAGTTGACCGTATTGTGCCTCAAAGAAAAGCGTATATAAACAAAGCTGCAGACCATGTTTTGGTTTGGTGAGGTTCGTCAGTGCATCGAGTTTAGAACTCATTTTTACCTCTTCGTCCTTGACCTTTCCTGACTTATAATCAATGACTCTGTAGCCATTTTGGCCGATTCGGTCAATTCGGTCGATGAAGCCAACAAAATGGACAGGAATTTGTGCTTGACCCACTTGAACAATTTGTTCTAGTTCGAATCGGGCCTCAAGCTGTTCGATAAAGAGTGGTTCCTGGAGTTGCTGCACAAACGCAAGCTCTTTTCTAAGGTGTTGATTGGTTAGGTCCAGCGCCATTTCAAAGCTAAGTAAATTTTTACCGCGTTCAAACAGTGCAGCATTTTGGTCAAAGTAGTTCAGAAAGTGCTTGCGTAAAATAGCTGGATAGGCATTGAGCATTTGAGAGATGTCTTTGTCAGTAACTGGCCCAGGGGCGGGCTCAATGCGTTTTCCATCTTTGCCTTTTTGGGCAAATGGGGTGTAAAGTTCTTCTAGACAAGCGTGAATAAGAGAACCGAATGTGCTTGCGGCAAGATCTTCTTCGACTTCATCTTCTTCGCCAAATTCAACTACATAACGGTAATAAAAGTCCAATGGACAATTCGCAAATTTACGCAATGCAGATGCCGAAACGCCATTCTTGAGGTAGGTCAGGATGCGATCTTGAATCGCGGTATTTTTGGGAATGGCCGCAACCTCTAGTTTTTGTTGTTCAGCTGGGATTTGGTAATAAAAGGTTTGCCAATTGACATTTGGATTATCGGCGCGCCATTCCATTTCTAATTGCAGTAAATAGCGGCTTTTTTCATGACTTCCTAGGACTTCACTGGTTGTTGTGTAGGTAAAAGTAAGGTGTCGTGCATGATGGAGAAGTCTGTAAAAGTGCTGGGCAAATAGGCCTTGTTTGTCGCGGTTGCTTGGCATGCCAAAAGCACTGCGTAAATCCATAGGAATAATACTCTGAATGGGATTTGTAGGCGGGAGCTTCCCTTCATTCATGCCGAGCACATAGATATGATCGAAGTCGAGTAGGCGTGTTTCGAGCAGTCCGGTGATTTGCAGGCCTTCTGTTGGACTGCCAATATAAGCGAGGTGTGCTCGTGTCCAATGCTGGTAAAATAGTTTCTTAAAACTACTGAGTGCCATTTCGGGAAAAGTGTCGTCAAATAACAATTCGAATTGCCTACAACAGGCTTCAAAAGAAAGCAACGCGGTGCGTTCAAAATCATTGGCTTCTGGGATGTGTTGAAGCAAAAATGAATTGATTTGTCTTAATTGAGTTAGGCCTTTTTGCCAGTCTGCTTGCCAATCTGTATTGAGTAATTCCAGAAGCTCCAGGACCTTATTGGGTAGTTGCAGTTGGTCAATACGCTGAAAAACGCGGTTAAATTGCACTGTTTGCTTTTCCACTTTTGCCAATGCAGTACGCTCCTTTGCATCGAAAGCAAGCGTAATAAAAGCATGGTGACAAAAGCGTTGAAAGTCTTTGTAGTACAACGCTTTGGATCGAAATTTTTGGTGATTTTCTTGGAGTTGAAAACAAAGATCTATCCAGGTTCTTATTGGTGTTTGATCTAATGGAAGACCAAGTGTGATGTTTGCTTGACCAACAGTTTTGGGAATATTGCGAATAGCGGCGTGCACCAATGATTCATCGGCAAGTAATACCAAAACTTCGCTCCAGTCTGATTGCCTGTTTTGGTGTAATTCGGTTGCAAGCACTTTTACTTGTCCGATGTGTTGGGCGCATTCAATTTCCTTTACGTGATAAGTGGCTGTGCGCAAGGCGTCAGGAAGTGCTTCGGGGGCGCCTAATCCAAAATAAGCATTGTTTTTTCGCTGAAAATGGCCAGCTTCGTGATACGGGTTGTCATAATAATAACGGTCCGAGTCCAGGATAAATTCGGCTTGTTTGGCATTCAATAAGTACTTGATGAGCTGTTGTTCGGCCAATGAAAGCGCATTAAATCCTGCGAAAATAAAAAACTGTTCAGGCTCAAAAAACGCGCTTGGATTGGTGGCAAGCGCTCGGTAGGCTTGGGCTTTAGTGCAAGAGTGCGTCTCTTTTAAATGTGCTAATAATCCTGCATGCAATTTGGGTATGAGCTCCCAAAACAGCATGAATTTTTTCTGCGACGCAGAGTAGCCATCTTCGTCAATTTGCCAGCTTTCAAGGGCTTTAATAGAGGCTAAATTTTGATAGAGTTGGTGGTGATCCACCAAGTAACGATCTACATCGTCGAAGTCGGACAGCAGAATAGGCCCCCAGGTGAGGTAATCCTCAAAGGAGAGCGCCTGTTCTTGAAAAAGCGTTTTGTAAATATGATACAGCGAGAGCAGGGTGCGTGTGGGGTGCTGAATCGTTTTTTTTGTGAGGCCGGTTATCCATTGGTCGATGGTCAGGATATGCGGTGAAATGAGCGGCCCTTGATTTATTTGGAACAACGCGTTTTGTAAATAGCGTTTTGCTCTTTCAGAGGGAAGAATAACGTATAGGTTTTGGGCTGCTACCTTTTTAGCCAGAATTTGATGCGCAAGTCGGTCTAAGAATTTCATGATGTTAAATGATTGGTTTAGTCGAACCAAACTTTTCCAAAGAAAGACTGCGGCCTGTTGGAGTGAATGAATTTATGCCCTCCGTAGCATTTAATGACTGCAAAATGGTTGGCTCCAAATTGAATTTGGACGCAATTGAGGCCTTCAGGGTAGGTATCAGAAAGCCCTTCGAATACGGTTGAGCCGTCGTCGAGAATTTTTTTGGTGATCCGACCTGCAGCCGGTGGGTTGATATAAATACTGGCGATCTCCTCTGGGCTTATGAGTTGATCTAAGGGATGAATGATGATTTCATAGGTATTGCCTTGACCGAGCTCTCGGTATACCATTCGAAGGGTGCTGTCCGGAAGCATTTCCAAAAGGGGTTTGCCCGGAAACTTAGCAACTAAACCCGAGGCGGGGTCGGTTTGAATAAATTCAGTCGGTTTTTTAAGTAAGCGCTTGCTGGGAGGCGGGGTTGCGCTTATGCTCCATTGGATAGGCCTCACTTTGTATCCTTTGGCCCGCAAGAGTTGTAAAATACCTTCTTCGCCACCGAGATGCCCCGCACCCACTGCACAAAAGAATGACTTTTGATTTTTAAGTAGCGTCAGTAGGGTGTCGCGCATTTGGTAGTTGCGCTTGATAATCACCTCCTGATAAAGGCTATCTTGAACAGACAAATACGATTTCATAAATCGCTGTAATGCGTCGAGGTCTCCTCTCAAGTAGAGTTCTAATAGTTTTTCTTGGGTGAACGAATTGATTTGGTTATCGATAATTCGGCGCTCGCTCAGCTTGAATTCGTTGGACAACGCAAATTGATCCTCTAGTTTTTCAAGCGCAATGGTATTTTTGCCATACTGCAGGGCCAACACTTGAAAATAGGCATCCAAAAATTGAGGCATGCCGTCCTCAGAACCGTAAAGCGTTTTTGAATTCAGCGCGAAGGTCGTATATGATTTTCCTTGGTTGTCTATGCGCGTTTCGGGTAGTGTTTTACGGGTATCCATTGCCGAAAAAAGCCGATAAATATCTGTTTCAAGGACAATGTTTTCTGCTTGATCAAAGGCAATATAAGTGCTATCTGAGAGATCGAATAAAGCGCGGTCGTTGGCATGGAGTGTACCAAAAAGGTATGATTTTGTCGTGGATTTTGGATGTGAAATTTCCCACAAAAGCTCTTTATCGGGCTCAATAATTTGTGCGCTAAAATCAAAAAATGTAAAAGTCAATAAAAAGGGCAGCAGACAACGCATCAATTCAAAGTTAATTAAATAAATACACGTTGGATGTGTTTTTCTGTGTAGGCATAGGCCAAATAAGCCAACGACGGGATCTCATTGGTAAGTATTATTGGCGACCTTCTGCCTAGTGCAATTCTGCCATGGGTTTGCTGTAATTCAAGGGCAGCCGCTGCATTAATGGTGAGGGCGTTGATGGCTGCTTCTGGCGTCATTTTCATTTTGATACACGCCAAAGACAACACATGCATGAGGTCATAGCTCGGCGACGAGCCAGGGTTAAAGTCACTGGCCAGTGCAACTATTGCTCCTGCATTAATGAGTTCATTTGCTGCACCATATGGTATCGAAAGAAAATGTGAACAACCAGGCAGAAGCGTAGCGACGCAATTGCTTTTTGCAAGTGCGGCAATATCTGCAGCGTCGAGTTCTTCGAGGTGGTCTACTGAAATAGCCCCCTTATCAATTGCAGCAGCAACGCCACCTAAAACGGAAAACTGGTTGACGTGTACTTTTCCTTTAAGGCCATAGCGAAGTCCTGCTTCGAGAATTTGGCACATTTCGTCGGTGGTGAAGTAGTTGCGCTCGCAAAAAACATCGATGTAGTCTGCAAGTTTTTCTGCGGCAATTTGAGGCAGCATTTCATTGATCAGCAGGTCAATGTAGGCACCTCGCTTGTCTTTGTAGGCAAGGGGTAGGGCGTGTGCACCTAGAAATGTAGCTTTGATTTCAACTGCGCATGTAGTTTTGAGTTGTTGAATCACCCGCAGCATCTTGAGCTCCGCTGCTGTACTGAGGCCATAACCAGATTTGATTTCAATTGCGCCGGTTCCGGCTGCTATCATCTTTTGAATCCGAACAGTGGCAGCGTCGAATAGTTCTTTTTCAGACATATTGGCAAGTTTGCCGGCTGAATTGAGAATGCCGCCGCCTTTGGCTGCAATCGCTTCATAACTGAGGCCATTAATCCGGTCTACAAATTCTTCTTCTCGGCTTGCAGCAAATACGGTGTGTGTATGCGAATCAATGAATGCAGGAAGTACGTAGCAATTGCTGGCATCTATGACCTCTACACCGCGCCAATCGGTAATGCCCGGCCACTCACTCATTGGGCCATATGCAATGACTTCGTTGTCTTCTAGTGCTAAGAAGGCGTTTTCGATCATTGGCAATACTTGCATTTGAGCTGAGCGAACTACTTCGGGTAGATCTTCACCTGCCTGAACCAAGCCTTTGATATTTTTAATGAATTGTTTGCGCATACGTATTTTCACTGTAAAGATACGGTCAATTTCGGCTTATTTTCGCAGAGATGGAAGAAAGAAATGTAAGTATGTCCCATGATCTTTTAGGGAAGTGGGGCGAGGCCTATGCACTGAATTATTTAAGCGAGCTTGGTTACACCTTAAAAGCCAGAAATTATAAGTTCAACCGCATGGAAATCGATTTGGTACTCACTGACCAGGATATACTTGTCGTTGTCGAAGTAAAAACAAGGCATAGTGCCGAGCTCGGCGAACCATGGCGAGCCGTAAATCTTGCCAAGCAAAAACAGATTATACGTGTGGCAAATTACTATACAAAGTCAATACAATGGCCGTATGAGGTGCGTTTTGATGTGGTTTCCATTGTGCACAACAGCAACCATACTGACCTCACGCACATCAAAGATGCGTTTAGTCCGAGGCCCTAAGCATTTAGACGTGTAGCGCTCTGTTTGCCGTGGCGGCTAAGGCGGCTTCTTTCACTGCTTCTGAGTAAGTGGGGTGCCCATGACAAATACGGGCAATGTCTTCGGCAGAAGCGCGGTATTCCATTGCGGTAACCGCCTCCATAATAAGGTCGGCAGCACGCGGCGCAATCATATGGACCCCAAGTACTTCGTCGGTACTGGCATCAGCTAAAATTTTGATGAAGCCGCTGGTATCCATACTGGCACGCGCTCTTCCCAAAGCTTTGATCGGGAATGACCCCGCTTTGTAAGCGCGTCCTTGTGCTTTGAGTTCTTCTTCGGTTTGACCAACTGCGGCAATTTCAGGCCAAGTGTACACAACACCAGGGATGAGGTTGTAATTGATATGTGGTTGTTGCCCCGCAATATATTCTGCTACAAAAACACCTTCTTCCTCCGCTTTGTGCGCAAGCATAGCACCGCGAACTACGTCGCCAATGGCAAAAATATGTTGTTGAGCGGTTTGCAAATGGTCATTGACCTCGATTTGACCGCGTTGGTTGGTCTGAAGGCCGGCATTTTCTAATTGAAGACCCTCTGTGAAGGCTTTGCGTCCGACGGCAACCAAGCAGTAATCGGCGTCTAGTGTTATTTGCTCTCCTTTTTTGTTTTCTGCTGTAAGCGTGACACTTTTACCATTATTGACCACCCCGAGTACTTTGTGTTCCATATGGAATTTAAAGCCTTCTTTTTTCAAAATTTTGGTAAATTCTTTACCAATGCCGGCATCCATTGTTGGTAAAATACTTGGCGCAAACTCAATAACCTCAACGGCTGTGCCTAGACGCGCGTATACAGACCCTAATTCTAGGCCGATAACCCCACCGCCGATGACGAGCATTTTTTTGGGGATTTCTGGCATATTAAGCGCCTCCGTAGAGGTAATGATGCGTTTTTTATCGGGTTCCATTCCCGGGAAATAGTTGGGCTTACTACCGGTGGCAATAATGATATTCTTGGCACTCAATTGTGTGCTTTGCGCACCGATGACCTCGACGGTGTGCGCATCAATAAAGCGTCCAACACCATGAAAGACAGCAATTTTGTTTTTGTCCATTAGGAACTTGACGCCCGCACAGGTCTGCGATACGACCTCGTTTTTACGGGAAATCATTTGCGCTAAATTGGCTTTAAGGCCTTTGAGTTCAATGCCGTGTGCGGCAAAGTTGTGTTGGGCATTGTGAAAATGTTCAGATGAATCGAGAAGGGCTTTTGATGGAATACAACCCACATTTAGACAAGTTCCGCCAAGGGTATTGTATTTCTCAATTAAAGCCGTTTTGAGCCCGAGCTGCGCACAACGCAATGCTGAAACGTATCCGCCCGGTCCTGAGCCAATTACTACCACATCAAAAGTTTCCATCCTAACAATTTTTTTACAAATTTACTGTTTGTCTACGAACAACCAAAGCCTTAAATTTGCGTTGTAAGACCGTGTACAAGATAAAAATCTTTATTCTCTCCCTTTACCTCCTGATTTTCGGGCACTTGTCTGCTTCCCATATTATTGGCGGCGACATCTATTACAATTATTTAGGGAATAATCAATATCGATTTTTCATTACACTCTACCGTGATTGCGCATCGACAGGCGCTCAGTACGACGATCCATTGTACCTTTCTGTATTTACGCAAGGAAATGTGCATTACCAAACGGTTCAAGTGCCTTTTCCTGGCTCTGTTTTTTTGCCAATTAATTTCAATAATCCTTGCGCCACGCAACCGTCTGGCATTTGTGTGGAGCGCGCCATTTATCAGGTTGTATTGACTTTACCTCCTATTCCCGGCGGTTACCTCGTTTCGTACCAACGCTGTTGCCGCGGGCCGAATATTACCAATCTGCAATTCCCCGACGATACCGGCCTGACTTTAGTGGCAACTGTGCCCGGATCCAATACCAACGCTACCAATAATAGCAGCCCTCGTTTTACCAACTACCCTCCGGTGCTGCTATGTAATAACGACCAGCTTGTTTTTGATCATTCGGCCACGGATCCCGACGGCGATCAACTTGTTTATTCATTAGTAACCCCGAATGCCGGCGCCAACTCGGGTAATCCGCAACCCTTGCAAATGCCACCGCCGCCTTATTTTCCCGTGACGTGGCAAAATAGCTTTAATGCCGCCGTTCCGCTCGGTCCTGGTTCTTCTACCATCATTCATCCCAGCACAGGTTTATTGACAGTGAGCCCAAATCTTATTGGGCTTTTTGTGGTTGGCGTGCGCGTTCAGGAATACCGCAACGGTCAGTTAATTGGCGAAACCGTCCGCGATTTCTTGTTTCGGGTTTTTGATTGCAATATCCAGCTTGCTGCTATTTTACCTCTGCAACCGCAATTACCAAATTTCAATGGGTACTGCGACGGACTCACCGTTCAATTTGACAACCAGTCATTCGGAGGAACCACTTATCTGTGGGATTTCGGAGTGCCCGGAACAACCGCTGATGCCAGTCCATTGTATGAACCAACATATACTTATCCGACATCTGGAACTTACACCGCTCAGCTCATTGTAAATCCTGGTCAGAACTGTACTGATACCGCATATATAGAAATCATTGTCAATGAAGAGTTAAGTGTTTCATGGTCAACAATTGATTCACTTTGCTTGTCGAGTAATGCCCACGATTTCTCAGCTCAGGTATCCGATCCCAATGCGACGCTTAGTTGGAACTTTCCTCCAACTGCTTCTACGTTACAGGCAACCGGAAATTTTGTGCCTGGTGTAAGCTTCAATGCAGCTGGATTTCATGTAGTTACACTAGATGCCAACTCAACCTATTGCCAACAGAGCTATACTGATTCTGTCTTTGTTTTCGGCGAAGCCATTGCCGCTATTGCTGTGCCACCTCAGGTCGAATGTTTGGGTTATACGATTCCTTTCGGAAATGATTCGCAAAATGCAATTAGCTACGCATGGGATTTTGGAAACGGTGTAGTAAGTGCCGCAGCAACCCCAACCATTACCTTCCCTGGGCCGGGCGTTTATCCCGTCACGCTCATAGCAAGCTCTTCTCCAATATGTCAGGACACCACCCAAGTGAATGTCACTATTTTGGAACCAATCGTGTTGAATGCCACCCATTCAGACTCTTTATGCATTGATGATTTCTTTAGCTTCGACGCACAGGTCAGCGGCCCAACAGGCACCAATTATTCTTGGGATTTTGGCCCCAATGCCACGCCATTAAATAGCAATCAACTCACAGGCAATAATGTCCTATTTAACCAAAGTGGCACGCAGCAAATCATGTTAATTGGTCAAAACGCGCTTTGTGCAGATACACTCACCGAAACGGTTCGCGTATTTGGGCATCCGAGCATCAACTTTATGTTTCTCAACGCATTACAATGTGCTCCATCACAAGCACAGTTTGTAAATTTAAGTCAAAGTGAGGTTCCAACTATTTACTTGTGGGATCTTGGTGACGGCACCCAAATACAAGCCACCAACGTTACCCATACTTATTTCAATCCTGGAAATTATACGGTCACGCTCACACTCATTGAGCAATTTGGTTGCCTAGACACCCTATTTATGGCCCAGCAGGATTTAGTTACCGTGCATCCTTCCCCACAAGCCGGCTTTTCAATAAGCCCAGAAAAAGTAGATGTTTGTCAAAATGAAGCCGTTTTTACAGATCAATCAATTGACGCAGTGACTTATCAATATTTTGTCGAAGACCGTACTTTTCAATATACCAGTGCTAATTTTGTCCATGCCTATAGTCGGGGAGGCACCGATTATCCAATGCAAGTTGTTTCCAATGCATTTGGATGTACAGACACAGCGTATGCCAGCATTGAAGTCGAACCTTTTAGTATTTACGCACCGAATACTTTCATCCCTGATAAAGACGGTCGAAACGAAGAATTTAAGGTTGTCACCGATTTTGGTGTTACAGATTGGTCTTTAGAGGTATTCAATCGGTGGGGTGAACGCGTTTTTGTGAGTCAAAATCCGGCAGAGGGTTGGGATGGCACCTACAAAGGAATTCCTTGCCAAGACGGTCTTTATAACTATGTTCTGAAATTTAGGCCTTGTCACGAACCGTATATAAGAAGACAAAGAGAGGGAACAGTCAATTTACTGCGCTAATCTTATTACTGCGCTGCTCTTAAATTTTTCTGCGCAATTCAAAGTTTTGGCCCAAATAAACTTTTCGGACTTGTTCATCGGCTGCCAGCTCTTCAGCGGTTCCTGATTTTAAAATTTGACCCTCGAAAAGCAAGTAGGCTCTGTCCGTAATTGAAAGTGTTTCTTGGACGTTGTGATCGGTAATTAAGATACCAATATTGCGTTTTTTGAGTTCCCAAACGATCGCTTGGATATCCTCGACCGCGATTGGATCAACTCCAGCAAAAGGTTCATCAAGAAGAATAAATTTAGGGTCTGTTGCAAGTGCTCTGGCTATTTCGGTGCGTCGTTTTTCGCCTCCAGATAGGCGGTCCCCTAAGTTTTTACGCACATGACCTAAACTAAATTCTTCAAGTAATTTTTCCAGTTTGGCTTCGCGCTCGGCCTTTGGCAAAGGGCCCATTTCGAGAATGGCCATGATGTTGTCTTCAACGCTAAGTTTTCTGAATACAGAAACTTCTTGTGGTAGGTATCCGATGCCAAGTTGTGCACGTTTGTACATCGGTAATTTTGTGATATCATTTCCGTCGAGAAAAACACTTCCGGTATCTGGTTTGACCAAACCGACCATCATGTAAAAAGACGTTGTTTTTCCGGCACCATTAGGACCAAGTAAACCAACGATTTCACCTTGGCTAACTTCCACATTGACGCCGTTGACAACCGCACGTCCGCGGTACGCTTTACAGATATCTTGCGTGTGTAATTTCACGGATCGAAAATACTAAAAATTTAGGGAGTAGCGCGCTTTAATCCCAATTGGACTTATGCCAGGAATTTGATGTGTGGCGCGGTAAACGACATCAATTCGAATGACTTTGAAGATGTTTTCAATCCCGATTCCGAGCTCGATATAAGGAACCCCATTAAATGGTCGCACAAAATCCGGAATCAGCATTTGATCAGCGTGTTTAGAAGATAAACTTCCAAGCATGATGCGTTCTGTGGTGATGAGCCTGATTTTTGTTGCTTTCACGAGTGGAATGCGATCGAAAACAAGACCTTCCCAGCGGTTTTCGGCAAAGCCAATTACATACCGATCACTGACAAATTCAATGAAATTGACCATGTTAAAAGTACTGGTCAGTAACCAAACCGACTGATTCCCCTCATGGACTTTGAGAAGCGGGTATGCGGTACTCCCATTTATGTATCCGAGTGTGAAGCCGTAGCGCATGCGCCCGAGTACGCCAAGCTGGGTATTGTGCTCGTATTGAAATTCAAATTTTTGGTAATTGTATTCGCTACCCAAAATACCTTTTATACCCAAAACGGTTTGAAATGAAAGAATTGGGTATGGTGACCGCAATGCCGTGCGGTCAAAAGATCCAGCTAAAAATTCTTCATCTTTGGTCCAGCGAATTCGCATTGTGAATTCCGTAGCGGTAAGATGTGAAAGCTGTATGGTATCTTGTCCAAGGAGGCGTTGGTAGGTGGCTAGACCAAGTGGCGTATAGTTTTTCCATTCCGCAGCAGTATAGACGATTAGGTCTTTTTTAATGTCTTTTTCGAGGCTTAACCCTGCTTTTTGAACAAAAGTGAGTTTATCGAATGGTGCTGTGCTCAAGAAGGTCACAAATGAGGTGCCCATGGAGGCTGCTGTCGGCGATTGTCCAATTTGTTCGATGTCATAGTTGTAATAGGCATTGAGCATTCCTCTTTTCTGAGGCGTAATGTTGTAACGAACACGCACGTTATATTTGAAGCGTTCATCTCCAAAACCATAAGCGATACGCCCGCCTAACTCTAGCCGTTTTGAAAAGTCGTTGGAGGTGCGCAGCGCGAGTGACATTCTGAATTTTTCTACTGGATTTACGCTTACCAAAGATGCGGCAGATCCTAACTCTATTTTTTGAATGGGCCAGTAGCCGGTAGTCGCAAAATAAGTGAGTTTGCGCATATTTTGATAAAAAGGTTGTGCCTCCAAGGAATCGACCATAGCCTGAATTTGTGTTTCTTGGGTACTGAGTGCAACGGGTCGTAATTTAGCCCAATCCTCGGCGCTGAGTTGCTTGGCATCGGCAGCAACCTCAACGGCGTTTTCTGTCCGATAATAGGCTTCTTCATGCGGCTGGTTCACCACAAATTCACTACGACGGCTATATTTTCGGCCAATGAGGCCTAGAAATTTTGATTTTTCGGTGACCTTAAACGACAAGACCATTTTTTCTTCTGTGAGCATCCAGACCTCTTTTTGGACTTGTTCAAAGCTTTGTTCAAAATAGAATTCTTGAATGTAATTGAGGTTGGCACCCGGTGCAATATTGGCTTCAATGCGTTTGACGGCATAGGTGGTGTCGTGGATCCACATATGTCCTTCAAAAACAAGGTCGCCGCTGCGTTTAGGGACAAAACGCAGTTTGTAGCACCAATCTGAACCTATAAAGGTAGAGTCATCGAGAAAAAACTGATAATAAGTGCGTGCATATGGTGCAAGTGGACTAATGAACGATTTGTTAAAAAGGTCGTAAATGTTATCGTATATATTGAGTTCTAGGTACATGTCGCCCAAAAATTGGGTCATTTGCATGTTTTCTACTCCGGTAATCTTGGTGGCTTGAACTACTTCTTTTTTAAGTTTAGGGTCTTTTCGGTAATAATAATCAGATACACTTTCCGAGAGAATAACGGGTAGAAGCGAGGTGTTGTTACTGCTGTCTGTTTGCAGGTAACTTTTGACGAGGTCTAAGCGATCTACAATCGGATTATTGAGCAAGCCAGAATCCAAATTGCAGGCATCGAGCTCGATTTTGTTATAAAGGTGATACTGATAAGCACTGAGCTTCTCTTTATTATTGATGTCTTTGTAAGTAATGATGCGCCTGTGCAATTGGGCTCCTCTGGTTTCTGTTGGGGCTTTGAGAATGATTTCGGCAACTTCTTTTTCTTGCGCTGGCATCTTTACAATGAGTTGTTGGCTCTTGTCTTTCTCTATTCTGAAGCGTTGCGTTTGATACCCTAAGAGGCGAAAAATCAGGGAATCGGTTGGGTAATAGGTGCTCAGGTAGAAATTTCCGAGTGAGTCAGATTTGGTACTGATTTTACTGTCGAGAAATTGGATGCTTACGTAACTTAGTGGCTCACCTTTTTTATCTGTTACAATGCCACTTACGATGGTTTGTTGTGCAATCGAAAAGCAATACAGCAAACAGAATAGCCCGAGAACAATAAATCTCATTAATCTTGCTCTTTTGGACCGACTCTTTTTGCGACTAAAATACTGACTTCAAAGAGTAGGTAAATTGGAATAGTGACGATAACTTGCGATATAATATCGGGCGGTGTGATGACTGCTGCTAGGATAAGGATCACGACGATGGCGTGTTTTCTGTATTTCACGAGGAATGCGGGCGTGAAGAGACCTATTTTGACGAGCAGGAAGGTAACAATCGGAAATAAAAAGAACAGTCCGGTGTAAAAAACAGTAGATAATATGGTGCTCATGTAAGAAGCGATGGTGATATCCGTCTTTATCTCAGGCGTGATTTGAAAAGCACCAAAAAATTGCACACTGAGCGGTGCTACTACATAATAACCAAAAAGTATCCCAAGAAAAAAGAGCAGGCTCACGTAGAATACAATTCCTTTTGCCATCTTTTTTTCATTGCCTTTTAATCCGGGCTTGATAAATGCCCATAGCTGATAAAAAATGTAAGGAAATGCAAGCACAACACCACCCATGATACTCATCATGAGGGCATATGAAAATTGACCAGCAAGGGTGGTGCTTTGAAAATCGACGTTTATCTGCTCTACACAAACGCCTAGATATTGGCACATGAGTTTAAAAGTGATAAAGTCTGGATCTACCATGTTAAGAAAGATACCTTCCATGATTTCTCTTTGGTAGGTCCAGATCACAACAGCAAATATGATGACAGCTATTGCCGAACGGAGCAAGCGCCAACGAAGCTCTTCAAGGTGATCTAAAAATGACATTGGCTGGTCTTCAGACATGCTGTAAAATTAAGCAAATTATCAGAAAAGGCGTTTTAAAAGAACATCGTAAATTGTTTACGATGTTGTAAGAGAACTTTGTATCATCAAAACCGATACACCATGAAAAAGCAATTTGTAATTCAACACATTTGGTTTAATAACCAAGACGCTGCGGTCACTTTAGCAGGTCTAATGAAAGAAGACGTACTTACCTATGAGTCTAAGTTGGTCATTCGAATGGCAAAGCTGAATGCCGTTATCTCAGAAATCCAGAAACAGGCTGGTATTGAGGTCAGTGAGTATATGTGCCGCTTTGAGCTCGGTTTTATAACAGAGTACGAAATTAGTTTTCCGCAAGCAGTGCAGGTAGAACTCGACTTAGAGGCTATCTTAGGGCTTGACCAACAATTGGTAAAGCGAATTGTGGCTTAGGGCTGAATGAAAACGGTTTCTTCGTTGATTTTTTCCGCCTCAATTTTGATGATGCCTTGACCTGTTTTATTGCCTTTCTGTGCTTTGATATCGAGTACTGCAACACCTGCTTGACCTAATTGGTACAACTCGTTGTAATTGAAAGTAGCCAATCCGTTAAGGTTGGTATAAGCAGTATCAAAAACAGCTACCTGTTGAGGCGTACTTTGGGTATTGGTACCATACAAAACAACCATTGCGTTTGATACACTTGCATTGGTTTCGTCTTTGACGTAGATGTGCGCAACGGTATCCATCTTTTTACGACATGCGCTCAAAGAAACAAGAGAAGTGGCAGCAACTGCAAACAAAAGTATTTTTTTCATGGTATTTAGTTTGGTAGGTAGATAGTTTCTACGGCAGTGGTATGCACTTTGGCACGTGTATAGCCGTAGGCAGTTTTGTTGTTGTATTTGACAATAATGTCGAAATACCCAGTCTTATTGCTTTCGCCAGCCAGCGAAAAATACGGATCCATGTCGAAGGTGGTGAAACCTGAAGAATTCGTGTAAGTCGTATCTACGTAGGCTAAAGTGGCTGGCTCAGATTGTTGGTCTCCGACGATAATCACTTTGGCACCGTCGATGAGTTGATTAGACGAGGAACGCACAAAAACCTTGATGATAGCAGGGTCTTTGGGTTCGCATCCGCCCAATAACAGGAGCAAAGACAGTGATAATAGGCTTGTTAAAATAGTTTTCATAGGTAAAGAATGTCTCAAATTTACATTTAAATTTTTGAATTTTAAAACTCTTTAAACTTGCGTTTATTGTATTTGAAGTAGGACTTGATTGCGTTCTTGTTCCGTAATTTCTGCAAGGGCCTCTCCAGTTAGACCAAAATAAAAGCCCTTCACCTTGATTTGCATGACGCCAATTTGACCAGGTTTGTAAAATTGACTCAGATCAAAATAGGCCTTGCCGCTGAGGTCCGAAATGCTGCTATCTTGCACTGCAATGGGATTGTGAGCTGTGTCTGTAGGTTCTGCCACCAACCATACCTTCACATCAGAAAGTGTGGTGCCGTTTGCATTGACGACTGTCACTTCCAATGTAGTCGGTGGTGTCTCTTTGCATGCTGCAAAAACGAGTGCCATAAAACACAACAATAGAAAAGCAAAAGGAGCTGTACGATACAGCTTTTTTTTCTTGTACATTTGCATGAATACCAAGCTATTTTGGTTGTTTAACAACATTATAGCTAAAAAGGTTACAACCGTTCGCTTTTTAATGACAATGAACATACAAGATTTAGCAGCCGAATTAGAGCAAGTTAGCCTACAAGATGAACAAACACTTGAACAATTTCGCATCCGTTTTTTAGGATCCAAAAATGTGCTCAAGGATCTGTATGCTGCCATCAAAGACATCCCCAACGAACAGAAGCGTGCATATGGTCAGCAGGTTAATGGGCTCAAAGAGCGCGCAGAACAACTTTATTTGGAGGCCAAAACTGCTTTGGGCCAAACGCAAAAAACGGGCCATCAAGACGACTGGAGTAAACCCTCCGAGGACCCAAAGGTTGGAGCGCATCATCCACTTTCTTTAATCAGAAAGGAGATAATTAGCATCTTTAAACGAATTGGGTTTGAGGTTTCAGAAGGCCCAGAAATCGAAGACGACTGGCACAATTTCAGCGCATTAAATTTTCCGCCAGAGCATCCGGCTCGCGACATGCAAGACACCTTTTTTATCGAAAAGGGCGCCCAAGAGTTTGCACTGCGCACCCACACCAGCAGCGTTCAAGTTCGTGTGATGGAGCAACAACAACCGCCTATCAGAACCATTTCTCCCGGAAGAGTTTACCGCAACGAGGCCATCTCTGCTCGTGCGCATTGTTTTTTCCATCAGGTAGAGGGTCTATACATTGACAAAGGCGTTTCTTTTGCCGATCTCAAACAAACCTTATTGTATTTTGCACAAGAGTTATTTGGCTCTGAAACGCAAATCCGACTGCGACCATCTTATTTCCCATTTACTGAGCCGAGCGCTGAGGTCGATATCTCCTGTACGCTTTGTGCTTCCAAAGGATGTAATGTCTGTAAATATACAGGTTGGTTAGAAATCATGGGTTGTGGCATGGTGGATCCAAATGTGCTAGAAGCTTGTGGCATAGATGCCAACCAATTTACGGGCTTTGCATTTGGAATGGGACTAGAGCGTATTGCTCAGCTTAAATACCGCGTAACCGACTTGCGTCTCTATTCGGAGAACGACGTTCGTTTCTTGAAACAATTTAAAGCGGGTATGGCATGAGTTGGCAGCCTTTTGATACACCCCAGCATTGGTCAGAATTGCTAGAGGCATCCAATGACGCGCCTCAACTCGTATTCAAGCACAGCACGCGCTGTTCGATTTCTGCTATGGTCTTGAATCGTTTTGAATCGAGCGCATTATTTCAAAAAGGGCTTGTGACTTGTTGGTTTCTAGATCTTATTGCACACCGCGACCTCTCCAACATGATAGCTACCCAGACCAACGTTCAGCACGAATCTCCACAATGTATTGTATTACACAAAGGACAGGTCATTTATGCAGAAAGTCATGGCGCCATTGCTGCCAATACCATTCAATTAATGCTTACCAACCAATGAAAAAAATTCTTATATGGGTGCTCGTTATTGGGCTACTTGCCGGATTTCTTGCACCGTTGATTACCTCTTCTAATTCAGATACTGAAAGCAAGGCAGCCACTTTTGGTTTTAAAGAAAATTTAGCGGTGGTGGCTGGGCAAACAGTGGCTATTCCAATTCAAATTACAGACGGCAGTACGGCTTTAACGCTTTCTATTTCTGACTCTGTTGTCCTTAAAATTGCCAACCCGAAGAAAAAAGAGGTGTTTTTACTCGACACCAAAAAAATGAAACTCGGGGCTTATTCATTAGAATTGAAAGTTACAGATGCCCAAATGAATCGCTTTTCTGAACAGCGAAATCTACGCATCTTGTCAGCCATTAAGCCAGAACGTTGGTCGGTCAAACTTGGTGCCAGCTATACCCACGACACCCAAAACTACACACAAGGCCTTACTTTTTGGAAGGGAGAACTTTTTGAATCTACAGGTGACCCCAACCAGACCGGGAGCTCCATGATTGCCAAAATCGATTTACAAACCGGAAAACCCATGCAAAAGGGATCAACTGTTTTTAAAAAGCAGCTTGACGCCAGTAAATTTGGAGAGGGGATGGCTATCGTTAATGATGAAATCTTTCAACTTACCTGGAAAAATCAACAGTGTTTTGTCTACGATCTGAATTCTTTTGAGCTTAAAAAAGAGTTTGCTTACAGCGGAGAGGGTTGGGGGCTTTGTACAGACGGCAAACAGCTCATTATGTCCGACGGCACCGAACGCATCACGTTCAGAGATCCTAAGAATTTTCAAACGATTCGCACCATTGAGGTTTACACTGACCAAGGTCCATTGCCTCAACTCAATGAACTCGAATACATCGATGGACTGATTTATGCGAATATCTACATGACCAACTTTGTTGCTGTAATCGACCCCACTTCAGGTAGCGTATTGGCTTTAATTGACGCCGCAAATGTAGTTGCTGCGGCAAAAGGTAACGGAGAGGTCCTCAATGGTATTGCATATAATGCGCTCACGGGCAAAACATACATGACAGGTAAATATTGGCCAAAATTGGTCGAGGTAAGTTTCATTAAATAAGTATAATGGAAAATCAGCGCAAAGATTGGTCAGAAATCAAAAGCAACGACAGTTGGTCGATTTTTAAAATCATGGCTGAATTTGTAGAAGCCTACGACAAAATGGCCAAAGCGGGCCCATGTGTCGCTATTTTTGGTTCTGCTCGTACCAAACAAGATCATCAACACTATTTGCAAGCCGTTGAAATCGGCGAAAAATTGGCACGTGCGGGTTATGGCGTCATAACAGGCGGCGGACCAGGTATAATGGAGGCTGGAAACAAAGGCGCCAAACAAGGAGACGGCGTTTCTGTTGGTTTGAATATCGACTTGCCATTCGAGCAATTCCACAACCAATACATCGACCGTGATCATTACCTCGAGTTTGATTATTTCTTTGTGAGAAAGGTGATTTTTGTCAAGTACTCTCAGGCATTTGTGATTTTGCCAGGAGGGTTTGGCACCCTAGATGAGCTTTTTGAAGCCATGACGCTTGTGCAGACAAAGAAAATTGCAAGACGCCCAATTGTGTTGCTTGGCAAAGCTTATTGGCAAGGTCTTTTTGAATGGGTGGTTAACACCCAACTCAAAGAAGGTTATATCTCAGAAACAGATCTTTCCTTGTACAAGATTACTGATTCCACAGACGAAGCACTCCAGTTCATCGAGGACTTCTTCAGTTCTCATGCGCTTTCTCCGAATTTCTAAGCATCTTTGTAAATAACTTAAGTACACTTTATGTTGGACAAAATCAAAAGTACACTCCGGTTAGTGATCCCGTTCATCAAGACCAAACACTTCTGGAAGCATTTAGGGTTGGTATTTTTATTTTACCTCGTAATGGTATTTGCTACTATTTTATACCTCGATTTTGCCACCAATCACGGTGAGAAAATTGCCGTCCCCAATTTTGTAGGCATGCCAGCCTCCAAAGTGAAACAACGCATCGAGGACCTCGGCCTCACATACCAAATCCTGGATAGCATCTACGACCCAAAACTTCCTGAGGGCACCGTTGTGGAGCAACTTGTTGAGCCCACTTCTTTATCGCAAGTATACGTGAAGTCTGGCCGAATTATTGGCTTACGACTTTCTAAAAAAAGTCAGCTTGTGGAAATGCCTAGTTTACTCCACAAGCAAATCCAGTTTGCGCAAAGTATTCTAGAACAACGTGGCTTGCGATACATTATACAATATCAGCCCACTGCAGAGGCCAATGGGTCAGTCTTGGATCAACGCTACAAAGGACGCCGAATTAAAGAGGGTGAACGCTTGCCAATTGGCGCTGTGGTCACGCTTATTGTGGGGCAGAACGACGAAGGTGAGCCAATTGTTTTGCCTAATTTATTGGGCCTAACAATGTCTGAGGCGCAACTTATTTTCGATACTTTGGGCGTAAGTAGCTATTCATTTGTTTGTCCTGATTGCCTCACTGGCCAAGACTCTGCAAGTGCCCGAATTTTTTCGCAGTCTCCAGAATATATTGAAGGAACTACCGTTTTCAAGTCAACTCAATTTATACTCTCTATGCAAAAAGGGGGTGGAGGACAAAATCCGTAAGCAATGAAGCGCAATACTTTACTTTTATTCTTGGTTTTCTTGTCGACTTCAGTGTGGTCACAAGGCCTGGAAATAGGCCCAATTACAAGAAATTACGAGCTAAAACTCTCTAAAAATAATTCCTACAAAAGTACGGTAACCAGTATCGATAGCACCTTTTATTACACACCGGATACCCTAGATTTGCCTTTTTTCGATGAGTTTTCTACTGATAAATTTCAAAAATACACGGCGCAATTCAATGATCCTGGGGTGAGTTCGACACTGTTTTATCAATTGCTAGACCCCGCAACCTTGCAGGCGCTTAACGCCAGCCAATCTTTTACAGATCAGGCTACTTTTCGCCGCACCTTTGATATCGCAACGAGTGCGTACACGGATTCTATTTTTCCAACGACTGCTGTCAAAGTAGCCGATTTTTCTGCTTATCCACTGAGTTATCAAACGCTTAGCTTGTATCCGCCGTATTATATTTACGATACTATCGGTATTCCCGATACTCCCGATACTATTTGGGTTCAAAACCCAAGTTATTTCCAAGATTCTGTGCGCATCTTTTTTGCCACGCTCAACGACCCAACTGCACTTTGGCTCGATGACAACGCCTACCTCAATAAACGGTTTGGGGTCGCTCCCCGATCAATGGGCGTTGTTACTTTTGATGGTTTGGATCCAACAGGTTATCCATATGCCATCGGGACAGCTTTGTCCAACACTGCAGACTACTTGCATTCCAAGCCGCTCGATCTGAGCCCCTACACGGCAGCCGACTCACTTTATTTTTCTTTTTTGGTGCAAACCGAAGGATGGGGCGACACCCCTGAGGCCAATGATTCCTTACGCCTAGAATTTTATGCAAAAGACCTAGATCAATGGTTTCAAGTATGGTCAATAGGTGGAGATACCACAACACCATTCAAAGTGGTACACATTTCAGTGAAAGATGCCAAGTATTTCAAGCGTGGATTTCAATTCCGTTTCAGTAATTACAGCGCGCTTTCAGGGGCCTTGGATCACTTCCATATAGACTACGTGCATCTGCGCACTTTATCGAATATTGCCGACACACTCTTCAAAGATTTCGCTTGGGTTTACCCAATGAATTCTTTGTTACAAGATTACACAGCTGTTCCGTGGGATCACTACAAAAACACGCCTAAGCCTTTTCGCAATGATTTTCCTATTGCCGTGCACAACGGAAGTCCTAACCCTGAAAACAATCAAATTGCAGGTCAATTTACAATTGATCAAGCCGGGACGGTTCTCAATCAGTTCAGCATCCCTGGGAGTCAGCTTTCCAACGGCGACCTGAATTACGAGCCGAACACCACTTATTTTTCATCGCACAATATCAGCACTTTTGGCACTTTCCCAACAACAGGTGGCGGTGATCAACAAGCGTTTCGTGTGAAAGGTGACATCAGCGTTCAGTTCCCAAATCTGACGCTCAACGATACCACTAGTTTTTACCAACCATTCTTCAATTTCTACAGCTACGACGACGGAAGCGCAGAAGCAGCATTTGGTCCAACTGGCGCGCAATCAAGGCTTGCTGTAGAGTTCAATGCCTACGAAGCCGATTCGCTGGTTGGCGTCTCCTTTCATTTTGTGCCCTCGGTTGTCGATGTATCTAATAAATTGTTCTTGATCAGTGTTTGGTCAAACGAAAACGGACATCCAGGCACTTTGCTCTACGAAGACGACGTCTTTTTTCCTAGAACGCCATTGTACGCTGATGAACGCGGTATTTTTGTGCCTTATTATTTTACCGATACCCAAAAAGTAAGTGTCCCGACCTCTTTTTTTATTGGCTGGAGACAACTTGACAACGAGCGCCTCAATTTAGGTCTTGACCGCAATATTGATCATGCTGATAAAGTTCAATATAGTGTAGACGGCGGATTCACCTGGCTCACAAGTCCTTTTGCCGGTTCAGCTATGTTGCATCCTATTTTCTCAACAGCACTTGATGCCAGCTTGGGTCTAACTCCTCATAATGCGCCTTCTCTCTCTTGGTCTGTGTTTCCAAATCCTGCCACGGATCAAATCGAAGTACAGCTACCTCCGCAATTAAAGGGTGCCACCATCCAATTATATAATGCAATGGGACAATTACAAATAGCTCAAAAAGAATCCCTTTTTGAACTTGGTATGTTGCCGAATGGCGTTTACTTTTTACAGTGCCCTGATGCTCATCTAGAAGTCATTAAATTGATTGTCAATCACTAATGAGCGAGCAACCCGATATCGAATTAGAAGTAGAGGAGGCCGATTTATTTGAGCACCATCGGTTTAAAGCCGATCCTGGTCAGGAGGTCGTGCGCATCGATAAATTTCTCCTGGACCGCATGGCCGATACCTCCAGAAACAAAATTCAAGTTGCTGCCAAAAATGGCAATATACATGTTAATGGGCAAGCTGTCAAGCAAAATTACAGGGTAAAACCAGGTGACGAAATCGCAATTGTACTGCCTTACCCGGTCAGAGAAATCGAACTCATTGCACAGGATATTCCAATAGATGTCGTCTATGAAGATGATGATTTATTGGTGGTTAACAAACCGGCAAACATGGTCGTTCATCCGGGCTACGGAAATTATTCTGGAACATTGGTAAACGCGCTCGTTTATCATTTTGATCAGCTCCCAAGTAGACCAAAAGATTATTTTGGTCGGCCGGGCTTGGTCCACCGCATTGACAAGCATACAACTGGCTTGCTGGTGATTGCCAAAACAGAAATCGCACTCAATGACCTCGCAAAGCAGTTTTTTGAACGCAGCACCGAGCGCAGATACAATGCATTAGTTTGGGGTGATCTCTCAGAAGACGGCACCATAGAGGGTCATATTGGTCGTTCTTTGAAAAATAGAAAAGTCATGACCGTTTTTCCAAATGGAGACTACGGTAAACCAGCCATCACGCACTATAAAGTGCTCGAACAATTTGGCTATGTCACCTTGATCGAATGCAAGCTAGAAACGGGCCGAACACATCAGATTCGTGCGCACTTACAGTCTATTGGGCACCCGCTTTTTAATGACCTCGAATATGGCGGAAATCGCATTCTAAAGGGCACCAAATCTGCGGCGTATGAAAAATTTATGGCCAATAATTTTGAATTACTACCTGGGCAGGCGCTACACGCCAAAACACTTGGTTTTATTCAGCCTAGCACCAAACGATATTTAGAGTTTGATTCTGAGTTGCCTAGTGGTTTTCAGCGCTTATTAGAACGCTGGCGAACCTATTGTTCGGATTTTAAATAAAATTTCTCTATTTTTGCTTTCCTTGGTACCTTACTAAGCTAAAACTACGCTTTATGAAACAACTATTCATTGCCGCTATTTTAACGTTGATGACCACATCGGTAAGCTTTGCACAAAACCTTCCCGATCCAAAATTTGTCCGTCAAGCCAACGAAGTCTTTATTTCCGGCAATTATTTTGAAGCCATTAACGTGTGTCAAGACGCCTACAAAAAACTTGGTGCGCGCGGGTCTTTACGTCAAAAAGGCGATATGGCCTTTAAAATTGCAGAGTCATACAGAGCGCTCGAAATCTTCGACAAAGCCAATGACTGGTACGGCACCTGTATCGAACTGAAGTATTTCGATGTAGTTCCCGAAGTATATTATTACAAAGGCGACATGCAACGCATGATGAAAGACTTTGACAACGCCATCAAAAGTTACCGCGAATACAAGCGTATTGCTCCGAAGTCTCGCACCAAAGAAGTGGACGACGCCATTATGGCCTGCGAGAAATACAAAGATTTTGATGAATTCGAAACATCGCGTTTGGTGGTGAAGCCCGAGGCTAAAATCAATACCAAACAAATGGACATGGCTCCTTCTTTCATGGACAAAAAAGGGAAAGTCATCGTTTTTAGTTCGTCTAGAGACGAAAGCACCGGTGCAAAAAGAGACCCCATCTCTGGAGAAAAGTACATGGACCTTTACATTGCTGAGTACGACGTAAATGGCAATCCGACTAATGTCAAGTCATTAGACACAAAAGGTGTTGTGAACACAACCCAAAACGAAGGCTCGGCTGTTTTTGACTCTAAACGCAAAAACATTTTCTTTACGCGTTGTCCAAATGCTGAAAAAATGGATCTCGGATGTGAAATCTGGACAGCCGTCATGAGCGGAGAAGACTTTGAAGATCCGCGTAAAATTTCTTTGACTGTTTCTGACACCATTTCTGTAGGTCACCCTTGTTTATCCCCAGATGACCAAATGCTCATCTTTGCTTCTGACATGAAACAAAGTCCGAACGGAGAAAAATCTTTCGGTGGCCGTGATTTATGGTACGTCATGTACGACAAACGCACAAAAATGTGGGATTCAGTACCGCGCAACATGGGCGCTATGTTCAATACAGCCGGCAACGAACTTTTCCCATCAATTGGTCCAAACGGACAACTTTATTTTGCCTCAGATGGCCTTCCGGGTATTGGCGGACTCGACATGTTTGTCGCAGACCAAGTCAACGGTGAGAACAAATGGACCGGCGTTAAAAACATGGGTTACCCGTTCAATTCTCAGGGTAACGACTACGCAATGGCCGA
This sequence comes from uncultured Lishizhenia sp., assembly GCA_964540625.1. GTDB lineage: Bacteria > Bacteroidota > Bacteroidia > Flavobacteriales_D > Crocinitomicaceae > UBA952. The sequence goes on along the minus strand of CAZINO010000018.1, from coordinate 4,915 downwards.
TTTCGACGGTAAATCTGGTTTCTTTACCTCTGAGCGTAAAACAACCAGCAACCAAGAGTATGCCCCTGAGATTTGGAGCTTCACAACGCCGCCAAACCTTTTTGATTTGCGCGTTACCGTTTACGAATCGGGCAAAAAGTCTAAAAAATTGGCCGGTGCTAAAGTATATGTTACCGTTTCTGACGGCACCAGCTGGGAAGGCGTAACTGACGCCAAAGGAAAAATCATTTGGAAAGAGCGTCCAGACAAAAAAGGCCGCTACATCCTTGCAGGGAAAGAATACACACTCAAAGCGGAGAAAGAAGGTTTCTACGAAGACAAAAAAGGTGCAAAAATCTCGACCATGGGTCTTGAGCAAAGCCAAAGTTTCCTAATAGAGATGCCTTTATTGCCAGTTGGCATCATTCGTACCCCGGAAGTTCGATATGTATTTGATCAGTGGGTTTTCATCAACGACGCCACATGTATGTCTTTGGACTCACTCAAATTCCTAGACAGCATGCTCAAAGAGTATCCAAACCTCACCATTGACTTATTCTCCCACACCGACGCCCGCGGTGGCGATGTGCGCAACCAAGTGCTTTCCGAAAACCGCGCCAAAGCAGTTTATAAGCATTTAGTCGAGACTTGTGGCATCGATCCACGTCGCATTCGCCCTATCGGACGTGGCGAGGCCGAACCAGCAACTTGGGTAGATGAAACCGGTAAAACTGTTGTCCTCACAGAAGATTACATCAACCAGTTCAAAACTTCTGATAAAGCTAAATTCGAAATGCTGCATACCATCAACCGTCGCACAACGGCCAAGATTACCAGCACCACCTTTGATCCGAATACAGCACCACCTGCAGATCCAGAATACCGCAAGTTTAAACAACTTCCAAGATTATAAATTAAAAGGCGTCGGAAGGCGCCTTTTTGTTTGAAACCATGAGACGCCTGCTTCAAAAAATTGTTTTCTTCTTTGAACTCCAATCCTTTGGGGTTTGCGAGTGGTGGGCGCGTCGTCTAGGCATCCGTACCAACAAGGTCAGATTGGGTTTCATTTACTTTAGTTTTATTGGCCTTGGCTCTCCAGTGCTCCTTTATTTAATCATGGCCTGGATTCTCGAGCACAAACATTATTTTAAATTGCAATCGAAGCGCAAGCAATCTATCTGGGATTTATGAGAATTTTAATAACCGGCAGCAACGGTTTGCTCGGCCAAAAAATAACAGACCTTTGTCTAGAAAAGCAACTAGAGTTTCTTGCTACCTCAAGTGGCGCCAACCGCTATACAGTTTGTCCAGAAAATCGGTATCAAACGCTCGATATTACCGATGAGCAAAATATCCATGCCGTGCTGGGCACTTATCGGCCAACACACGTCATACATACGGCAGCGATGACCAACGTGGATCAGTGCGAGCTGCAACCCGAAGCTTGTGATCTGGTCAATCGGCAGTCCGTACAAATGCTTGCCAAATATTGTCAGGCGCACCAAATCCATTTGCAATTGCTCTCTACCGACTTCGTTTTTGACGGCGAAGCCGGCCCTTATACTGAAACCGACCAACCCAATCCTTTGAGTGTCTATGCACGATCCAAGGTAGAGGCAGAAAAAATAGTTCAGCATGCACACGGACTCAATTACTCTATAGTGCGCACAATTATTGTCTATGGAAACGGAGAAAATTTATCGCGTTCCAATCTCATTCTTTGGGCAAAAGAAGCGTTAACAAAAGGAGATCCGTTACAAATAGTCGATGACCAATTCAGGGCACCAACTTGGGCAGCAGACCTCGCTTGGGCTTGTGTGCGAATTTGCCAGCTCAATGAGCAAGGCATTTTTCATATCGCTGGCCCCGAAACACTTTCAATTTATGACATAGTAGGGCGCGTAGCAGCTTATTTCGGGCTTTCTATGGACAAAGTAAGTAGGTTGAGCAGTGCTACGCTCAAACAGCCTGCAAAACGACCGCCAAGAACGGGTTTTATCCTTGATAAAGCATATCAAAAATTAGCTTATCGGCCCCATACCCTCGAGCAAACCTTTGAGCTGCTCTAATTCAGAAAAAAATTTATCTTTACCTACCTAAAAAATCAAAATATGAGTGTTTGGAGAAAAAAACCGGTAAGTCACTTCGAGCGTGACATGAAAAAAAATGACCTTAACCGCGTATTGAGTCGTTGGGGACTCACTTCTTTAGGTATAGGCGCCATTATTGGAGGCGGTATTTTTACGCTTACAGGAATTGCTGCCCACGACCACGCAGGTCCTGCACTTGCGCTTTCATTTGTCATTGCGGGTGTGGGTTGTTTATTTGCATCCTTATGCTATGCTGAATTTGCTTCCATTTTACCAGTTGAAGGTTCGGCTTATGCTTATTCTTATGGCACCATGGGTGAGCTTTTTGCATGGATTATTGGATGGAACCTCATTCTTGAATACATGATGGGCGCCACAACTGTAGCCGTCGCGTGGAGCGGTTATTTCGAAAAGCTCTTACACCAGTTTGACATACACCCGCCAATGTGGCTCATGAACGATGCCATAACAGCAGCCGAAAAAGCGCATGAGGCTGGTATTCCGACCCCTGATTTCGCTTTTAATTTACCCGCCTTTTTAATTACATGGGTGGTAACCGCCATTTTGGTTAAAGGAATTAAGGAGGCTGCCAAAACAAATAACTTAATCGTTATCCTCAAAGTAGCAGTCGTATTATTTGTCATTTTCGTGGGCTTCTTCTTTATTGATACTGACAACTACGTTCCATTCATTCCAGAAACAGTTCATAATGCCGATGGCTCATCGTCCTTTGGTTGGTCGGGGGTAGTTACAGCGGCTACCATCGTTTTCTTCGCTTACATTGGTTTTGATGCCGTATCAACACAAGCGGGGGAAGCTATAAATCCAAAGAAAGATGTTCCGTTCGCAATTATCATGTCGTTGGTCATTTGTACGGTCTTGTATATCGTGGTATCATTGGTTTTAACAGGAATGGTTCCGTACAATGAACTCGATATCAAAGCACCAGTAGCTTCAGCCTTTGAAGGTGTAGGTATGCCTTGGGCAACCAAACTCATTACAATAGCTGCGGTGGCTGGCCTCACTTCTGTCATGCTCGTCATGATGCTCGGCCAAACCAGAATCTTCCTTGGTATGGCCAAAGACGGCCTCTTGCCGTTCAATGTTTTTGGTAAAATTCATGAAACCTATAAAACGCCGTTCAGAAGTACGCTTTTAGTAGGTGCCATCGTTTCTTTTGTTGCTGCAACGACACCCATTGACAAAGTATCAGAAATGTGCTCGATGGGTACACTTTTAGCATTTGCCATGATTTCTATTGCGGTGCTCGTGATGCGCATTCGCCAGCCCGAGCTCGAGCGTCCGTTTAAAACACCTGCTGTCTGGTTTGTTGCTATTGCCGGTGCTGCTTTCAACTTTGGCCTAATGTATTTTGTGCGTCCTGATACCTGGGTTGCATTTATCATTTGGTCCACACTTGGGCTTATTGTTTATTTCTTGTATTCTCGTAAACACAGTCACCTCAACGGCTATGCTTTCGAAGAGTCTTTGAAAGGACACGACGCAATCGTAAATGCTTCTGAAGAAGACTAATGGCTAGCGAAGACAAGCGCTCGCTCGGCTTGCTCGATGCCACTTTATTGGTATCGGGATCCATGATTGGTTCAGGAATTTTTATTGTTTCGACCATCATGCTCCGCGATATCGGATCGCCGGCTTGGCTGTTGGTCCTATGGGTCCTCACAGGTCTGATCACCATTTTTGCAGCACTCAGCTATGGCGAGTTAGCCGGCATGATGCCGAATGCAGGCGGCCAATACGTGTATATTCAGCGCGCTTACGGCAAGATGGCCTCGTTCCTATATGGCTGGACCGTCTTCACGGTAATCCAGACGGGTGTTATTGCCGCTGTTGCAGTCGCCTTTGCCAAATACACAGCTATCTTTTTTCCAATACTCAATGAGCTCGTTTTAAAAGTTTCCTTTCTTTCGATCTCTTGGGCTCAATTACTTGCCATTGCCTCTATCGTATTTCTGACTTATTCGAATGCCAGGGGCGTACGCAATGGCAAAGTCGTTCAATTTGTATTCACTTTTGCCAAGCTCTTTGCTTTGGGAGCCTTGATTATTCTTGGCATCTATATTGGTTTACAGACTGACGTCTTTTCGCTCAATTTTGCAGATGCTTGGAAAGCAAGCAAAACGGTGGTTGCTAACGGTGGCGAAAAGGTGTTTCAGATTCCATTAACAGGTTGGGCACTTGTTGGCGCACTTGGCGCCACTATCATCAATTCGTTGTTTTCTGCAGATGCTTGGAATAACGTCACTTTTATAGCTGGTGAAATCAAGGATCCACGTAAAAACATTCCTAAAAGTTTGTTCTTTGGTACGCTCATCGTAACAGTCATTTACGTTTTGGCCAACGTTGCCTACCTTGCGTTGTTACCAGTCCACGGAAGCCCAAGCGGCTCAAATCCTGTTGAACAAGGTATTTTGTTTGCCAGCAATGATCGGGTAGGGGCGTCGGCTGCTTATGTCATTTTTGGCGATGCGGGCATTTTACTCATGGCTGGCCTGATCATGGTTTCCACTTTTGGTTGTAATAATGGTTTGGTTTTAGCTGGCTCGCGCTTATTTTACGCGATGTCCAAAGATGGTTTGTTTTTCAAAGGAGCAGCCCAGCTCAATCAAAACGAAGTACCAGCACGCGCCCTTTGGATCCAGTGTTTTTGGGCAAGTTTACTTTGCCTATCGGGCAAATATGGCGATTTACTGACCTACAGCACTTTTGCCAGCCTACTTTTCTATATCATCACTATTTACGGTATTTTCAGGTTGCGCAAATTAGAACCTGAAACGCCAAGACCTTATAAAGCTTGGGGTTATCCTATTATTCCTGCTCTTTAT
>CAZINO010000017.1:0-31149 GCA_964540625.1 uncultured Lishizhenia sp. | reverse complement strand
AGCATTTCGAGTTGGTCCATCAAAAATTAAAAGAACGTGGCTTGCAACTTGGATTTGAAAGAAAGGATCCATATGTCAATGACCTTGCGCTCTATTTAAAGCGCGGCAAAGTGAATAGCACGCCGGAAGGTGTTTTTGTCAATAAAATGCTTTTTGCCGCAATGATTGAAGCCAGGAGTTGTGAACGATTTAAAATCCTTTCAGAAGAAATTGACGATGCCGACTTGCGCCAATTTTACAGAGAACTCATGGAAAGTGAGGCGCGGCATTACACGACCTTTTTAGGCTTTGCACGCAAATACGGACAAGGAGTAGATGTGGATCGGGCTTGGAAAGACTTTTTGGCTTTTGAGGCTGAACTCATGGCCAGTTATGGTAAAAAAGAAACGATGCACGGTTAGGTGCATCGTTTCTTTTTGGTGGCGGATTGGTATTTAAAACGAGAGTAAAATTCCGGCATTCACACCACGCGCCTTCAGAGCTGCTCCTTCGTTAAAGACGTCTGATAGGCCATAAGTTACATATAAGCTCCAATCGCCGTAACCGACAGTTGCCATGAGGCTCGCCTGAAACGGATTGAATTGGAAATCATCTTTGGTTTTGTCTTTGTTCTTTTTTCCGTCGAGTTCCCATTTCTGTTCTTGACGCGCATCTACACGAATACCACCGACAACACCGGCAGAAATGTTCCAAGCCTTATTTGGGTGTTTACTTGTCGAGATTTGCAGAAGTAATGGCGCCTGAAGATAAGTTGAGGATAAGACATTTTTGGAATAGTTCAAGCCTGTATTTATACCAACTAAAGTATCATTCACAACGGTGAGGTCATATGCTCCTTTAAGCGCGTAACGGTTCCATTGAAAACCTAAGCCAGTAACTACACCTAAATAATCTTTGATAATTGGAAAGCGTTTTTCAGCAAAATTGACTTGGAGTCCGATACTTTTTGCGGGGTCTAGGGTCAGAAAGCCTAGTTCGGTAGTCGTTGGGAATTGGTTTTCAGGTTTTAGAAAGCCATTTGCATTGATGCCGATTCCTGCCCAAATGGCATTGCCATCGCCAAATTCATCGGAACAATCGTTATCTGGATCCCAATTATGCTCCTCATTAAGAACGATTTGCTCGTCGTTTTCTATAATCACTTTTTCATCGATGATAATCTTGCGCTGACCTTTCGGAAGGTCTCCTTCTAGCGACTTGAGGTCTTTTGACTCCAAGATGACAATTTTCATGTTGCCGATTTTAATTTGAGTGGTATCGGAACCGTTTGCCGAAGAGCGGAGAATTGTTGTGTCGATAAAAACGTCTACCGTGCGCGCCCCAAGAAATGTAGAATCATTGATATAAATGTTCTTCATTTGCTCTGTTAATACAGAATCCATTTCTTCGATGCGGCCGTTGATGACGATGATCGTGGTGTCGTTGCCTTGGATTTTAACGATTTTCTTGGTTTCATTTTGCTGTGCAAAAAGTGCTAAACCAGAAAATAAGAAAGCGGTAAGTAATTTAATTTTCATTTTTTTTGATTTTGACCCTATGACGGGAGATAAAAGGATTTGTTACGAAATGACTTAAATTATTTTTTTGATCGGTTTCGCTCAATACTAATTGGCCCTAGTTGAAAGATGATTTTATCAGTGGCAGCGCCGGATTCAACTTCATAGCGCACAGGTAAACCGATCGTTTGGCTCGCATAGCGCGCCATGGTTTCATAGCGAAGATCTGTACTCGGGGCGGGTGTTCCAAACAGCCTTTCGTTGGTTTTTTGAATGATAAACGATTTAACGGTGATGGGTTCCTTGGTCAAAGCACTCGAAGGCGCTGGATTTGGATTCAAGGCAATTGCTGCATCTTGAACTGGGCTTGGATTGCTATAATTCTGTTGCTGATTCACCTGATTTACAGTCGCGTTCTGTGCATATTGCAAAGCGGGCTCTTTGGGCTCGGGAAACGCAACAATACAGTCGCGTTTTTCGGGCTCGATTGTTTGATGTGGATGCATAAGGACCTGATGAAGCAACTTTGATTTAGGCTGAGTTACTTGGGTGGGCGTTGCGAGCTTTACTGGCGTTTGGTTTGCTTTAGTAGCTCTTGGTTTTACACTGTTCTGCGTTGTTATTTCACTTGGATTGCGGTTCATGACAAACACAGCGAGTAAAATCGCAGCTGCAGAACTCATTGTGACGGCCATCTTTTTGAATGTCAAACGACGGACCGGCGCCTTTTTGATGAGGTTGTTTGGATAAGGATAAACAATACTTTGATCAGGGTTCAGAATAGTTTGAACGTATTTTTGTTTGTTTTTGATATACAACGCATCTTGCTGTAAACTGGCCTCTAATAAAAGTTCATCTGTATTGAGAAGGCCTTCTAAGGAACCAATAGCCAGTTTATCGTAGGGATGCCCCTCCTCCTCATTGTAAATTTGAAGGTTCTCGTATTCAGGACGCAATAAATGCGACACTGCACAATTTTCATTTGTAGGCGGCTGTAATTTGATTGGCTCTAGGTCATGGGCATACGCAGGATAAGCCAAAATAAGTTCATCTAATTCTAACTTTTCAGCACTTGAAATGGATCCGTCTTGAAAAGCTAAAATTAAATGGGCAATATGTGCTTCATTGGGTTTCATATCAATACCTCCATTTTTCCGATATACTGTTTTAAAAATCGACGTGCTCTAAAAATATATACCTTGACCTGATCTACAGAAATACCAGTGAGCTCTGCAATTTCTTGGTAGCTATAACCCTCATAATCTCTGAGGGTAAGAACCATGCGCTGAATTTCTGAAAGTTGCGCAACACCGTCGTCGATACATTTTTGAACGTCGTGGTGTACCCCTTGGGATTGAACCGGATCTGGCAAGCCACTGAGGTGCTGTTGCTGTAATTTTTGACGACGCGCTCGGTCAATCTGTAAATTGACAATAGTGCGAAAAAGATAGGACTTGACGCGCTGGTAATCGACGGTATCTACACGCATCCAAAGGCGCTCAAATGCATCTTGAACAAAATCTTGGGCAAGATCCGGATCAGATACGTTTTTCAGTGCAAATCGGTAGAGCCGATCGGCAAACTCTTTGACGCATTGGTTATATTGCTGAACAGTCATAAAACAGCGCTAAGACGAAGAACCTCAGCAAAAGTTACACCAAATTTAATTGGTGACTTTTTGAGTGCTGTATTTTTTCCTGTACTTCAAATAGAGTTGCTCTTGAAAATTCGATGTAGAAATGAATTGTCCATCTACCAAAATACAGGTGAGCTGGTTGCTGCGCATATCGAGTGCTGGCCCTTTTGACACAAAAAAGGTCGCTTTTTTACCTGCTTCTAGACTGCCGTAATCTTTATCTATACCCATAATTTGGCAAACGCTTAAGGAGATACTTTGCAACGCCTCTTCTTCTGTTAATCCATATGCCATGGCGGTGCCTGCCTGAAAAGGTAGGTTTCTGGTATTCATGGGCTGCATATCGCCATCGTTTTGAATGCAAAATTTTATGCCTTGCGTTTTGAGTAGCGCTGGTAACTGATAAGGCAAAAAAGTCAGGTCATCTTCTCTTGAAGGCAGGCTGTGAATACGCGAAAGCATAACTGGAATCTTGGCGTCTTTGAGCTTAGCTCCTACCATATGGGCGTCTCGACCACCGACAATGACCGGATACTTTAATTGAAATGCAGCCGCAAAATCGATGACATCCGTTATTTGCTGAACGCTTTCCGCATGAATGTACACTCGTTTTTGGCCAACAAAACAAGCTTTCATGGCTTCCAGTCTCAGATCGGTGATTTGTTGGTCTCTGTCTAGGGCATAGGTTTTGGCCAATTCAAAAAACTGCTCGATTTCGCGTTTTTGAGCCAAGTAATTTTTGGGATCTGCAGGCCAATTGAGGTGTATACCGTCGTCGGCCAAAACTGTCGCGTCTTCCCAGTTCCAGCCACTGAGTTTCATGATTGCAGAACTTCCGGAGATCCAGCCACCGCGAGGGGTAGCCTGAACAAGTAAGACGCCGTTTGTTCGGGTTGTTTCAACTACTCTTGATTCTACATTGAAGGCAATTTGAGCACGTACATGCGGATTCCAGTCACCGACGTCATTGAAATCACGTGTGGCTCGAACTGCATCGATTTCTGTGAGTCCAAGTGTATTATTTGCCGATACCAGTCCGGGATAAAAATGCTGTCCGTTGCAATTTATAATGGTATCCCAATCTGCTTTTGCAAATGTTTGGGTTAAAGAATTTTTTACAAAAGCAATACGGTCATTGACAACACCAATTGCAGCAGATTCAAGAACTTGTCCGTTGCCGATATGCGCTGTTCCATGCAACAAGAGTATCCGTTGAGCCCTGAGATTGGTCAGTGCAATAAATGCACAAAATAAAATAACGCCTTTCATACTAATGTGCATTTTCTGTTTCTGTTGCTTCTTCGCCAAGTGTATCACAATGATAGTGCTTTTTGGTTTTCTTTTGTGGGGTTTTAGCCGGCTCTCCTCTTTCGTTTGCAGCAAGCATAAGGCTCAGAATACGTGTCCTTTCTTGGGCAATGGCTGGCTCCATTTTCTGGGTTTGCAAGCCTTCTTCGTAGAACACCACACCATCGACAAGCGTAAGACTCACGCGTGCCTCTATGCTGAGCGGATTGGCCGTCCAAAGAACTAAATCAGCAGCTTTTCCGGTTTTGACACTCCCCATTTGGTCATCGAGGTGTAAAATTTTTGCAGGATTCAGCGTCACGAGTTTCCATGCCTCTTCTTCTGTAAGGCCACCATATTTAATAGTTTTGGCAGCTTCTTGATTGAGTCTGCGGCCCATTTCGGCATCATCGGAATTGATACAGACAAGAATGCCTTGCTCGGTCATGAGGGCAGCATTGTAGGGGATGGCGTCGTTGACCTCAAATTTATAGGCCCACCAATCTGAAAAGGTAGAGCCTGCAACGCCGTGTTTGCGCATTTTGTCCGCAACTTTGTATCCTTCCAAAATATGGGTGAATGTGTTGATTTTAAAGTCCATTGAATCCGCAACGTGCATCAGCATGTTGATCTCAGACTGTATGTAAGAATGACACGTTATAAAGCGTTGTCCGCGCAAAATTTCAGATAATACCTCTAGTTCTAAATCGACCCTAGGGGCTACTTTTGTGAGCCCAGATCGGTAGGCTGTCCACTCAGCTTGATACGCTTTGGCACGGTAAAAACCATCGTAAAATACTTGTTCTACGCCCATGCGGGTTTGCGGAAAGCGAACGGTATTGAAATCGCCCCAATTGGCCTGTTTAACGTTTTCACCTAACGCGCACTTGATGAATTTGGGTGCGTTGTCAATGAGCATTTCATCAGGGGTGACTCCCCATTTGAGTTTGATCAAGGCAGACTGACCACCTATCGGATTTGCAGAGCCGTGTAAAAGTTGTGCAGCTGTTACGCCCCCTGCTAATTGGCGATAAATATCGATGTCATCTGGATTGACAACATCGGCTATACTTACCTCTGCAGATATAGCTTGTCCACCTTCGTTGACACCTTTTGAAATCGCAATGTGTGAATGCTCATCGATGATCCCTGAGGTGAGATGCATTCCCGTTGCGTCAACTACTCGACAGCCGTTTGGTCCGTTGATGTTTTGACGACTTACTTGCTTGATTTTTCCATCGACAACGAGGACATCTGCACCTTTTAGAATGCCTTCTTTTTCGTTGGTCCAAACAGTGGCATTCTTAAAGACGATGGTTTGTGAGGCTGGCCTTTGGGTTGTACCAAAAGCCATGTTTGGAAACCAGACTTGGCCATATGAAGTGGTGTCAGCTTTGATCGCAATAGGTGCTGCTTTCGGTGAGGCTTGTTGTTGAATACCGCTCCAGTGAAACCACTTGCCATTGGCATCAGTGCCATCGCCTTCGAGTATCATTCCGTTCTTTATGACCTTAGCATGAAGCTGGATCAGTTGTTTTGGATTGGCATGTAATGAAATAAATTGTATGGAAAGGTCTGCCTGCTTGAGTGTTAAGGTCGCTTTTGTACTGAGGGTATCAGTTTGTGTTTTAAACTGTACTTTTCCTTGTGGTTTGTCATAGGTGCCTGTAACGATTAATTCGTAGGTGGCGTCTGGCAGTTGAAGCGAATAAGTTCCGATAATATGACTGCCAGAAGGCGTTTTTAAATATTTGGCCTCCCCTAAATTCCAGGCTTCAAGTAACTCCGCCTCAAATTGAAATGGATCGGCAGAAAAAACCGAAAAACTTGCCCATTTTCCGGCTTCTAAAGTGCCGATTTGTTGTTCAAGCCCAAGCCAGCTTGCCGGATTGGTTGTCAGTGCAGCAAATGCGTCTTGACCAGGCAAGCCTCGGGAAATGGTTTTGCGTAGTGCCGCCCAAAATTGTTCGGCATTTTTAAGCCCAAAGGTGGTGAAGGCGATTGGAATCCCTGCTTTATACAAAAGCTGTGCATTACTTGGTGCAAGCTCCCAGTGCTTGAGATCAGATAGGGGAATTTCTTTTGCCAAATAAGGATCATTGACGTCATATGCATCAGGAAAAGTAAGGGGCAATACCAATTTTACCTTGGCAGCGCTAAGAATATCGGCTATTGCATATTCATTACCAGAACCAACATAAATAAAACTGCTCTTAAATTCATTCGCTATTTTTTGAGCACGAAGGATTTCCCATTTATCCTCGGTTTTAAAAAAAGTTGGTAAAGCTTGAAGGGTTTGCCATTCGGAAAGCGAAACAGAAAACGGCAAATTAGTTTGGTTTGCTTGATAGTACTTTTGATCGTAAAGCGCCTGGCGCAAAAGCGCAATTGATCCCATTTGAGAAGACGGGTATGTTTGCTGACTTCCTCCTTTAGAAAAAGAATAAACTTGTGCCGCTTTTGCACGAATGATTTGCTTGTGGATATCGGTTTGGCCTAAGGCAACCAATGCTGCTCCACCGCGAACAATTCCGTCCATATGATGCGTTAGCGCGAAACCGAATCCGGCTTGTTGCAATTGCAAAGAGGGTGACTCAGCAAATTTATAAGCGCTCGCCGCATTGAGCTCTGGATGAATGGCTTCGTTCCAGTAATAAGCACCCTCTTTATTGCTTTCTAATTGTGGACGCCAACCACTATTTTTGAAAGTAACGGGATCTAGTCCAACACTTGAATATACATCGATGAACGCCGGAACTAACACTTTGCCAGAATAGTCATAAACGACAGCGCCATCTTGTTTGAGATCGGTGCCCACTTTGACTATTTTACCATCTTGGATGAGTAAATCTGCATTGTCTAAAGTTTGACCGGGCTTCACCATGATGGTTGCATGACGCAGCAGCAGCATTTTTGGTTCCGATGCCTTTAATCCGTTTTCAGGGCCAAATTGGGCTTTAAGCTGAAAAGAACAAAGCAGAAGTAAGATAATAAGAATTGAATGCGATTTCATGGTGGTGAAAATACAAATTCTCTGTGTATTAGATCAAATTCTAGTTGTTTGGAACGTATTTGAGCGCTTCTCTTTTGGCGAGGCCTTGAAGATTTTCTTCATGGACAATTTGTTGAACCCAGTCTGGATGCCATTTCGAAACTTCGCGCAAAGACCAACCAATTGCTTTTTGGATAAAAAATTCTTTGTTCCACTTAAAGGCACGGATGTAATATTGGAGCAATGCTAAATCGGTTTGCTGCTTGTATTTAAGTTGATAGATGAGCAAGGTTCGGTGCAACCAAAAATTCGAAGAAGTTTCCCATTCTTTGGCTAAAGTCGCAAATGCTTCTGGAAATTTTCTGGCGAAGTGTCCGACGGCATGTGAGGCCAGTAAATCGAGGGAATCCCACCAAGTTTGATTGGTGAGTAAATAAGTGAAGTGCTTTCCATCGGTAGGCTGTGCTATTTTCTTGTAGAAGGCAAGAAGGTGGTCAATTCCAACGTATTGCAACTCCCTGGAGGGGTTGGCCCAACATTCTAAGAGAAATTCCCATGTTTGCTGTGCATCTAAATTTTGAAGTTGCGGTTTAAATTTTTTAAAAATTATTTTCCTGGGGCCAGACATTACGCCTAAAAAAGAAAAATGATTTTTCATGTAGGCCTCCATTTGCACCACACGATGAGGGTCGCGAACATGATAAAGCGCCTGTTCGATAGTTGAAACGAGTTGTATCATCTTGTCAAAAATAAAAAATGGCAAATCATAAGCCGGGTTCTGTACCAATTGCTGCACGCAGCTATGGTGTCTATCATTTATCTAGCACTACATTCACATGTAGTGTCGAGCGACCTACCCTCCGAGACGAGCGAGCAACTCGTTCTGCTTGCGCAGGCCTCGGTATATTTGGTCTTTCAGCGCGTAAGGTTTACCCTGCCAAATGCATTGCTGCAATTGCGGTGAGCTCTTACCTCACCTTTTCACCTTTTCCTTGGCGAGCCAAGGTAGTTTGTTTTCTGTGGCACTAGCTGTATTGCAACCATCACTAGTTGCAACCCTTCCCGTTAGGAAGTACGCTGCTCTTTGCTGCCCGGACTTTCCTCTTTTCAATTGAAAAGCGATAGACTGATTTGCCGCTGTAAAGGTATTAAAGTTTAACGAGCTTTCTGTATGCATTGCCCTTTGAGCTGTGGATCACAACCGTGTAGGTGCCGTTTGGTAAACTGGAGATATCAAAGAAGCCCTTGAGGGCTGCATTTTGATGGCTGAAAACAACCTTGCCGTTCATATCGATCATTTCTATCAAATCAAAAGGTTGCGCGCTCTCAAAATAACACCATTCTTGCGCTGGATTGGGATAAAATGCAATTTGGAAATCGTTTTCATTTAAACCGGCGTCTAGTCCCAAATAAATATCTTGGTATTCTATGGTAGCACCTCCTTGACCGAAACCCCCGTTAGTAGCGCGTACCAAACAGTCCTTTTTACCGTTTGTCCACCATTCGTAGATCGTTGTGGTAAAGGCAGGCGGCGCAATCCAGGTGCCCGTTCCAAAAAAAGTTTGGTAAATAGAATCATTTTCTAAAATCTCATGTTTGACGCGCAATGCCGGGAAGGAGCCGAGCGGAGTAATAACCGTTCCCCAACCGTCAACAACTGAATTGCGCTCGCGGTGCTGAATAAATTTGATATCGGTAGCGGGATTCAAATCAACATAAGTATAACCTCTTGAGGTCCAGGAATCATTGAAAGAAAGTGGCAATTCATAGCGGGTTTCTATTGTATCGGACTTGAATGGAACGCCTTGGCCTTGTACATCTATGGAGTAGCCTAAGCTATTGATTTGGCTGTTGGTTCTTTTGGTATATTGACTCAAATTCGAGAGCTCAACAGGAAGAAAAGCAGAGAATTGATCGATGGGCAAATCATTGGTGAGGTTGAAGTATGTAGCTCTATAGGGAGTTGGGGCTATCGGGCCAAAGGTGGCCAAAATTAATAGGGAACCAAAACCTATGGGATTGTAATCCACTAGGGTTTGTGTTTGCGCACTTAACTGAGAGAAATCCCAGGTGCTATTCGCACCCGTATTCTGAAAATCGATAGAAATTGGGTTCGCTTGACTCCAGCGAACGGAGTCACCGGCGTTCGCAAAATCGGCAACTGTAAGGGTAATTTGGGCCTGAAAATAGACTGGGCTGAGCAGCGCCAAGCTGAAAATGAGCTGTTTCATATCTTGATAAGTTACTCAAATTTAGGTTTTTTATTCGATAGAGAGGTGCTAACTTAGCGGTATGTCTGAATTGGTTCATGAATTTCTGCATACTTGGGAATCCGAGTTGTTTTTGCTTCGGCCAAACGACCCGCTTATCAATCTTCATCCCGAACAATTTATTCAAGATCCGAAAGCCCTTTGGCATAAAGAAACAAAAAGCAAATTGCTGCTTAGTGAGCTCAAGCGTATCGAAAGAGAAAGAGGTGTTTTGCCACTGGTTCAATTCGAGGGCTTACTGTGTTGGCAAAAAGGAGAAAAGGCTATTCAGACGCCCGTTTTTCTTACGACATGTAAAAACATTAAACACCAACAACAGACGCTTGAACTCGAAGAATACACCTTTATCAATCCATATTTAAGTTTATTACTCAAGGAAAAAGACATCCAATTTGACGAAAATCTCGACCGAAACGTATTTATCCAAACACTTTTAAACTGCGGGGTTTTTAGCAACTATAAAACAGAAACAGGCTTTGCTAATTTACATCCGCAGCGCTATGAATTGCGCAAAGAATGGGAAGGACTTCTAAAAGCAGCAACTTTTAGTACCCCCATCCGGGAAATCATCGGCGATGCCGACCAAATGAGGGATATTCAAAACAGCTTTGAACTCGGACAAATTAGCCCTCTAGATCCGGACCAATTAGCTGCAATAAACCATGTTGCACAAGGTTCTGCTGTAATCTATGGCCCACCCGGAACAGGAAAATCAGTCGTCCTAAGCAACATTGTAAGTAGCGTGCTCAAAAGCGGTCAGAACGCACTCATTCTTACCGATAAAGCAGTTGCATTATCGGTCTTATTAGGCAAACTAAAAGAGGCCGGATTGCAACACTTTTGTGTGGTCATCCATGAACAAGCAGGATTAAATAGTTTCTATAAAAAGCTACAATTGCAGTTTGAACAATTGTTGCAACGGCAATTCACCGACAAAAAGAATACAGTACCAAGCCCTTTTTTGGCCGCACGTTATTGGCAACAAAAACAAGCGTTGGAGCAATGCGCACAAATGCCGCTTGACCAACTTTTGACACAATTTGCACCTCGTTCAAAACGAGCAACGCAAGCGACCAAGCGTTGGCTACATTGGCTCAAAGCACAAAATGCACTAGCGAGCTTGCCGCTTGAAATACGCACTGTACTGCCGATACTCAAGCCAATTTGGCAAGATCCCACTAATTTCGAAAACTTAGACCGCTACCAAGAGTGGAAGTCCTTGCAAACTGAACTACAGTCTCATCAAATAAAGAATCAAAACGCCCTGGCAGCTCTTGTCGAAAAAAGTTTGCGTTGCATTCAATTCGAGGCAAATGTTTATCAAAATTACCTTACCCTACTCGATGCGAATACGCCTGCTTTACTCAAAAAACTCCAGCGTTTTGAGCAGCTCCAAAAGGAAAGAAAAAGGCAACTGAACGCCTTACAAGTTTGGACGCAAATTCCCACACAAATTGAATGGGTAGCACTCAAAAAAGCAGCAAGCCAAAGCAATTGGCTACAAAAAAGAAAATGGCGCAAACTTGAAAAATCATGGTTACGGACAGCCAACCTCGAGCTAGACGAATTAGAAAAAGACCTTCAAAAGTGGTGGCGAAATTCAGAACAAATCGATCAGATCCAAAATCAATTGCATGCGCTCGGCATAATGGACCTTGAAACCGAAATTGGCGTCGTGATGAATTTGCTCAAACATCACAATCAGGATGTCTGGTCGTGGTATCGATCCTTGAGTCCAATGGAGCTTGAACAATATTGCCTTTTACATAAAACCGCGTATCGTTTCCAACAACTCCATGAGCAACTATTCAAGTCAAACACCATTGATTTTGACTTACTTTCTGCGCGCTTAGATGACGCTCTAGTCAATTGGGGTGCGGCAAGCGAATTTATTGAGCAGATTTCACCAGATCTTTGGCCATTGGTTGCTCATCCAGATGAATTATTCAACGTAGTTTGCGCTGAATTTTGGTCAGATTTGCGGCATCATTTTCCGGATGTTTACAACGGGTATAATACTGATTTTCAGAAATATTTTAATGAAGATCTCCAAATTGAAGAATTCAATTGGGCAGCAAACACACAACAGATCTGTGCGCTCCAGCAAAGTCGTTTTGACCAACTTCAGGCGCTTCTCGAACAGCCCACTCAACGCTTGAATCAAAATGAAAAAGAACGACGCAAGCAGTTGCGCAAAGGCAAAGCAATCCTTGTGAAGGAAATGGCAAAATCTCGGCAGCAACTATCCATTCAAGCGCTTTTTGAGGGGCCTGCAAGTGAATGGCTGCGTGTCATTTTCCCTATTTGGATGTCGTCACCAACAGCATTAGCCAAAACACTCCCACTGCAAACCAATCTGTTCGATTTCGGTATTTTTGATGAAGCGAGTCAGTTGCCTTTGAGCCATGCAATGGGGGCCTTACAACGCGTCAATCAAATTGTGGTTGCCGGGGACCCGCAACAAATGCGGCCTCAATCCTATTTCGGACAAAGTAAAGAAGGTGTTGTAGACCTCCTTCATCAGGCTGCATTTTATTTACCAAGACTTCATTTGCGTCATCATTACAGAAGTGAAGACCCAGCACTAATTGCATTTTCCAATCAAAAATTCTATAACAATGAACTGCTCGCTTGGCCCTCTTTAGGCCATGCACAAAATGGCATTTTTAACCATTTTGTTCCGAATGGCGTCTACGCAAAACAACAGAACATAAATGAAGCCAAAGCCGTTGCAAAACAGCTGCGCACATTGCTCACGGATGCCCGTTCTTTTGGCGTCGTTGCCTTTTCCGAGGCTCAACTTGACTGTATTTACCAACAATTAAATGGATCAGAACAAGCACTTCTCGAAGCGCGTATTATTGAAAGAAGTGCCTTCTTCTTGCCGCTCGAACAAGTGCAAGGCGAAGAATGCGATCTCTTGTTGATCAGCTTTGGTTTTGCAAAAAATGAAGAGGGCAAATTTAGCCTGAGATTAGGCCCTATGGTGCAGTCCCAGAGTGGCCGAAGACTCAATGTCTTACTGACCCGAGCCAAAAAAGCTTTGCACTTCTACTGTAGTATTCAAGCCTCAGATTTCCCCATTAAAAGAAGTGACGCAGTCGAACGGTTATGGGAATGGTTTATCTTTCTTGAAAATGGCTGTAAAACCCAAGCTATTCATAAGCCTGAAGAGCGCCTGGCAGCAGCCCAAGACTACGCTACTTTTCTGAATTATTATCGGGTTTTGAAGCAGCGCGGGACGCTTCCGAGCCAGGTTTAGGAACTGGATCATAGCCAAAACCACCGCGCGGATGACAGCTCGAAATACGCTTCAATCCTAAATAAGTGCCTTTAATAGGCCCCCAAGTTTGCAGGGCCTCCACCATATATGCCGAACATGTAGGCGTGTATCTACAACTTGGCGGAAAAATGGGCGATATCACCCATTGATAAATACGCACCAAAAAAATAAGTGGAAGACTCAAGATTCGATAAATGACCTGCATACGGTCAAAATTAAACAATTTCAACAGTTTGTTGTGTAAACTAAGTCACTGTAACAATTAAAGGAAAATGGGTTCTTTGTATTTTTAGAAAATGAAAATCACTCGTGTCCTCTCTTTCTTTACGTTTATTTTGAGTCTACAATTCGTTATGGCGCAGCCACTCGAAAATTGGGAGGCTGACAAAATCAAGGTTGTTCAGGCTTCTGGTTCTCAAACCATCATGCACGCTGAAGCACTTTTCGAAGACCGCTGGGACCAACTTCCCCAACCGCAATTCTGGAAAAAAATTATGCTGCTTTCTCCGGACTCCTGCCTCATTAACGTGGCAGCAAATCGCCAAGTCCTCGACAAAATGTCTATTCGAGATTGGAATGCACAAACCGAGGAGCAAAAAAACCAAACCCGTCAGGCGCTGCGCGAAGCCAATGGGCTACCAAGCGATACAAGAATATATGTTACAACCGGGAAAAATGACTTTTATCGTTTTGCTGAGGTCTATCCGAGCCTAGACAAGGGTGTAGCTGCTTTTGAACGTTACGGTGTAGATCCATGGTATGCACAATCCATTTTGTTAATTGAAAGTCCTGCACTGATGCGCAAATCAGCAACTGGTGCCTACGGCGCATTTCAATTGATGCCAGGGGTGGCGCGCTCAATGGGTTTAACGGTGAATAGTACCATCGACGAGCGCAAAGATTTTGACCGTTCGGCATATGGTGCTGCACAGCTAATTAGACGGATTTGTATCCCAGAAGCCAAAAAAATATTAGACCGTCATGGACTGACCTATAATGAAACCGATTTGTGGTTCAGGCTGTTTGTATTGCATGTGTACCATGCCGGTGCTTTAAATGTGGCTGCTGTAGTCGATAAAATTCAACCAACAGAAGGATCTCAGGAACTCATTAAAGCCATGTGGCAAAATAGTGCAGCTGGTTTTGGAAATAATTCACAGAACTATACGCAGTTGGCTCTAGCTGCACAGCTCATTTTACACGATATGGTCTACCAAAACTGTACTGAGATCAGTCCTTGTGTGAGTCGTTGAGCCAAAAAATATGGCCGTTCTCAATGGCTAATCTAGATTCAAAATTATTGCTGTACAGACCTCCAGTTCCAAATCCTTGGGGTAAATAAAGGGGGTATAAAGATCCAAACTGCACAATTGCACTCAGGCCTATAGCGCTCTCCAAGGCACTCGTTAGCCACCAAGCAATTTGGCGTTCTTCTGCGAGCGCTATCCATTCCTTTACACCAGAAAAACCACCATGTAAACTCGGTTTTAAGATGATGTACTGCGGTTTGATTCGATCCAGTAAAGCTGCTTTTTGTACAGTACCGTGTACACCTATTAATTCTTCATCCAATGCAATTGGCACCATGTTAAGCGCTGCAAGTTCAGCCATTTCCTTTGGCTGTCCGGCCGCAATTGGCTGTTCTATACTATGTACTTCGAGACGGTTTAATTCTTTGAGCACCTCTCGGGCTTGCGTTGCTGAAAAGGCACCGTTCGCATCTACTCTGATCGTTAATTGCGTAGCAGGTGCCGCTGCGCGTAGTTCAGCCAGTAGACTGAGTTCTTGCTGCCAATCTAGCGCACCGATTTTGAGTTTTACGGTCTGAAAACCGGCGCTAATTTTTTGTTGCGCTTGCTGACGCATATCGGTTAAATTACCCATCCAGACCAATCCATTTATTGGAATAGAAATTGCCGAATCGGTAAACGGGGTATTAAATAAGACTGAGGAACCATTAGCTTGAATTGCAAACAACAATAACTCTAAACCGAAGACAAAAGAAGGGTAAGCCTGCCAATTTGAAATAAATAATTGGTATTGTTCATCCTGCAAAAAATCAATTTTCGACCATGCCTCTAGCTGTACTTTAGCTAAATTGAGAAAACGGTTTAAATCTTGCTCATATTGAATGTGATCGACATATTCTGGCGAGAGTCCGGGAATTACGGGAAACTCAGTCTGCGCACATCGTCCGTTTGAAAGCGATAGCTGATAAATCCAAGAAGGTTTTGTATACAAGACACCCCTGCTGGTCCCGGCGGGTTTCAAGAATTTTAATTCATGTAAAAAGAGTGATTCAGGCATGGTGATAAGGTTCCCCTTTTAAAATACTGAATGCTCTGTAGAGTTGCTCCAAAAAAATCATGCGCACCATTTGGTGAGAGAAAGTCATTTCAGATAATGACAACTTGAATTGTGCGCGCTCATACACGTCAGGACTAAAACCGTAGGCACCCCCAATTATAAAAACGATAGCACCGGGGTGTTGCATTTGTTTTTGGCTAAGCCAATTCGCAAAATCAACCGACGAAAACGCCTTCCCATTTTCATCGAGTAAGACGACAAAATCGGTTGACTTCAGTTTGGAAAGTATCGCTTCACCTTCTTTATCCTTGATTTGTGCCTGGCTTAGGGCTTTTGGATTTTTGACATCTGGGACTTCTAGCCGTTCGAAAGTACAGTAATGTACAAGGCGCTGTTCATAGCGGAGTTCACCTATTTTGAGGTCTTCAAATGCTGTTTTGCCGACGACGAGGAAGCGAACTTTCATGTGCTTAAACCGCAACTACTCCTTTTAATTCAGGAGCAGCCATTTTTAGCGCTTCTTCAAGGCCACCTTTAAGTGTCATTTTCGACATTGCGCAATCGCTGCACGAGCCTAGTAAACGCACTTGAACGATGGCATCTTCGGTGATATCGACGAGTTCCATGTCTCCGCCGTCAGCATGCAAAAACGGACGCAATTGTTCTATGGCTTCTTGTACCTTGGTTTGGAGTTGTTGTTTGTTGGTCATGACGGCTATTTGCGCGTTGCGATAATGGCGTTTAATTCGGTTTCAAAGTTATGAACTAATTCGTCAAATGCCTTGGTTGTCGGCGTATTTTGCTGAAAAACAGCAGGCCTACCGGCGTCGCCAGCTTCACAAACTCCTTGAACCAACGGAATACTACCTAGAAAAGGCACTTGCATTCCTTGCGCTAAATTGCGTGCACCGTCGCGTCCAAAAATATAATATTTGTTGTCGGGAAGTTCAGCAGGCGTAAAATAAGCCATGTTTTCTACAATTCCGACGATTGGCACTTTAAAGGAATCGAGGCGAAACATTTGTATGCCACGTCGTGCATCGGCGAGCGCTACTTCTTGAGGCGTTGAGACAATGACCACACCGTCCAAAGGAACGGTTTGCATCAAAGACAAATGAATGTCACTGGTACCCGGCGGTAAATCGACAAGTAAAAAATCTAGTGTACCCCAATGGGCATCTGTAAAAAGCTGAGTAAGTGCTTTGGACGCCATTGGCCCTCGCCAAACGACAGCATCGTCTTGACTTGTGAAAAACCCGATGGATAAAATTTGAATGCCATTTGATTCAATCGGCGCGATCAATGACTGACCATTAACGTCTGTCATTTTTGGGCGCTCACCAACAAGGTCAAACATGGTTGGCATCGATGGACCGTGTATATCGGCATCCACAATTCCTACTTTGTATCCTTTTTTGGCTAAACCGCCTGCCAAATTGGCTGTAATTGTTGACTTTCCGACACCGCCTTTACCAGAAGCTATCGCAATAATGTGCTTGACATCGGGTAAAATCTTACGACGCGCCGAACGGCTTTCTGCATCGAGGCCTTGAATTTGGCAACTGATTTGGAGCTGTTGGCCAAATACGCGTTTTAAATTGAATTCAATGGCTTCTTGCATGCGTTTTCTGGCATGCAATGCCGGGTTGGAAATCCGGACACTTAAACGAATGTGCTCGCCGTCGAGCTCGAGCGACTCAATTAAATTGAGGCTCACTAAATCATTTTTTAAATCGGGCTCAGTAATTTTTCCTAATACTTCTAAAATAGCTGCTCTGTCAACTTGCATGCGTAGGTTTTAAAGATTGAATCGAATGGTACATGAAATCTACAACCCTTTTGGAGTCTCCTTGTTCGCGATTCATGAGTTCGTAATAATTTTCACCAATTTTTTTGACGCTGTAAATATAAAAGCGTGCATTCTTTTTGGAGACAAATTCCCCTTTTACCTTTCGTCTAAAGATGAGTACGTCTTTAGTCTGCTTCACTATTTCAATTTCAAAAAAAGCATTGGGCTTCAAAAGCTTGCGCTTGAACTCCGCAAAGCGAAAAGAGTAATCACCGTAATCTTCGATGAGCAATGTGAAATTTCGACCGATATCGAGCTGCCATCTGAACCCCCCGACTTCGTAATTCACGCTCGGCTTCAAGGACGTGCCAATTCCCGCACTGGCGTTTGGCAACATCATTTGCGCGTTGATATCGTAGGGGCGCAAATCAAAACGGTTGTATTGGACGTAATCATAGGCAGTCGGCTTTGACCTTGCACAGGAAGTAATAATGACCGCTAAAAGAAAAAAGACAATGCTTTTCATAAGGACAAAGATACGTTTGGTTTGGCTTTTTTTTACAATTTCGCAAGATGGAAAAACAAACTACCTTTTTTGCTGCCCTATTTTTGATGCTATCTATTGTTTTTGGCGCTTTCGGTGCGCATGCACTCAAGGCTATTTTACCCACTGATCAATTACAGACTTTTGAGGTGGGCGTGCGCTACCAAGGCTTTTTGTCGATGGGCGTGTTGATTCTTGCACTCAATTACAATCGATTTGGCTTTGAAATCAAACGATTATTATGGTCTATGCTGATTGGTATGTTACTTTTTTCATTTTCAATTTACGGGCTTGTTTTATGCAAACAGTTTTTGCCTGAATTTCCATTTGGCTTTCTAGGCCCTGTGACACCACTTGGAGGAGCAATCAGCATTATTTCCTGGTGTGTGTTTCTATTTCGTCTGTTAAAATACGGACAAGCCTAAAACTTTTTTGCGAGGAATGTTTTGTTATTAATGAATAGTTTTTACTTTTGATTAGTTTTTCATCGTTTAACCGATTATTTTTTAAACATTATGACTCCTCTAACACTCGGAAGCAAGCTTCCATCCTTTATCGGAACTGACCAAAACGGCAATTCCATCGATAGCCAATCTCTTCTTGGCAAAAACCTCGTCATTTATTTTTACCCCAAAGACGACACCCCTGGCTGTACTGCTCAGGCTTGTAGTATTCGCGACGGCCAAGAAGCGCTTTTAGCTGCCCAAATTCAAGTTATCGGCATTAGCGCAGACAGCGTAGCTTCGCACACCAAATTCGTCAATAAATACGAATTGAACTTTCCTTTGATTTCAGATCCCGAAAAATCAATTATCCAACAATTCGGTGTATGGGGTCCAAAAAAATTTATGGGCCGTGTTTACGACGGCATCCACCGCATGACTTTCTTATTTGACCAAAGCGGCACACTCATTAAAGTAATTGAAAAACCCAACACCAAAGACCACGCCAACGAAGTTTTGGCCTGTTTTTAACAGAACGTAAATTGTTTACGATCTGCCTACTGCAACTTTGTAAAAATTATTCACCGAGCCTCGCTCACAACAACAAACGATATGTCTAAAGAACAAAACCTCGACAAACTCAAAGCACTCCAGCTGACCATGGAGAAGCTTGACAAAACTTTTGGTAAAGGATCCGTCATGAAACTTGGAGACGCACCAGTAGAACAAGTAGAAGTAATCCCTACAGGCTCCTTAACCCTTGACCTCGCCCTCGGTATCAATGGCTACCCGAAAGGGCGCGTTGTTGAAATCTACGGTCCAGAATCATCCGGTAAAACAACCTTAGCCATCCACGCAATTGCAGAAGTGCAAAAACAAGGTGGTATTGCCGCTTTTATCGATGCAGAACACGCCTTCGACCAATTTTACGCTCAAAAATTAGGTGTTGACATCTCTAATTTATTGATATCTCAACCAGACAACGGCGAGCAAGCACTCGAAATTGCCGATAACCTCATTCGCTCAGGCGCAATAGACCTGATCGTTATTGATTCCGTTGCAGCCCTTACCCCTAAAGCTGAAATCGAAGGAGAAATGGGCGACTCCCAAATGGGTCTGCAAGCACGCCTTATGTCAAAGGCGCTGCGCAAACTCACCGGATCCATCAATAAAGCTGGGTGCTGTTGTATATTTATCAACCAACTCCGAGACAAAATCGGCGTAATGTTTGGCAACCCTGAAACGACCACAGGAGGAAATGCCCTTAAATTTTACTCCTCTATCCGTATCGATATTCGCCGCGCAACACAACTCAAAGATGGCGAAGACATCATTGGCAACCGCGTTAAAGTAAAAGTAGTCAAGAACAAAGTTGCGCCTCCTTTTAGAAAAGCTGAATTCGACATCATGTACGGTGAAGGTATTTCTAAAGTTGGAGAAATCATAGACCTCGGTGTTGATCTCAATATTCTGAAAAAAAGTGGTTCTTGGTTCTCTTACGGAGAAACAAAACTTGGTCAAGGACGCGATGCCATCAAAGCACTCATACTCGATAATCCCGAACTCATGGAAGAACTCGAAGAGAAAATAAAAAGCGCACTTGTAGCGCCGAATGGTCAAGCTGACGTGTTACAAGACTAGACCTATCGTTTGGTTGGAAAGCGGCGCTCTTCGGAGTGCCGTTTTTTTTTACAATAAAAATTAAGTGCCTGCGTTCTTGGTCATTGAGTCAAACTTAATTATCTTCGAAACTCTAAAACAATAATATTATGAAAACCTACCTCTCAATTATTGCTGCTTCAGCACTCCTACTTGGTACCAGCACTGGATGTAAGAAAAAAGGCTGTATGGACCAAAATGCCGTCAACTATAATGCCGAAGCTAAAAAAGACGACGGAACATGTAAATATGTGCCAACAATCACTGTAAATGGCAACAATCCTGAAAACATCAACGTCGGAGATACTTACACTGACGCTGGCGCTACAGCTACCAATAAAGATGGTAGTTCAGTTAATGTAACGACCAACAGTCAAGTAGATGCCACAACAAAAGGCACCTACCTCGTTACTTACACCGCAACCAATGAAAACGGATCAGCCACCGCTACCCGCACTGTCAATGTAAATATCGGTCAAAGTAATTGGTTGGTCACTTGGGCGGTAACAAGCGATTGCGGCAATGCTTTCCCACTTACACCAGACCCAAGCGTTACTGCCGGTGCTAGTGCCAACGAATTGGTTATCGATAACATGTTCAATTTAGTAGGTGGTACTGCCAATGCAACCATCAATGGCAATAACATCAACGTGCCAAACCAAACTATCGACGTCACACTCGGTCAAGTCACCTTCTCTGGCGTGGGCAGCATCAATAACCAAGCTAACCTCATCACCATCAACTATACTTACGACAATACAATTCCACTTATCGGCGGAACAGGCTCTTGTGTGGCCACCTATACAAAGCAATAGTTAAACACGATTTATAATAGAAAAGGCCCGAAAATTCGGGCCTTTTTTTTGTAGCTAAAGTTACACAAGTACCGTCTTGATTGTACTAATTTTGTGGCATGGGAAAATTCAATGAAATCATTCAAGCCAATGTGCCCACACTTGTGGATTTTCATGCCACTTGGTGCGGACCATGCAAAATGATGTCTCCTGTACTTGACGAATTCAAAAAACAGTACGGAGAGAAAGTAAGAGTCTTGAAAATTGATGTCGATAAAAATCCGGCAATTGCCGATCAATTTAAAGTACGCGGCGTACCTACGCTCATGCTGTTCAAAAACGGAAAATTACTTTGGCGAGAGAGCGGTGCCTTTCCATTAGAGACCTTAAAACAAAAAGTTGGCGGATTTCTTTGAATAAAAAAAGGGCCACATTATGTAACCCTTAATTTTTAAATCCGTATTTGCTTTCCTAGGCGGAAAACTCTACTTTTGCCCGTAATTTTCAATTTAAAATTAATTTATGAACGCAATTTACATTCCAATTGGATTGTCTCTTATCGGGCTCTTGTTTATGCTCGTTAAAATGGCTTGGGTGAAAAAACAACCAGCCGGAGACGAAAAAATGCAAACAATTGCTAAGAGCATCAAAGAAGGTGCAATGGCATTTTTATCAGCTGAGTATCGTTTACTCGCTATTTTCGTTGTGTTGGCATCAGTCGCCTTATTTGGCATCTCTACTGTAGTTGACACAACACACTGGCTTATTGTTCCTGCATTTATTGTTGGTGCCATTTTCTCTGCTATCGCTGGAAACATTGGTATGCGCGTTGCTACTGACGCCAACGTCCGCACTACAGAAGCTGCAAAAACATCTTTACCTAATGCGCTCAAAGTTTCCTTTGGAGGCGGAACTGTAATGGGTCTTGGTGTAGCAGGTTTAGCAGTTCTTGGATTGTCGTTGTTTTTCATGTTCTTCCTTTCTTACTTCATGAAAGGTGGCAATTGGAACTACGAAAATATGACCATGGTTCTAGAAGCCCTTGCCGGATTCTCCCTTGGCGCTGAATCTATTGCCTTGTTTGCACGTGTTGGCGGTGGTATTTACACTAAAGCTGCTGACGTAGGTGCTGACCTCGTTGGAAAAGTCGAGGCAGGTATTCCAGAAGACGATCCGCGCAATCCAGCTACTATTGCAGATAATGTTGGTGATAACGTTGGTGACGTCGCAGGAATGGGGGCTGACCTTTTTGGTTCTTATGTTGCAACCGTACTTGCCTCAATGGTACTCGGTAATTACATCATCAAAGATATGGCCGAAAATGGCCAAGAACTCACTGCTTTCAATGGAATGGGCCCAATCTTACTTCCGATCATGATTGCTGGTGTCGGTATCATTGCCTCAATTATTGGAACATTCCTCGTTCGCATTTCCTCAAACGATGCAAAAGAAAACGAAGTTCAAAAAGCCCTTAACGTTGGTAACATCACCTCGATCATTCTTTCAGCAATTGCTGGCTGGTTTTTAGTGCAATGGATGCTTCCTGAAACCATCCAAATGAAATTCTTTGGTGTTGAAGAAGCAGTCGCGATTCCATCACGCCATGTATTTTATGCCACACTCGTAGGTCTATCCGTAGGATACCTCATTTCTTACTTTACTGAATACTATACTGCCCTTGGTAAAAAACCAGTTTTAGGTATCGTTCAAAATTCATCTACCGGTGCTGCCACAAATATTATTGCAGGCTTAGCAACAGGTATGATTTCTACCTTCTCTTCGGTAATTTTATTTGCTGCAGCTATATGGGGTTCATATGCACTTGCTGGCTTCTACGGTGTCGCAATCGCTGCATCGGCAATGATGGCAACTACCGCAATGCAACTTGCCATTGACGCTTTTGGGCCAATTGCTGACAACGCCGGTGGTGTTGCTGAAATGAGTGAGCTTCCTAAAGAAGTGCGTCAGCGCACTGATGTACTTGATTCAGTTGGTAACACCACGGCAGCTGTGGGTAAAGGTTTTGCGATTGCGTCTGCCGCATTAACCGCATTGGCTTTATTTGCTGCTTACGTTACGTTTACTGGCATAGATGGCATCAACATTTTCAAAGCTCCAGTGCTTGCCGCCTTGTTTATCGGTGGTATGATACCAGTGGTTTTCTCAGCACTTGCTATGAAATCAGTGGGTAGTGCAGCCATGGATATGGTTAACGAAGTGCGTCGTCAGTTCCGTGAAATTCCCGGAATTATGGAAGGTACAGGTAAACCAGAATATGGTAAATGTGTAGAGATTTCTACCAAAGCAGCACTTCGCGAAATGATGTTGCCAGGAGCCCTCACCATCCTTACGCCAATCTTTATTGGTCTTGGTACTGGCTTTATTTCTGGAAACTGGGAAATGGCTGCCGAAGTACTCGGTGGTTATATGGCCGGTGTTGCCGTATCTGGTGTCCTTTGGGCAATCTTCCAAAACAATGCCGGCGGCGCATGGGACAACGCTAAAAAATCGTTCGAAGCAGGTGTTGTTATCAACGGAGAAATGACTTACAAAGGCTCTGATGCCCACAAAGCAGCCGTAACTGGCGATACCGTTGGTGATCCGTTCAAAGATACATCTGGCCCTTCTATGAACATCTTGATCAAATTGACTTGTTTGGTTGGTTTGGTAATTGCACCTATCATGGGTGAAAAAATCCAAGAAGCCAAACCGAGAATAGTTCAATGTTCAAAAGACATGGTTTGCGATATGTCTGAATGCGCTTCAATGACAAAAGCTGAATGCGCTCAGATGTGTGACCAAAAAGGTTGCTCAGCTGAAGAAAAAGCAATGTGCATGTCGCATTATGATGAGAATGGCAAATGGATTGGCAATAAAGGCCAAAAAGAAGATTGCTGTTCTAAGAAATAAGATCAAAATACAACTAAAGAAAAGCCACCCTAACCGGTGGCTTTTTTATTTTCTATCTTTGAATAATGCAGCAAAATTTAAACGCTAAAAATAAAGATTTCTTCGCGGCGGTTTATCAGGTGGTCAGGCTTATTCCGAAAGGTAGAGTAACGAGTTATGGTGCAATTGCCAATTATTTGGGATCCAAACAGGCTGCAAGAATGGTAGGCTGGGCCATGAATGCAAGTCACCAACTTATAGATGTCCCTGCGCACAGGGTAGTAAACCGCATAGGTCTTCTTAGTGGCAAACACCATTTTGATGGCCCGAATGCAATGCAGAACCTACTCGAAAAAGAAGGAATCAAAATAGTAGAAAATCAAATTCAAGATTTTCAAAAAGTTTTTTGGGATCCCGCTCATGAATTGGAGCTGCCTTAGCGGATTCTATTAATTTTGTCAAAAACATCCATCAATGAAATTTGCAACCAAAGCAATCCATGCAGGCGTACACCCTGATCCTGCAACAGGAGCCATCATGACCCCTATTTACCAAACCTCTACGTATGTCCAAGAAGGTGTGGGTAATCACAAAGGCTATGAGTACTCACGTACCTTGAACCCCACAAGACATGCACTTGAAAAGAATATTGCAGCCATCGAAAACGGCAAACATGGAGCTTGTTTTGGTTCGGGCCTTGCTGCCATCGATTGCGTTATTAAAATGTTGAATCCCGGAGATGAAATCATCTCGACCAACGACCTCTATGGCGGTTCTTACCGAATATTTAATACCATTTTCGCTAAATATGGCCTGGTTTTTCACTTTGTGGATATGCAAGATCCTGCCGCAGTTGAGGCCTTGGTCAATGACAATACAAAGCTCATTTGGGTCGAGACGCCTACCAATCCCATGATGAATATCATCGATATCAAAGCGATGTCAACTATTGCGAAAAAAGCTGGTGCAATGCTTTGTGTCGATAACACGTTTGCAACACCTTACTTGCAAAATCCTTTGGACCTCGGTGCTGATATGGTCATGCATTCTGTGACCAAATATTTGGGTGGACATTCCGATGTTGTCATGGGCGCATTGGTTTGTAACGACGATGACCTAGCTACAGAAATGTACCGCATTCAGAATTCTTCTGGTGCGGTCACCGCCCCTATGGATTCTTTTTTGGTCTTAAGAGGTATAAAAACACTGCACCTACGTATGCAGCGCCACTGTGAAAACGGCGAGAAAATTGCCCATTACCTCACGACGCACCCTGCCGTAGATAAAGTGTATTGGCCTGGTTTTGAAACCCACCCAAACCATCTAGTGGCCAAAGAACAGATGCGCGGTTTTGGCGGCATGATTTCTTTCACGCTCAAAGGCAATCAGCTTCAAGATGCCTTGAATTTGGTAAAAAAGGTTGAAATATTTGCGCTCGCTGAATCTTTAGGTGGTGTCGAGTCATTAATAGGGCACCCTGCTACCATGACACACGCATCTATTCCAAAAGAAGTGCGCGAAAAAAGCGGCGTTGTTGACTCCTTGATTCGACTCAGTGTCGGCATTGAGGATGCGCAAGACCTTATTGAAGATCTCAAACAAGCACTAGGTTAAAGCAAATCAAGGCTTTTAAAGAACTGGTCTTTCTTCGCTGGTGATAACGGAATAGAAGAGCCATCTTTAAGGATGACAGATCCACCGTCGTGTTTATCGTAACGCTCGACGTAATTCAGGTTGATCAAGTGAGATTGGTGCACCCTGAAAAACGAAAATCCTGCGAGCATGGTGTCGTAGTCTTTTAGGGTTTTAGAAACCAATATTTTTTTACCATCGTTGAGATAGAAAAAAGTATAGTTTTTATCGGCCTCGCAGTGCACGATATCGTCAATCTCAATTACAAAAATACTCTCTTGGGTCTTGAGCACCAATTTACGCTTGTGCTGAGGATGTATGTTGTGTTGTAAGGCGGCAAATTGGGTGTCCTCTTTTTTGTGATCAACAAGCTGAAGCGCATTGGTAATGGCCGTATGTAACTCTTCTGCATCAATTGGTTTGAGTATGTAATCGAGGGCTGAAAATTTAATGGCCTGTACGGCAAACTCTTGAAATGCCGTAATGAAAATCACTTCAAACTGCTTGAATTTCACATTTTTCAGCACGTCAAATCCATTGCCATCTGGCATTTGAATATCGAGCAACACGATATCAGGCTGGATATCCTCAATGGCTTCAATACCTGAAGCGACATTCTCACCGTCGGTATACACACTTAGGTTCAAGTCAAATGACTCTAACATTTTACGGATGAAGGTCCGGGTTGGTTTTTCATCATCGATGATCAGTACTTTTCGACTCATGGCACGTAGTAGTTTATTGTTCGGATTCGTACTTTAAAGGCAAGACCAATTTAACGGACGTCCCAGTTTGGGTTTGGCTATCTAGGTCATTAATGGTCAAGCTACCATTAAATTTATACTTTTTATTGAGAATAGCGATACGTTCACGCGTAATATCAATTGCCATACTTTTATGTGTCTTCATTTTTTTGGTGCTCGCCGATTTTTTTCGGCCTACACCGTTGTCTTGAATTTCAATCACCAGTTGTTTTTGATGGTCGTACATTTTAACCTCAATCTTACCACCTTTTACAGTGTGTAATTGTCCGTGTTCAATGGCATTTTCTATGAACGGTTGGGTAATCATAGGAGACACCATTGCTTTGTTGAATATCAGGTCGTCGCTGATATTTAATTCGTAATCAAAACGGTTTTCAAAACGCATTTTTTGCGCCGTGAGGTATTTATCCAAAATTTCTCTTTCAAGTTCGATTGGAATGAATTCTTTTGGTGAATTTTCCAGAATTAAGCGCATTAAACGAGAAAAATTAACGAGAAACTGAGAAGACTTTTCAGGGTCATTTTCATAGATGTAACTCTGGATGACCGACATGGCGTTAAAAACAAAATGCGGATTCATTTGGGTGCGCAATAAGGTCTGAGAAAGTTCGGCTTCTCGTTGTTCTTGTTTGGTTTTGATTTGTTGGGTGCGCAATACAAAAATAACCACACCAAAAATGATGGCAACAATAAAGATGATGGAAATAAATAATTGACGGTCTCGTTGCAGCTCTACAATTTCTCGCTCTTTTTGGGCGCGTTCAATGGAGGCTTGTTGATTGACTATCAAGCGTTCTCGTTCTTCTCTTAAATTAGCTGCAGCCATTTCTTCAATCCGAGCAGCACTGCGCCAAACCGGACTGTTTTCTAACCAATTACTGTGTTTTTGTTGGTATTCGTAAGCCGATTTATAAAGGCCTGTTTTGGTGGCAATTTGCGCCAATGCACTATAAGCTTTAGCAATTCTTGGACGCAAAAGGGCTTCGTAAGGCAAACTGTTGAGGCTGGATTCAAAAGCGTTTTGAGCCAACTGCAACTTTTGGGTGCGCAGTAGGTGCTGACCGTATTCGTAGTACAACTCGGCAGCAAAATAAGGATCTGTTGCTGTGTTTAAATCTGAAAAAAGTGCTGCGTAAGCCAATTCAACATTTCTGCCAAAAAGTTGATTGGCAGAAATCATCAGTAACCTTGCTTTTTTTTCATACCGAACATTTCCAACATTGTTGAACCATTTATAGGCTAACCCTGCATAAACACCAGCCGAATTTGAAGCATTTGTCCCAAGGTAGTATCGGGCCAATAAAAAATTGGAAAAAGCAAGAGCGCGCTCATCCATATTTGTTTTGGCGAGGTCTTTCGCCAGTTTGATATAGGTAGAGGCTTGATTGAAATTACCGACTTCCATGGTGATACTTGCAATCAATAACAATGGACTTTGTTTGAAAAAATCAAGTTGCGCTTCTTCTGCAAGCTGCAAGGACGTAATGGATCGCTGGACCGCTTGTTCAAAAAGATTGAAATTCCAGTAGGTCTCTGCTTGTTGTTGCATGGCCTCGATGAGGACCCATTTTTTGTCTGAGCGCTTGGCATGTTGTAAAGCCATGTTACTGGCCCAAATGGCAGAGTCCTTTTGAAATGAAGCGGTAAAATTTTTAGCAATTTGCAAATAGAAAGCAGTTTGTTCGCGGTGCTTTAACTTGTTTGCAAATTCTTTGCGCAACGTGGAATAATGATATGTTGCTGTTTCGGGGAATAACGAACAACCTAGGAGCTTTTTTTTCCAGATAGCTTTCGGATTCTTAAAGTTTATTGAAGCAAGCGCTTCATTAAAAATGCGTTTTGCACTTTCAGTATTGCCAAGGAATAGTTGATTTTCAGCTGCGAGCAGTGATATGAGGGCTTGGTTCTGCTTGCCTTTGTAAGCTTTGCGCTGAAAGACCAGTGCTTCGATTTCTTTATGCCAATCAAAGCGATTGCGCTCATAAATTGCATCGATCAGACGCAACCTAATTTGTAGCTGCAACGTCTTGCTTTTTGTGCTTTGTAATTCTTGGCGCAGTTGTGCTTCGGTTTGCCCGAACAACTGCAAACTGAAAAAGAATCCGAAGATTACAAAAAACAAGCTTAACTTTGACATCCACAACGAATATACAAAATTCAAACGCATGCGTCTAACAACTACCCTATTTGCTTTTATCATTGGTCTCTTTTTGAGCTTCAATAGCTGGGCAAGTCATATTATTGGCGGTGAAATCTATTACGATTCGCTTGGCAATAACCAATACAAAATCACAATTGAAATTTACCGAGATTGCAACTCGGCAACAGGCTTTGACAACCCACTCAACTACACTATTTTCAATGCCGATGGTTCGATTTTTTTAGTGAGGTATATCGCGCCTTTTTCACAAAATATACTTCCTGTGGTCTACGACGACCCATGTGTTACCGTACCCAATGACATTTGTGTAGAACGCGCCATATACATTGATACGGTTGTACTTCCATTTGGAACACAAGGCTACTACGTTTCTTATCAACGTTGTTGCTGGACCGGCGCAATTGACAACATCGTAGACCCCTCCAATAATGGCATTACCCTCACGACCTTTATTCCTGGATCTGCACTTGTTGGTGTGCACAATCAGGGTGCGCGCTTCATCAATTATCCGCCATTGGTATTGTGTTCACAAAACACACTTGATTTTGATCATGCGGCTTTCGATCCAGATGGCGACTCTCTTAGTTATGAACTCATGGCCCCACTTCTTGGCGGTAGCATCGCCAATGTAGTTCCTGACCCTGAAGATCCTGCGCCGTATACGCCCGTCAGTTGGAATCCCACATTTACCGAAACAGTACCGTTTGGAGCTGGATCCAATATCACCATAGATCCTACTACGGGTTTCATGACCTTTACGCCAAACTTAATTGGAAGCTATGTGGCCGGAGTAGCCGTAAAAGAGTGGCGCAATGGCGTGCTCATCAATACCAAAATACGCACCTTTGGTTACCGCGTGGTCGCTTGCCAAGTTGAAGTACCCATTGAGGTAGATGTTACTGGCCCAACCCAACTGATCGAAGATTGTGGTTTTGCTGGCTTTGTTGTCAAGCGCACTGACCTCACTCAAAATTTAGTTGTACAAATCAATCTGAGCGGGACGGCAACCAACGGCGACGACTACCCTTACATCGATGACACCCTCGTTATTCCAGCAGGTGTTGCCTCAGACACTATTGGTATTTCTGCTTTTCTAGATGGCCTTCCCGAAGGTACCGAAACCGTATTTTTCAATGTGATATTACCGAATCCTTGCGATGGGTCGTTTGATACCACCTCTATCTCCTTGAATATTATTGACTATACCCCAATGACGATTACAGCCGTTGACTCTCTGAATGTTTGTGCTGATTTTGGTCAAGGAACCAATATCTGGTGCAATGTTCAAAACGGCATTTCACCATACAGTTATGTGTGGGGGCCTGGTGCTTTCCCGAACAACGACACCGTATACGTGCAGCCCGGAATTCTGGAGCCCAATCTCAATAATTTTCAGGTTTACGTCATGGACCAATGCGCCAAAACCATTACCTCACCAAATATCCGTGTTTACAACCAATGTCCGTTGGTTGTGCCAAATGTACTGACGCTCAACAACGATGGCACCAATGAACTGCTTGTCATCAAAAACTGGGAAGACTACGATCAAGTCAGTATTCAAATATTCAACCGTTGGGGAAATTTGATCTACGAAAAAGACAACTACCTCAATGACTGGAACGGCACAGACATGACCGGTAAAGCTTTAGAAGAAGGTGTCTATTTCTACATGGCGACGCCTAAAAGCGAAAAATACGAATACGACAACAAAGAAAAAACACTTTACACACTACACGGCTTTGTTCACTTAGTGAAACCTTAAACCGTAGTTAAAGAAATAAAAAAGGCGAGCCTGTCGGCTCGCCTTTTTTATTTTGAATTCGTCTACTCATTAATCAATGGAATAGATCACACCCACATGCAAACCAAGTGAAGCTGCATTGGTTTTATTCACCGGATTATACAAGTCTAGATCTGCACCTAATGCATCTACGCCCTTTGCATCGGCTGTGCTATACATCATACGCGCACTGACAGATACCATAATTGGGAGCTCTAATAAACCAAAACGGCCACCCACACCAATCATGTAGCCCATGAAGTTCTGGTATTGATTGGTCACATCAACAGCTGGATCAATGAGGTAGTTGCTATTGGAGTAAGTAGCGCTTTTTACACTGTTCATGACAACACCAAACTCACCGAAAGAGCCTTTGGTTTCTCCGAGTCGGAGATAGATTGGAATTTGCGTAGTTTGCAGATATACATTGGAGGTATAAGCACCGCCGATCAGCGCTTGGTCACCCTGATAACCTGCCTTGAAATTCCCCATTAGGTACTCGACACCTACTCCAATTTTACCAAAGTTAAATGTACCGGCAATACCGTAATTCGAACTAAAAGCCAAATCGTAATCTTGCGAAGCACCCAAATCGGAAATACTTTTGTTAAAGAGGCCTGTTGCGCTGTAAGCGTATTTCACACTTAAATCTGCCGTAATTGTCTGGGCCTGGACAAAGCCGATACTAGTCAAAAAAGTCAAAGAGAGCAATAGTTTTTTCATAGTTTGATGGTTTAATTTATAATCTCTGAGCTCCAAATTAGGGAAAATTTTGAAAAGTGTATCTTTATGGAATGAAGTTCATATGCCTATTCCTATTTTATTCCATCATTTCAACTCTTGTAGCCAACGCCCAAATCAAATTTTTAGGCGAAGGGCGCTGTGAAGGCACTCAGATTACCCAAGCTGATATCGATTCACTATTTATCAAGGCACCAGATATCACCTGGATAGAGATCGCATATATTGACACCACACTTACCTTTCCCGATTTCAAACAATTGGAAATCCTTGCTATACAAAGTGAGGTTCTTCAATCAATGGTATTTCCAGATACGCTTCTGACGCTAGGACTTATTGATTTTACGACCCGAAATTTGACGCAACTGAAGGAACCCGTTGCGCCAAAACTTTTCCAATGTTCGCTTCATGCAAATCTTTCGAATCTCCCGCAGTTTCTTTGCACAAGTGAGGAACTTACTTTGGTTGATATCAAAAATTACAGCGTCATTAGCTGGCCTGACTGTTTAGAGGAACGTTTTATAAATGGGGATTTTGATCTTTCATCTTGTTTAATTTACGACGGCATTGATGGTGAAGTTGTTTCTAAAATAGTAAGCCCTGACAATGCCCCTGACGAATGGCTTGAAGACGCAGACGACATGACCGATGAAGAGTTGAAAGAATTTCAGAAAGAAATGCG
>CAZINO010000016.1:0-32096 GCA_964540625.1 uncultured Lishizhenia sp. | reverse complement strand
AAGCACTACCCTTTTTGAAGTTTGGCATCGTATTTGTAAATAACCAATCGTAGTAGTTTATAGTTAGGTTATGGATAGCGGCGGCCCACCTGCCCTATCCGAGAAAGCGGCTCCAAAAGAGCCGCTTTTTTTATGTTCCATTCAGAACCCGTATCTTTATTTGGTGAAAGCACTCTTACAAAAAGCTAAAAAAACAGCTTTACTTAGCCTTGTCACCAACGTCATTCTTTCTCTGGGCAAAGGAGTAACTGGCGTTCTCGGACATTCAGATGCACTCATTGCGGATGCAATTGAATCTTGTGCCGATGTTTTCTCAAGTATACTCGTACTTTTTGGCTTGCGCTATGCCAGTAAACCGCCAGATGAGGATCATCCTTATGGCCACGGTAAGGCAGAACCACTCATCACCTTTGCAGTCGTTGGTTTTTTATTGATTTCCGCTACAATTATTGCAGTAGAGAGCATCAGACATTTAACAGAGCCGCAAGAAAAACCGGAGTTTTTCACCTTGTATGTATTGGCGGCCATTATTATCATCAAAGAACTTAGTTTTCAATATGTGCACCGTAAAGGCGTACAAACGAATTCTTCCAGTTTAAAAGCCGATGCCTGGCACCATAGAGCAGATGCTATCTCTTCCGCAATTGCATTTGTTGGTATTTTATGCACATTTATCTTCGGTGAAGGATTTGAAAAAGCCGATGATTGGGCAGCACTTATTGCATCGGCATTTATAGTCTATAATGCTTATCGTATTTTTCGTCCTGCACTAGGTGAGATAATGGATGAGCACAACCATCACGAATTGATAAATGAAATTCGAATTGAAGCCAAAAAAGTAAGTGGTGTCGTGGATATCGAAAAATGTTGGGCCCGCAAGCACGGCATGAGCTACGTTGTAGACCTACATCTAGAAATAAACGGCAATTTAACTGTGCACGAAGGGCACGAAATAGCCCATGCGTTAAAGGATCATTTGATGGGTGTATTCCCGTATCTGACAGAAATTCTCATTCATATTGAACCAGCACCCAACATGGCTTAGCCCTTTTGTTTGGTCTGCGAATATCCCTCCTTAAGGAGCAGTTCAAAAATCTTTTGCTTGAAATTACCTTGAATCAAAATTTCGTTGTCTTTGACGCTTCCGCCGACGCCGCATTTACTTTTCAGTATTTTTCCAAGGT
This sequence comes from uncultured Lishizhenia sp., assembly GCA_964540625.1. GTDB lineage: Bacteria > Bacteroidota > Bacteroidia > Flavobacteriales_D > Crocinitomicaceae > UBA952. The sequence continues at coordinate 30,912 of CAZINO010000016.1, read as the reverse complement.
CTTTGAGATCCTCGTCTGAACCTACAAACCCTTCGATTAAAGTAACCTCTTTGCCTGCACGCTGCTTGCGATCAATGCTTACGTAAAGTCGTTGCTGCTGAGGCGGAAGCGTCTGAATATCATCGGTTTGCTCCATTTCGTAATTGAAATCTGGATTGGTGCTATAGACCACATTCTGAAACTTTTGCTGCTTTTTTGACATGACACAAAGTTAAGAAAACTAGATTTCCTGAAAAGTTTTCCACGTCGATATCTCGGTTTATCGATTTTGCGTTTTATGTAGATGAATGAACACATCCAATTACAACAGCTTTCAGATACCGCTCTTTTGAATTTGGTATTGGCACTTAAAGAAAATAATAAACAGCAAATTCAGGTAATCGATCGCACTTGGCGTTGGCATCAACAAAACTGGCGTACTTTAGCCAAAAGCTCACACTGGGATTTACTTGAAATTTATGGACTTGACCAACAAATGGCCTTTCGCATTTTAGGTTTATTTGAAATTTGCAAGCGCTATCAAAGTGCAGAAATCAAACAAAGACGCAGTATCAAAACCTCCAAAGATGTCTATGACTTGCTGCAAATTCAACTTGCCGACCTAGACCATGAACAGTTTTTTGTGCTTTACCTCAATTACTCCAATGAAATCATTGAGCTAGTACAATTGAGTATCGGCGGCAGACATAGTACTATTGCCGATGCCAAACGTATTTTTCAACTCGGTCTGCGCTGCGCTGCATCTGGACTTATTTTATGTCATAACCACCCGAGCGGCCAACTCCAACCCTCTGAGCAAGATTTTGTACTTACCAAAGACATCAAAGATTTTGCCCGTCTGATAGACATGAAGCTCTTGGATCACGTCATTTTCACAGATAATGGCTATTTTAGCTTCGCCGATGAAGGCCGTTTGTAATATGTCCAAGAAGAAAATTTTAACCGTCATTGGGGCCAGACCTCAAATTATAAAAGCAGCCGCACTCAGCCGTGCCATTGAACAACAGTTTTCAAGTGAATTAGAGGAAGTTTTGGTGCATACCGGTCAGCATTATGACGAAAACATGTCCGCTGTTTTTTTTGATGAACTCGGTATCCCTAAGCCAAATTACAACCTAGCAGTTGGCAGTGGTTCTCATGGACACATGACCGCAGCTATGCTTAGCGGACTCGAACAACTCATACTTGAGGAAAAACCGGCGGCGGTGGTCATCTATGGCGACACCAACTCGACAATTGCTGCAGCATTAGCCGCTGCCAAAATACATGTGCCGGTGGTACACATAGAAGCTGGTTTGCGCAGTTTCAATAAAGCGATGCCAGAAGAACTCAATCGGATTGCGGCCGATCACATGAGCTCCTTACTTTTTGTACCGACGCAAGCAGGCATGACCAATTTAGCTAATGAAGGATTTGATTTGAGCGTCAAAGAAAAGGCACACATCGATGCACCTAATGTCTATCATTGTGGCGATATCATGTACGACAACAGCCTGTATTTTGCGCAATTGAGTCGAGAAAAATCAAGCATCATTTCTAACTACAGCCTGACACCTCATTCATATATTCTTTGCACCATTCACCGCGATACCAATACCGATGACGCTACAGCACTTCAAGATATATTTGAGGCGCTTTTAGAAATCATAGCCCAAACCCAACTTCAAGTTATTCTACCCATACATCCGCGTACCCAAAACAAAATGGAAGCGCTCTTGAGTCCCATTTTTCTGGAAAAAATCAAGTCGCAAACCAAGCTTATTTTGTGCCCACCAGCTGGTTTTCTCGACATGATTTCCTTAGAGGAGAATGCCAAATTGATTGTAACCGACAGCGGTGGTGTGCAAAAAGAAGCCTATTTTTTTGCCAAACCTTGCGTCATTCTCCGCGAACAAACAGAATGGGTTGAAGTCCTGCAAACAGGAGCTGCCGTATTGTGCGGTTCCAGCAAAGAATTAATCGTCAGTAGCGCCATGCAGCTTCTTGATTTACATGTTCAAACCGACCCAACTATCTTTGGGGATGGCAAAGCCGCGCAGTTCATTTGCCAAAAAATCATTTCCGATTTATAGTGCTCATCTACGTCGAATATATTACCGAACGCCTACTTTATACCCTATCCTTTGTATTAGCGGATAGAAAGGTTGCCTATGAACTTACCAATGATGGCATCGCGTTCATGGCTGCATCGGGACCAAAAATCAATTATTCGAACCGCGAATTCGATGCTTGTCTTCAAATTCAGCCTGCAACGCTGCTTTTTTCGGATGAACTTTTTAATGGTCAAATTCAAAAAGCAACATTTAACAATACAGAATGTCTCGCTTTCGACGACCAACCAGACTTATTGGCCTCTATATTTTATGTACTGAGCCGGATGGAAGAATACGACAGTATACATACAGATGCGCTAGGCAGATTTGAGGCTCGGGCCTCCATATTGAGCAAATTTGGCTGGCTTCAAAACGCCATCTGCGATGAATGGAGCACGGCATGGATTGCTTACATCGAACAAGCGTGTGCAACAGTCCTGAAAGCCAAAAAACCAAGGTTTGTTTTTCAACCCACCTTTGATATAGACAATACTTTTGCCTACGCGAATAAAAATAAAATTCGAAGTTTTTTAGCTGAGGTTAAGGATTTGATTTACCAACGTAAAGAAAGGTTACACGACCGAAGAAAAGTGCGCAATGGCCTGCAACCTGACCCCTATGATACCTTTGATCAAATTTCGGATATCGCTGCACATTTTCCGGAAACAAAAGTTTTTTGGCTCCTCGGCAACTACACCAAACGAGACAAGAACTTATCGCACCTCAATTTGGCACAGCAGGCGAAAATCAAGCAAGTTGCAGCCCATGCAGAAATTGGCATTCACGGCAGCTCACTGACCGCACACCAGATACAACAATATCAAATTGAAATAGAAAGACTGGGGCAAATTACAGGCTACCAACCTTTGTGCAATCGTCAACATTTTCTACTAATGAGTCTACCAAGTACCTATCAAATGCTCTTGCAAGTGGGTATTCGCCATGATTACACAATGGGATATGCCGAACAGACCGGTTTTCGTGCCGGTACGGCCAGAACATTTAAATGGTTCAATTTACGTAAGAATGAAACCACTGATTTGGTTATACATCCTTTTGTATATATGGACGGAACACTCAAAGAATACTTGAATCTGAGTCCAAAAGAAGCCGTTCATCGCATAGCGCAACTTTATAAGGAAGTCCAGAAATTTGGTGGGGCATTTTGCTTTTTATGGCACAATGAAACGATTGGCGGATACCAGCATTGGGAATCTTATCAAAGCGTGTTCAAAGCGAACTTTGAAATCAATAAACAGCAATAGGCAAAACTATTGGTCTTTACCAATTTTTTTATAAGAATCGCAGGCACGTAATTCCTTGAGCATTTGCTCTTTTTCGGCCGCAGTTTTATTGGCATCGAGGTTTTCACATTTTTTCATGGGTGCCTCGTACTTCTTTAGTAAGGGATCAATTGACTGGCCCTTTTCTTCTGCTTTTTTAAGCGCAGTTGTCATTTCTAGCCATTGATCTGCACATTCACAAACCTCAGACTGGCAAGAAAACAAGATTAAAACAAGGGAAAGCAGAACTATCTTTTTCATGTAAGTAAGCATAATAAATCAATAAAAACAACCACCGCCTTTACCGAGACGTACGGTAAGTGTTGCTCCTGTATAAATATACCAATCTTTGGTGCTGCTGGTGCCGCGTTTACCAAAGCGGTTGCCATCGAGACTTTGATTGGAGAGTGCTGCGGATAAATCCGAAACTTCGTCTTCTAAAATTTGCGGATCAAAATAAGTATCAGAACCGACGTCGTCGAGGTAATCGGTGAAGGTTTTGCGAATGGCCATGTCAAGATTGAATGTAGCCATCTTGCCTAAACTCACTTTGATCCCCATACCGAGCGGAACACATAGTTGGTACAAATTGTAGGGCTTTTGTGAATTTGCTGATGTACCTTGACCTTCAGTGGCGAGCACCTGTAAATCTTGCCAAGTACCGTTGTAAAATGTTTGCGGATTCATTTTAAAGGCGCCAACTTGTGCGAGTAAATAGGCTGTTGCTGGATAGCGGCTACTGCCAAACTGAAAAGGCACAAAATGAAATTCGAGACCAGCGGCTACCTCGTTGATGGGCGATTGAAAACTCAGGTTTCGATTGACCAACAAAGGATACGGCGACAAAGAGTCGGCTGCCGACACCTTTCCATGAAGGTAATTGAAGCGAAAAGTCAAGCGGTTGTTGAGATTGTAACGGTAAATAGCGCCAAATGCGAGGTGCGCATTCTTGAATTGCTGGTAGGGGTTGAGATCGCCGAGATAGTAGGTCTGCCCGGCGGTAAGACCGAACTCTGAGCGAGAAAAAAAGGTGCGTCGCTGCGCTTGCATATCAAATGCAAGCACGAGCAACACGAATAAAAAAGCCTTTTTCATTGATTGCACAACGTAAAAATGGCGAAAATATTACTTACCTGAGCGTTTGCGATCGGTTTCTTTCAATAAGATTTTGCGGATACGCAAACTTTTAGGTGTGACCTCAACATATTCATCGGATTGAATGTACTCGAGGCATTCTTCCAAGCTAAATACTTTTGGCGGCGCTAAACGAACTTTGTCATCGGAACCGGATGCACGCATATTGGTGAGTTTTTTGGTTTTGGTCACATTGACGCAAAGATCACCGGCACGGGAGTTTTCACCAATTACTTGCCCTTCGTAGATATCTTCGTTGGGTGCAATAAAGAATTTACCACGCTCTTGAAGGTTATTCAATGAGAAAGGAATGGAGGTGCCTTGCTCTAAAGAAATGAGCGAGCCGTTCTGACGTCCTGGGATTTCTCCTTTGTAAGGTTGGTATTCCAAGAAACGGTGGTTCATGATGGCTTCTCCTGCCGTTTGTGTCAAGAGATAATTGCGCAAGCCGATGATACCGCGAGAAGGGATTTGGAAAGTAACGATCATGCGTTCACCTTTTGGTACCATGTTGGTCATTTCTCCTTTGCGACGCGTAACCGCCTCTACAGCCGTTCCGCTGAATTCTTCTGGAAGGTCAATAGTCAGCTCTTCGATAGGCTCGCATTTGACACCGTCAATTTCTTTGATAATGACCTGCGGCTGACCTACTTGTAGTTCATAACCTTCGCGACGCATGGTTTCGATGAGTACAGATAAATGCAATACACCACGTCCAAAAACCATCCATTTATCTGCTTTGTCGGTGTCTGCAACGCGCAAGGCGAGGTTTTTCTCGAGTTCTTTATTGAGTCGATCCGAAATATGGCGTGAAGTCACAAACTTTCCTTCCTTGCCAAAGAAAGGAGAATCATTGATAGAGAAGAGCATACTCATGGTGGGCTCATCCATTTTAATGGTAGGAAGTGGCTCCGGATTTTCGGCATCACAAATGGAATCGCCAATTTCAAAACCTTCGATTCCGGTAACGGCACAAAGATCGCCGGCCTGTACTTCGGTTACTTTAAGGCGTTCAATGCCTTCGAAAACAAAAACTTCTTTGATGCGGTGCTTTTCTTGACGCCCATCAGATTTTGATAAAATAATGGGCTGATTTTCTTTGAGCACACCTCTTGACAAACGTCCAATTGCGATACGGCCCACATAGGAAGAAAAATCAAGAGAGGTAATGAGCATTTGGGTGTTTCCTTCCTCAATTACACGCGGTGGAAAGTAAGCCAAAATTTGATCGAGCAACGGCGTAATGCTATCGGTGGGTTGTTTCCAGTCGGTAGACATCCAGCCATTTTTAGCCGAACCATAGATTGTCGGAAAATCGAGTTGCTCCTCGTTGGCATCGAGCTCAAACATGAGGTCGAATACTTTTTCATGAACTTCTTCTGGTGTACAGTTTTCTTTGTCGACTTTATTGATGACTAACAACGGCTTGATGCCCATTGACAATGCTTTGCCAAGTACAAAACGCGTTTGCGGCATAGGGCCTTCGAAAGCGTCTACCAACAAACAAACGCCATCGGCCATGTTGAGTACGCGCTCAACCTCACCACCAAAGTCGGCGTGACCCGGGGTGTCAATGATGTTGATTTTGGTGCCTTTGTAGGTCACAGATACGTTTTTAGAAACGATGGTGATGCCACGCTCGCGCTCGAGGTCGTTGTTGTCCATGATGAGCTCACCGGTCATGCGGTCTCTTTCATTGACAACCTGACCTGCTTCGATCATTTTATCGACGAGCGTCGTTTTACCGTGGTCAACGTGCGCTATAATTGCTATGTTTCTGATTTCCATAGGGAGAATAATGAAGATAAGGGGTATTAATATTTATTTCGTTTGGCGCCAAAACTGCGTTCGCGCTCAAAGCCACCCGAACGTTTTTTGTCGAAGCCGCCTTTTTTATCAAAGCCGCCTTTTTTCTCGAAGCCAGGCTTTTTGCCACCGCCAAAAGAACCTGGGCCTCTTTTAGAACCCGGACCTTTTGAAAATTTACGATCGCGGCCGCCTTCTGAGCCACCTTGACCCGGTGCTGTAACCTCGATAGAAACTTTGTGACCTTCAAATTCATAGCCGTCTACAAGCTTGAGAATTTTTTGAGTGTGTTCGTCGTCGGCTTCTACAAAAGAAAAAGAAGTCATGATATCGATTCGGCCAAGTGCATTGGATTTAAGCCCGGTGGCGTCGCAGATAATGCGCACCATTGCTCCGGGGTTGAGGCCATCTCGGCGACCAAGATTGACAAAAAAGCGTGTTTTGCCTTCTTCACGGGCTCTTGTCGGACGCTCTTTACGGTCTGAACGCTCGCGGTCATCTTTGCTAGCTGCAGCATTGAGGTCTCCGGCGCGTTCGTAATATTCTATAAAACGGTTGAACTCAGCTGAAACGAATCTTTTGATCACTTCTTCTTTGCTCAGGTCGGCAAACGAAGCCAAAATCTGCTCCATAAATGGGGCGATATCAGATTCTTTGACTTCTGTAGCAATGGTGTTGTCGATGAGTTTTTTAAGCTGGATTTCACAGATTTCGGCCGGATTCGGGATCTGACCTTGCTTAAAAGTGACGCGCATCTGACGCTCTATGGCTTTGATCTTGACGTTCTCACGGGTATTGACCAAAACCAAAGATTGGCCAGTTTTACCTGCACGAGCGGTACGGCCACTGCGGTGGGTATAGTTTTCGATATCGTCAGGCAAGTTGTAGTTGATAACGTGCGTGATGTTATTGATATCCAAACCGCGTGCAGCGACATCTGTGGCAACTAAGATTTGTAGTTCTTTTGAACGAAAACGCTCCATAACGCGGTCGCGCATGGCTTGGGTGAGGTCACCGTGAAGTGGCTCTGCGTTGTAGCCGTCTCTGGCCAATTTCATGGCAACGGTAGCTGTTTCGTTTTTGGTACGGCAAAAAATGAGCCCGTAGATGGTCGGGTTGAAATCGATCAGGCGCTTTACGGCGTCGTAGCGGTCGCGCTCTTTTACGGAATAGTAAATGTGCTCGATGTTTTCGTTACTTTGGTTTTTGTGACCGATCGATACTTCTAATGGATCGTGCATGTAGGTGCGGGCAATGCGCGCTACCTCGTTGGGCATAGTGGCAGAAAACAACCACACATTTTTGTCAATTGGTGTTTGTTCGAGGATCATGTCGATGTCCTCCTTGAAACCCATATTAAGCATTTCGTCGGCTTCGTCTAGGATGACGTATTTAATCTCGCCGAGCTGTACAACTTTACGGTTGATGAGGTCGACCAAACGACCTGGTGTGGCCACAATAATGGACGTTCCTTTTTTAACGCTGGTGATTTGTGTACGGATATCGGTTCCGCCGTACACGGCTGTGATATTGCCTTCTAGGTATTTTGAAAAGACGTTGAGGTCTTTGGTAATCTGAAGGCAGAGCTCGCGTGTTGGGCAAATAATGACCCCTTGTGGCAGGCGTGCTTTGTTATCGATGTTATTAATTAACGGCAAACCGAATGCGGCCGTTTTTCCTGTTCCGGTCTGCGCCAGACCGACAAAATCGCAATCTTCTCCTAATAGGTAGGGAATTGCTTGTTCCTGGATCGGGGTCGGTGCTTCAAAACCCAATTCTGTCAACGACTTCAGCACCTCTCGCCTTAATCCCAGTTCTTCAAATGTCATGTATAATTTTTAAAATGAGGTGCAAAGGTACACATATTATAAGGATTTCTTGTTAATAAGTTGAGTGATAGTGTTAAAAAATAAATAAATGCGTAATTTCATCTATCAATTCAACCCTGTTTCATGGTGCAACGTTTTCTTTTTTGTTTTCTCTTTTTTCCGTGCGTTGTACTGGCGCAACGTGTTGTTCCGCTTATCGATGGCATTCAGGTAGATTCCATCCTTCAGGCCAAGCCATGGGCCTCCAAAATGGCTTTCGACCCTATTTCAAAACACCTTTTTTACACGAGCTCGGGCGGTAGTATTTACGAGGTTTTTGAAGAAAGTAAAACGGACTCGTTGCGCTATAGTTCAACAGACCACGGCATCGCCAAAGTACAGGGGCTGTGTTTTGTGGACAGCACGCTTTTTTTGTGCGGCAACATTTGGTACACAAATACCGGTATTGGTTTGGTGGTCAAAGGAGAACTCCAGCCCAATGGCACTCGGGTTTGGACCACCATTTTGAGCACTTCGGCCTACCCAACGAGCAGCGCTTCCGGGGACCACGGTTTTACAGGCATTACCGCTGATCCTCAACAAACATATTTGTATTTTTCGGCCGGATCCAGAACTTCTTTTGGTGAAGTTGCAAGCAATAACGGCGCCTACCCTGGCATGCGTGAACAAGCACTTACCAGTAAAATTTTCCGCATTCCGATTTCAGCGACCAATATTTATTTGTTTAATGACAGCACTTGGCTTCATGACAGCGGTTACGTGTTTGCCGAGGGCACCCGCAACGCCTACTCCATGGCCTTCAATGGTAAAAATCAGCTCTTTGCCATAGACAACGCCGGCGAGCGCGACGACCCAGAAGAACTAAACCTCATCGAAGAAGGCCGACACTACGGCTTTCCTTGGCGCATTGGTGGCAATACCAATCCTTTGATAAATCCGAATTACGACGCCAGTTCTGACCCACTCATTAACCCGATTAATGGCGCCTTTTTGGCTGGGCATTTTGCACCAGACCCGGCTTTTCCTAGCGTGCCTAGCGGCAGCGTTTTCACGGAGCCGATCGCTAATTACGGCGCAGCTGCAGACTACTACAAAGAAGAAGGGACCGGCACCATCCACAAAGCCAGTGAAACCGGCATACCTGTGCGCACCTTTACGGCGCACCGTTCGCCACTCGGGCTCGTGATAGACCGTGATTCTCTTCTCGGCGGGCCATTTTGTGGAAACGGATTGGTGCTCAGTTTTATGCCCGGTGGCGACAGCACAGGGTTTTCACCGATATCACCTTGGGGGTCGCCGTGCCCATTTGTGGATTCGTCCCGCGAGCTCGTTTTGCTGCAATTTGTTATTGATACCCTCAGCCAAGAATACCGCATCCAAACCAACAATGTAGTCAGTGGCTTCTATTTACCAGTCGATGCCGTGCAAGTTGGAAACGCTGTTTATGTTATAGAGAACAACGGAGACCTTTTTAAAATATCCTTGCCCAAAAAAGTCATAGAACCCAATTGTTTGGTTTCAGGTCTGTTTGTGTATCCGATTCCGGCGCAAACGGCTTTTCAAGTTTATTTTCCCAACCCAGAAAATGAAAGCCGACATATCGAAATAACGAATGTCGCAGGAGCAGTAGTTTTTGTATCTGATTCTTTTCAAAGTGCTGATTTTCAGGTGTCCGATCTCAGATTAGCGCATGGAACTTACTTTGTGCAGTTGGTCTCTGCGCAGGAGCGACTTGCGCAACAAAAAATCATCTTGTTCTGATTTCTACTTTCAAGTGTATTATTCGGGCTTATTTTTCTATTTTTGACAATCATTAAACCAATTTCAAACTATGCAACTCAGCGGTATTATTGCCATTTCTGGAAGACCAGGCCTTTTCAAAGTAATTGCTCAAAGTAAAAATAGCGTTATCGTCGAATCCATGATAGACAAAAAGCGTTTCCCTGCCTATGCAACAGAACGCATTTCTACCTTAGACGACATTAGCGTATTTACATATGACGAAGACGTCAAACTGACAGACATCTTTGAAAAAATGCTGGCACTTTACCCAACCGAAGCGCCCTCGCACAAAGCTGACATGAAAGAACTCGAAACTGCATTAGCTGAGTTCTTGCCCAACTGGGACCAAGACCGCGTATATCCATCTGACGTCCGCAAATTGTTTCAGTGGTATAACCTATTGATCAAAGCAGGTGCTTTTGAAGCAGCTGCTAAAGAGGAAGCGCCTGCAGCAAAAGAAGTGAAAGCACCTAAGGCAGATACCCCTAAAAAGAAAGCAAGCACCGCTGCACCAGCAGCAAAAGCGGCTAAACCTGCCGCACCTAAAAAAACGCCTACCGTTAAAACGGGCTCATCCAGAGGAAAATAACATGACCATTCAAAAAGCAGCGCGCCAGTTTCTACCCGAAGACCTGGCCATTACCGATTTTGAAGTAATTCAGCCGTATTTCGAAGAATTGCTCCAAAGAAGTATCCAGAGCAGTACTGAATTCGATAAATGGCTCATGGACCGCTCCGAACTCGATGCGGTGCTAGAGGAAGACCTCGCTTGGCGTTATATCAGGATGAGTATAGATACTGCCAAGGCGGAGCTTCGGGAGGCGTACACGCATTTTGTGACGCGAATTCAACCTGAACTTGCACCCTACGAGGACCAACTCAATCAAAAATTAGTAGGTCTGCCATTTCTTTTGGACAAACATGATGCTGCACATCAGATTTATTTCAGATCTGTGCGCAGTGCACTCGAATTGTACAGAGAAGATAATATTGCCATCGAGGCCGCATTGAACGAAGAGGCTCAACAATACGGTGCCATCAGTGCTGCCCAACAAATCGAGCACAACGGTCAAAACCTGACTATGCAACAAGCCGCCGCCTTGCTCAAAGACCAAGACGAAACATTGCGACAGTCTGTTTTTGAAAAAATGGCGGCCGTAAGAAGAAAAGACCAAGCGCAGCTCGATGAACTGTACAGTTCGCTGATTGAGAAAAGGCATCAAGTTGCACGCAATGCAGGTTTTGACAACTACCGCGACTACAAATTTGTGGCCTTAGGTCGTTTTGACTATACCAAAGAAGATTGTTTTGCTTTTCATGCTGCCATCAAAACATATATTGTTCCGTTGGTCAGAAACATTCAAGCTAAAAAACTAGCCTTACTTGGAAAGGAAAAGTTCAAGCCATGGGATACAGAAGTAGACCCCGAAGGAAAAGCGCCCCTCAAACCGTTTGAGAACGGCGCACAAATGCTTGCTGGCACTATCGCTATGTTCGAGCGGATCGATCCTTATTTTGGCTGGTGCTTGCGCACCATGGAAACACTTGGACACCTCGACCTCGATTCCAAACCTGGAAAAGCACCGGGCGGCTACAACTACCCACTTTATGAAATCGGTGTTCCATTTATATTTATGAATGCGGTTGGCACCCAACGCGACCTCGAAACCATGGTTCACGAAGGCGGACACGCCATTCACTCTTTCTTGAGTCGTGAACTTCCTCTAACTGCTTTCAAAAATATACCTTCTGAGGTAGCAGAGCTGGCTTCGATGTCAATGGAATTGCTGAGTATGCCCCAATGGTCGGAGTTTTACGCTCCAGAAGCACACCAGCGCGCCATGCGCGAACAACTCGAGGGCACACTCAAAGTTTTACCCTGGATTGCCCAAATCGATGCTTTTCAGCATTGGGTTTACGAAAATCCGACGCACAGTTCTGCCGAGCGCGCAGCATATTGGCAACAACTCTCCATTGATTATGGTACAGGCCTTACCGACTGGACGGGCTTCGAAGATTTGGTGCAAAATGCTTGGCAAAGACAGCTACACCTCTTTGAAGTGCCCTTTTATTACATCGAATACGGCATTGCCCAATTAGGCGCATTAGGTGTCTGGAAAAACAGTTTAGAGAACTATCCACAAGCAATTAATCAATATAAAAAGGCATTGGCATTGGGTTATACCGCGTCCATGAAAGACATTTATCAAACGGCAGGTGTTCCCTTTGACTTCTCGGCAGAACGACTACAAACGCTAGCCAATCTGATTCAAAACGAATTAGAAAAATTGAATTAGTTCTGTTCAGATGTTCTATGAAATTAAAATTCTCTTTATATTTGCACCCGCACACGGCGAGATAGCTCAGTTGGTTAGAGCGTAGGATTCATAACCCTAAGGTCCCGAGTTCAACTCTCGGTCTCGCTACTCAAAGCCCAGTTTCAGCTGGGCTTTTTTATTTCCCCTGAAAATAGTTGCATTTTTCGCAAGTCTTTCAAATGTAATTGTCGTATTCATTTTCCTTAATTAGAACTTCTTAACGATATTTGTTCTATGTTTTCAGGTATTGTATATATCTACTTGTTTGTCTTTTCGAGTGCCCAGACCCAATCGGGCGCAGGACATATCAGTATGGCTTTCGGAACAGATACCTCCCACCTCACGTATTACACCAAATACAGAAAAATTGATGGGGGGTGTTTCAAAGAGAAAGATCTTAGCCTTTATGAAGCAATGAACTACGATTGCAAAAAGCTCAAGCATCAAGCATTTAATCCGGTTTTGGTATTGCGCTTGCGGGCAGACAGCATCGAACAAAACAAACTAGAAACATTAGCCGATCAGTTCAACCTGAATAAACCTTGGTCTTTATTCGCCAATAATTGTGCTGATGCCGTAAAGAAAGTGCTCAGAGAAACGAAAGTCAACCCGGGTTTGGCTTTAATGATCAGTACGCCAAGCGAACTCATTAAAGACTTGTGTTTTCATCAAAAAAAGGAAATCCAAACCAAAAATATTCAAATCCTGCACGGTAATCTCAAGCAGTATCTGGACCAGGAACCCAAAGCGGTTCCGCAGACCTTATTTGGAAAGCATGGGCCTCACGCGCAATTCCCACCCCACAAAGAAGCGTTGCTCATTTTACCTGGTTTTGGCTCGAAATACCACTCCTTGCACCGGCTCAAAAACACTTTCAAGAAAGCTCCATACGACGTGTTTGTGCCGCGCTATATTGCCCGCGCATCACTAGAGGAAACCCTCGAAAATCTGGAATTATATTGGCAACGCCATGGATTAGATGCTTATCAAAAAGTTCATGTATTTGGCTATATCGTGGGCTCTTGGACTATCAATGCCTGGATTGCCCAACACGGAAAGGCAAATATTGCAACAATTGTCTATGACCGCAGCACACTGCAAGAACGCGCGCCGCTTGTGCTTGTTCAGGACATGAAGTTTGTCAATTTTGTCCTTTTCGGAGACGTCATGCAAGATCTCCTTCAAACACCTTATACCCCACTCCTCGACAGCACTATCCGTAAAGGTATGTTGTTGGAGACTTACGCAACAAATACGGTTCGAAAGCACCAGCAGACTGCTGCGTCCATGGGCCCCTATTGTTGGGAACTTAGTTGTTTTGGACAAGACGTTGATGACTACCGCTACGTACCTATGCATCATGATCAGATGTACACCCATCCTGAAGTGTTTGCAGAGGCGTTGCTTTATTTCATTGAAAACGGTAACTTCGGTCCACATCTACAATCGGTTCAACCCGTAGAAAACCCATTCATTAAGCACAAGCCATGATTTCCGTTTACAAGCTCAAACCCAAATTTCAGGCACTGTTGCAACCGCTCCTTGCGCGTTTACACAAATGGGGCGTATCTCCGAATCTACTGACCTTGCTCGGTATTTTATTGTCAGTTGCCATGGGCATATACGCATTTTATGGCAACCGCATTCTTGCCTTGATTTTATTACCGCTTGTTTTGTTGGTGCGCATGGCCCTCAATGCACTTGACGGCATGATGGCCCGTCAGTTCAATATGCAGAGTAAACTAGGTGCTGTACTCAACGAAATTGGAGATATCGTTTCGGATATTGCACTTTACTTCCCAGTCTATGTATTGTTCAAGATGGACCCCAATTGGATCATGTTGTTCTTGCTATTAAGTGCGCTCAATGAATTTGCGGGCTTGCTAGGGCAAGCCATAAATGGAGTAAGGCGTTACGATGGCCCCATGGGTAAATCTGATCGTGCCTTGGTGGTAGGTCTGCTGTGTTTGCTCTATTTTTTCAATGTACCTATTCAATTGTACCTCACTTGGATTTGGATGCTTATTTTTATGCTGTTAGTTTGGAGTACCCTCAGAAGACTACGACATGCCATCAATTAACCACATGAACGAAATACAACTCATGATTGCCGTTATTTTCGGCGTCCTCGTCTTGGCAAGCGCGTTGTTTTGGATCATGGGAAAATTCAATAATGGCCCCCAAGTTCAGGAATTAAAAACCAGAACAAAATCTTGGTGGATAATGGCTGCAATTTTTACCACCGCAGCCGTAGTGCATCCGGCCGTCTCTTTTTTTGCTTTTGGATTTTTGTCGTTTGCAGCGCTCAGAGAGTTATCGAGCATCAGTAAAAATGCGCGCCCCGAGGACCGCAGTGTTATTTTTTGGGCCTACCTCGCGGTTCCTATACAGTATTACTTTGCCTACATGGGTTGGTTTGCTCCTTTTTTGGTATTCATTCCGGTTTTTATGTTCACCTGGATTCCATTTGTACTCGTTATAAAAGGCCATACTCAGGATATCGCGCGCTCCATGAGTGTCATTCCAACGCACCTCATGCTTACGGTATTTTCGATCAGTCACCTTGCCTATTTGCTGTCTTTGCCCGAGTTAGCACAATTCAATGCAGGTGGTCGTGGCCTCCTTTTGTTCGTTGTCTTTCTCACCGAGATGAACGATGTTTTTCAATTCACTTGGGGTAAATTAACGGGGCGTCACAAAATCATAGAAAAGGTGAGCCCTAACAAAACATGGGAAGGTTTTATCGGCGGGCTTCTCAGTACCATAGCTGCCGCCTATTTTTTACGTTTTATGACGCCTTTCAGTGAGATACAAGCATTAGGAGCAGGTTTACTTATTGCATGCGCTGGCTTTGTTGGCGACATCATTGTATCGGCTATTAAACGCGATTTCGGGCTCAAAGATACCGGCACCGCCATCAAAGGACATGGCGGCATCCTAGACCGCATCGACTCCTTGGCCATTAGTTCGCCATTTTTCTTTTATTATACATACTTGCTCTGCTACGCCTAAATGCACCGCATCGTTTTATTTGTTGTTTACCGAATGCTGATGGGCCCCATCCTGCGCATCCTGCTCGGCATTAAATGGAAAGGCAATTACCGCGGGTTAAAGCAACAAAAACAATTTATTATTGTGGCCAATCACAACAGTCATATCGACACCATGGCGCTGATGTCAAGCCTTTCTTTCAGACAACTAAAATATACGCATCCGGTTGCAGCCGCCACTTATTTTGGCAAGAAAAAATGGTTGGGTTGGCTGTCGCGTTTTTTCGTCAATACCATCCTCATCAAGCGCAGCCATGAAGGCACCGGCCCAAAGGCCTTGGAGGTGCTTCAAAAATTCATTTCGAAAGGCCATTCCTTGATTATTTTTCCCGAAGGATCTCGGGGTGAGCCCGAAAAACTACAAGCCTTCCACAAAGGTATTGGTGTCTTGCTTCAGCAAAATCCGCTAATCCCATATATTCCAGTATGGATTTCAGGAACAGGAAAAATCCTCCCAAAAGGCGCCCTTTTGCCTGTTCCGTTCGAAGGCTCCCTCCACTTTGGAACGCCTCAGCTGGCCAAGTCGAAAGAAGTGGAAGCTATTGTCGAGGAGGTAAAAAATGCGATTCTGATTTTAAATTCATGATTTTACGGACGCTTTTCCTATTTATTTTGGCTTTGCTGCCTTTTTGGCAAGTGACTTTTGGGCAGTCATTTGAGATTGCTTTTAGCCAAAACGGAGACACCATCCAACTTGAAAAATATGCGGTTCATTTAAAAAAAGAGCCATTCGTTATTCATGTGACTTTAGATAGCTTAGATGGCGTTTTAGTGCACTGTAGTGAAAGCCCGTTCTTTTCTTATAATGCACTGAAGCATCAAATACCTCATTTTCAGCAAATCGGAGATAAAGTAAGTGTCGAGTCGACATTCAACGCCGATAAAGAACTCTTCTTACAAGACAACGATCGGTTCAATTACTGGTTTTATGATCCTGCGCACTACGACTGGCACCGGTTTGATACCAACGTGGTGGTATCGGGTTCTGAGGTGAAAGCGACAAAAACTGTTCAGCAATTTTTCGATCTGATATTAAATGAAACCAGACCCCTACAAGCCATGAATAAACCCGTGTACCTCACCTTCTTCTCCATATCGGGGTCTTTCAAAGACAAAAGCGCAAGATTAGCAGACGTCCGAGTTGTGCAACTTATTTTCGAAGACTAGGATAATCTTCTTGTACGCAACGCGCCACAATTTTTGCACTATTGATGGCCAATGGTATTCCGCCACCTGGATGAACGGTAACACCCGCAAAATAAAGTCCTTTTAATTGCTTCGAAAAGTTTGGGTGTCTTAGAAAAGCAGCAAAAGCATTATTGGAGGCATTGCCATATATAGATCCTTGCTTGCCGCTGTAATTTTTTTCGATCAGACGCGGCTCATTGATTTGTTCTACTTCAATGAGTGGTTCGATGGCTGTCTGGAGCGCCTTGGATAGCTTTTCTAAAATGCGTTGTCTTAAAAGCTGAATTTCTTGATCCCAATTTTGCCCTTGATTTATTGGGGCATTGACCATAACAAACCAGTTTTCTTTACCTGCAGGCGCATCTGAAGATTCTACCTTCGATGAAATATGCACATAAATGGTTGGGTCATGGTACAGCGTTTTGGTCTCAAAGATGGCGGCAAACTCTGCCCGGTAGTCCTCGGCAAAAAAGAGCTTATGTACACCCAATTGATCGAAGTTGCGGTTTATACCCCAATAAAATACGACAGCAGAACTGGATTTTTCTTGTTTAAGCAAAAAAGCAGGCGCTTTGATTTGAGCGAGCAGTTTTTCGTAGGTAAAGTGTATATCCATATTAGACACCACCAAATCGAATAGGTAATTGCCCTTTGTGGTTTGCAATCCAACGACTCGCTGATTGCGATGCTGAATAGCGGTAACGCGTTCATTGGTGTAGAATTGGACGCCATGTTTAGCGGCTAATTCAAAAGCTTGCTTTGTGATTTGAGCCATTCCGCCCACCGGCATTGCTGGGCCTTCATTGAATTCCAGTTGAGAAATGATATTGAGCATGGCCGGTGCCAAAAAAGGCGAACTGCCGTTGTAGGTCGCCATCCGGTCAAAAATTTGTTGGGTTTTGGGATTTTTAAAAGACTTTTGGTTCTGCAAATGCATGGTCTGATGCAAACCGTATTTAAACAAGCGCGCAAGCGCTTTCAATAATGGAAATTGGAAGAAATGCTTGAATCGATGCAAAGACACCTCGATAAACACTGGATAAATGGCACGGTAATTTTTCTCAATGCGCTGAAGGTATCGCAATGTGGTCTGTTGGTTTTCTCCAAATGCGTCTCGGAGGGTTTGCGCCACCTGCTCTTTTCCAACAGGAATGGTGAGGTGCTGGCCATCGTTAAAAAAATACCGGCAAGATTCCGGTAATTGATGATAGCGAAAGTTGGCGCTAGGATCCAAACCGCTTAATAAACCTTGCATGAGTTCAGGCTCAGTAAACACAGACGGCCCCATGTCAAAACGATATGCACCGAGGTGTTGTTCAACGATTTTACCGCCAATTTGGGCATTGGCCTCAAAAACACTTACCTCTAAACCCAATTTTCTGAGTTCAATGGCACTTGCTAAGGCTCCTATACCCGATCCAATAATTCCTACTTTCATTTGCATAGTACAAAAATCCGGTAAAAATGTTCTTATAAGCCAGTACAGACGGGCATTTTAGCCTGCTTTATCAACAAAATGAGTGTTTTTTCAACATTTTGCCACTTTTTTTAGGCTGAATCCTTTGTCGGCATTGATATTCAGATATATTTGTTTCGATAATTAATTACTAACTAATTAAAACTAACTTATTATGAACAAGGCTGAATTAATCGACGCAATCGCAGCGTCTGCAGGATTGTCAAAAGCTGATGCAAAACGTGCATTAGACGGATTTGTAAGCGCTACTACTGGTGCTTTGGCTAAAGGTGACTCTATCTCTTTGGTAGGTTTCGGTTCTTTCGGAATCTCTAAAAGAAATGCACGCAATGGTCGCAACCCTAAGACTGGTGCGGTTATCAAAATTGCTGCTAAAAACACAGTTCGCTTCAAGGCAGGTGCAGACCTTTCTAAAAGCGTAAACTAATTCAGGTTCACCTGAAATAAAAAAGGGCTGTCTCTGTGAGACAGCCCTTTTTTTTTTGTTCAATGCTTTTAAGTTGCGCTTTGCTTGGGAATAATGCGCCAGAATAATTTGGGCAAAAAGCGCTTAAGGTATACGGCAAGTAATTCTTTTCTACCAATGAGCACCTCTCTTTTCTTTTTCTCCAAGGCATGCAGCATGTGGGCCACACATTCTGAAACGGGCATCCCGGATGTTTGATTGCGGTCCATTTGACCGTGGGCTGTGCCGTGGGCTGTCAAGGCGCTTTGGGATATCGGTGTATTGATTTTACCAGGAAAGGCAATGGTCACGCAAATACCATTGGCAGCCTCTTCCATGGCAAGGCTTTCGTAATAGCCGACCAAAGCGGCTTTGGAAGCACTGTAAATAGAACGCAAATGAAATCCGAATTTTCCGGCAATACTGCTCACTACTAAAAACTGACCTGAGCCCTGAGCCCTGAAAATGGGCAATACCGCTTTTGCCAGTGCAATATTTCCAAAAAAATTCACCTCCATGAGTTGGCGATTCACCTCCATGGTGGTATCATTGGCACTTGCGCGTTGCGACACACCACCATTATTAATAAGGATATCAATACGCCCGTAAATTTCTAAGATTTCTGAAGTAAGTTCAGTTAAATTGGAAAGATTTGCTAAATCAAGTGGCACAACACTGTGCTGGTTATGATTCTCAATTTTTTGCTGAAGGTCGTGGAGTTTCTCTTCATTTCTTGCAGACAAGATGAGTTTGGCACCTGCTCTTGCCAATTGAATGGCAAGTTCTTCGCCTATACCAGAAGAAGCACCTGTGATCCAGATGACTTTATTTTGAAAATAAGAGGTGTAATTCATTACTCAAAGATAAAAGATTCGTTGGGCGCGTGGGTGGGTTTTCTTACTTTTGATAAAAAATATCGCATGACCGTCCGCAATATACGCGCTGAATTTCAAGAAGCGCAAGCTGTATTAGAAGCCTTCAGCACCACTGAGAACATGGAAAAAATTGAAATGGGCATTGCCCTTATGTACGAAGCGCTGGCCCGCGGAAATAAAATCATGAGTTGTGGCAATGGTGGATCAATGTGCGATGCCATGCATTTTGCCGAAGAGTTATCTGGTCGTTACCGAAACAACCGCCCAGCACTTGCCGCGCTTTCTATTGCTGACCCCTCGCATCTTTCTTGTGTCGCCAACGACTACGGTTATGATTTTGTATTCTCTCGGTATGTTGAAGGTTTAGGACAAGCCGGAGATATCTTGCTAGGTATCTCTACATCTGGCTCTTCTAAAAATGTCATCAATGCAGTCCATGCAGCAAAAGCCAAAGGCATCAAAACAATTGTTTTAACCGGCAAAGATGGCGGGCAGCTAGCAGATTTAGCAGATTTAGAAATCAGGGCGCCGCACAGTGCTTACGCGGACCGCGCCCAAGAGATTCATATTAAAATCATCCATTCATTTATACTCGGAATAGAGCAGCGCTTCGGTTTCTAGCTTTGGGCTGCATTTAGTTTGGAGTGCTTTCTACTATATGTAAAGTAGATCAAAAGCCCAATTAATAACCAAACCCCAAAATAGATCCAATTTTGAAGCGGAATTTCGCTCATCATGTAAAGACAACTTAAAAGCCCTAAAGACGGGATCAAAGAAAGTTTTTTAGGGATACTGACTACCGTTAAGAACACCGTAAAAGCCCAGAAAATAAGCGAAGGTACTTTTTGACCAAAATCAGCGCCGCTTTTGAA
The DNA here is from genome assembly GCA_964540625.1 of uncultured Lishizhenia sp. Classification (GTDB taxonomy): domain Bacteria; phylum Bacteroidota; class Bacteroidia; order Flavobacteriales_D; family Crocinitomicaceae; genus UBA952. Next base: position 10,760 of record CAZINO010000016.1, on the reverse strand, counting down.
GTTAAAGTAGCTAAATAACGCATTGTTCATGTAGAGATAAATGAGTGCGCCGACGAACAAAAATGGCAACACATAACCTGCATTAACGTAGGGCGTTCGAAATGAACCGCGCTGTACGTCGGGCTTATTTTGAAGCACCAACACACCACCACACACCAAAACAAAGGCAAATAAGGTACCGATAGAACACAAATCGGTTACCATTGTCAGGTTCATAAACAATGCCGGCACCGCGACGACAAAACCAACCACAATTGTTGCAAACGAAGGTGTTTTGTACTTCGGATGAATTTTTGAAAAGCGTTTTGGCAGTAAACCGTCTCGGCTCATGCTCAGCCAGATGCGCGGTTGCCCCATTTGAAAAACCAGTAAAACGGAGGCCATTGCCACCACTGCTGATACCGAAATAATGAAAGTCATTTGCGGCATATTGATCTGCTTAAAGACAAAAGATAAAGGCTCACCGACTGCTAGCTGATCATAGGGCACAATTCCGGTCAGGATCAGCGCAATCAAAATGTACAACACCGTACAAATGATGATAGCCCACATCATGCCACGCGGAAGATCTCTTTGTGGGTTTTCACACTCTTCGGCGGTTGTGGAGATAGCGTCAAAACCAATATAAGCAAAGAAAACGGCCGAAACACCTTTGAGCACACCACTTACCCCATTGGGTGCAAATGGTGACCAATTATTCATGTCAATATAAAAAACACCCACAGCAATGACCAATAAGATGACAGCTAACTTGATTATCACCATTGCATTGGATGCGTTGCGGCTTTCCTTAATACCTCTGTAAACCAACCAGGTGATCAGTACAATAATGAAAAGCGCTGGAATATCTAAAACCAAATGCAAACCGCCAATTTTTGGAGCAGAAAGCCAAGCGGCGCGGGCCTGAACTAATGTGGGTTCTAATTCATTTAAAATACCGCCATTTTTAAGAAAAGAGCTGGCCTCTACAAAGCCATTAGAGGCGGTTAAATAATCCATCTGCATCCAGGCCGGTAAATGAATTCCATTAATTCCAAGTGCTTGAATATGAATTTGTTCAAGCATATCAGTTAAATAATCACTCCAAGATATTGCAACGGTGATATTACCGATGGCGTATTCCATAATGAGCGCCCAACCAATGATCCAAGCAATTAGTTCACCGAAAGCTACGTACGAATACGTATAAGCCGATCCGGCTACCGGCACCATAGAGGCAAACTCTGCATAAGCAAAAGCGGCAAAACCACTGGCCAGCGCTGTAAACAGAAACAAAAAGATAACGGCCGGCCCGCCTTGTGCTGAAGCCTGACCAATGGTCGAAAAAATACCAGCACCAATGATAGCAGCAATCCCAAAAGCTATTAAATCCCTCACCTTCAGGTGCTTATTTAGCGTTGCAGTACCCATCTCGGCGTCGTTGGCTTGAACTTGGGCTAAAATGGATGCAATCGATTTTTTACGAAACAAGGTGTTTTTTGACATTAACTGAATTTTAAAGCACTAAAAGTAAAGAAATTTTACTTTTGCATATGGAAAAATTTATCACAGTCAAAGGCGCCCGCGAACACAACCTAAAAGGCATAGACGTCCGCATTCCTCACGGCAAACTCACTGTGATTACCGGTGTTTCGGGCTCGGGCAAATCGAGCCTCGCCTTTGACACTATCTTTGCCGAAGGACAGCGGCGTTTCATCGAAAGCATGTCGTCATATGCCCGACAATTCTTAGGGCGCCTAGACAAACCTGCAATTGACGACATCAAAGGATTGTCACCGGCCATAGCCATCCAGCAAAAAGTAAGCTCGGCTAACCCAAGATCTACCATTGGCACGAGCACCGAAATCTACGACTACCTCAAATTACTTTTTGCCAGAATCGGACAAACCTTTTCACCCATCTCTGGTGAATTGGTGCGTAAGGACCAAACATTAGATGTGCTGAACTTCTTGGAAGCCAACTGGCAAAACGAACCCTTTGCGGTTCTATTTCAAATTCAATTTAACTCAATTGAAACTTTAAATAAAAAGATTCAATCATTTAATAAAGAAGGATTTATAAGAATATTTTACAACGATTCTTTTCATTTAATAAACGATATCCTTCCTTTAGAAAAAGCACCTAATGCGATTTGGATTGTCGTAGACCGCCTCAAAAATGAAGCGCGTGACAACACCCAAACCGGACGCCTAAGCGAAAGTATTGAAATGGCATTTAGAGAAGGTAATGGTATTTGCAGTCTGTACAACCCCACCCAACAAAATTGGAAGCATTTCAATTCGCGCTTCGAAGCAGATGGCCTGAAGTTTGAAGAACCTCAACCGCATTTATTTGCATTTAACAACCCGTTTGGCGCTTGTAAAACCTGCGAAGGTTACGGCCTCACACTCGGCATCGATGAAGAGCTTGTATTCCCCGATCGCAGCAAAAGCGTTTACGACGGCGCTATTGCTCCATGGAAAGGCGAAAATATGCAGGAATATTTACAACAACTTTTATTTCAAGCAAACAAATTCGACTTTCCGATACACAGACCCATACAGGATCTAAGCCCAACACAATTCGAGCTGCTTTGGACCGGCAATAACTATTTCACCGGTTTAAATGAATTCTTCAGACACATTGAAAGTCAGACTTATAAAATACAATACCGCGTCCTGCTATCGCGCTACAGAGGCAAAACCATTTGTACTGATTGCCAGGGCACCCGATTGCGCAAAGACGCTTCGTATGTACGCGTAGCAGGCAAAAGCATACAAGATGTCGTGCTCATGAGTATAGATGATGCCTTGGGCTATTTTGATCAACTCCAACTCACACCTTATCAACAGGGCATTTGCAAACATATTTTACCGGAAATAAAAAGTAGGTTATCGTACTTACAAATGGTAGGCCTGGGCTATCTTACACTAAATCGAAACTCCAATACGCTTTCGGGTGGAGAAGCGCAGCGGATTCAATTAGCCACTTCTATCGGCTCCAGCCTTGTTGGCTCTTTGTATATTCTAGACGAACCTTCAATAGGTTTGCATCCAAGAGACACCAAAAAACTCATAGAAGTACTTTCGGCACTTAGAAACCAAGGCAATACCGTCATCGTTGTTGAACACGAAGAAGAAATCATGCAAGCCGCCGATGAAATTTTAGATATTGGTCCGCTTGCCGGCAGCCAAGGAGGTCAATTGGTATTCCATGGTAATTTTGCTGCTTTACAATCGAGCAAATCCCTTACAGCTGAGTACCTTACAGGACGTAAAAAGATTGCAATACCGTCGCGCACCAGACAAGCTATTGGGCAACTCACCATTCACAATGCGCGCCAAAACAACCTGAAAAATTTAGACGTTCAGATTCCCCTGGGTCAACTTGTTTGTGTAAGCGGTGTGTCTGGCTCTGGAAAATCGACACTCATCAAAAGACTGTTTTACCCGTTGGTTCGAAAAGAGCTCGGACTGAGCTCAGAGCTCATTGGTAAATGCAATGGCCTGAGCGGCGATATTAAAAAAATTGGACACGTCGAATTCATCGATCAGAACCCCATTGGCAAATCTTCGAGAAGCAACCCAATTACTTATGTAAAAGCTTTTGATGATGTGCGTGAACTATTTGCGCGTCAGTCACTTGCAAAACTAAGAGGCTACAAGCCAGGCTTTTTCTCTTTCAATGTAGCAGGCGGCCGTTGCGAAGTTTGTGAAGGCGAAGGCACAATTAGCGTTTCTATGCAATTCATGGCCGATGTCCAATTGCCTTGCAAGCATTGTCAGGCCAGGCGCTACAAAGCTGAAACCTTAGAAATTCTTTACCGAGGTCTTTCCATCTCAGACATTTTGGAACTCACTTTACAACAGGCGCTTGAATTCTTTGCTGCCGACCCAGACAAACTCGCGCAGCGCGTAGCCGAAAAAATACAGCCCTTAGTCGATGTTGGACTTGGTTACCTAACGGTTGGGCAATCGTCGAGCACGATGTCAGGTGGAGAAGCCCAACGCATTAAATTGGCGTCTTTTTTAAGTAAAGGCAACCAAGAAACACCTACCCTATTTATCTTTGATGAACCCACCACTGGCTTGCATTTCTACGATATAGAAAAATTGTTAATCGCATTTAACGCGCTCCTCGACAAAGGACATTCCTTGGTTGTCATTGAACACAATATGGAAGTACTCAAATGCGCCGACCACCTTATTGACCTAGGGCCATCTGGCGGAGAAAATGGCGGTTACCTCCTTTTTAGCGGGCATCCCAAAGATTTCATTGAACTGCAAGACAATTACACCGCACAGTATCTTCGTGAAAAGCTTGTTGATAATTAAGCGTGTTTTCAAGCATTTAGAATTTATATTCGCTTAACTTTGCAGAAAAATAGCAGCATGTCAGCAGATATCTTCGAAAAAATTAAAGCAAACCGCGGTCCTCTCGGTATGCATGCCAAAGAATCTCATGGGTACTTTACCTTCCCAAAACTAGAAGGTGAAATTGGCCCCCACATGAATTTCAGAGGCTCTGAAAAACTCAACTGGTCCCTGAACAATTATTTAGGCCTTGCTAACCATCCAGAGGTCCGTAAAGCAGATGCCGACGCAGCTGCAATTTACGGCTTTGGTTCGCCAATGGGTGCACGCATGATGTCCGGTAACTCCAACTACCACGAACAACTCGAAAACGAACTTTCGGCTTTTGTTGGTAAAGAAGATACCATTTTAGCGAACTTCGGCTACCAAGCTGTTGTTTCGGCCATCGACTGCCTCGTTGACCGCCATGACGTCATTGTTTACGATGCAGAATCTCATGCCTGCATCCTCGACGGTGTGCGCCTACACATGGGCAAGCGTTTTGTATTCAAGCACAACGATGTAGAAGATTGCGAAAAGCAACTTCAACGTGCCACCAAACTAGCTGCCGAAACCGGCGGAGCCATCCTCGTCATCACTGAGGGTGTATTTGGTATGCGTGGAGACCAAGGTAAACTTAAAGAGATTGTTGCGCTCAAAGAAAAATACAACTTCCGTTTATTTGTAGATGATGCGCATGGTATTGGTGTACTTGGTGCAACTGGCGCCGGTACTGGCGAAGAACAAGGTTGCCAAGACGGTATCGATATCTACTTTGGAACTTTTGCGAAATCCTTCGCGCTCATTGGTGGCTTTATTTCTTCAGACGAACAAGTTGTCGAGTACCTTCGTTACAACATGCGTTCTCAGATTTTTGCCAAAGCAATGCCCGCAGCGCTCGTTCTTGGCTTGCTCAAACGCCTCGAGCTCATGAGAAAGCATCCCGAACTCAAAGACAAACTCTGGGAGAACACCAATGCGCTTCAAAATGGCCTCAAAGAAGCTGGTTTTGAAATCGGACCAACAAACAGCTGTGTAACACCAGTGTACCTCAGCGGATCAATTCCTGAAGCAACAAATCTCATTTTTGACCTACGTGAAAACTACAATGTATTCTGTTCAATGGTCGTGTACCCAGTTGTACCTAAAGGCATGATTATCTTACGCCTTATTCCAACCGCAGCTCACACACTTGACGATGTAAAATATACCATTGATTGTTTCTCCAAAATCGTTGGCAAACTCAAAGCAGGAGAATACATGTCAGACAAAATTGCTGCAATTTAAGCAAACACCGCAAGCAACAAACGTTATTAAACGTTGACCATATCAAAAAAATACGGGTTATTCGACCCGTATTTTTTTTGCGATTAATTTTTCAATAGCCTTGAAGTATTTGTGATCTTCAGGCTCACAAAAAATGACTGAACGCCCCTCTCTTCCGGCTCTACCCGTGCGGCCAATGCGATGCACATAAGTTTCCGCAACAGTAGGCACATCGGTATTCACAACGAGGTCAAGCCCAGAGATATCGATACCGCGTGCAGCAATATCCGTTGCCACTAAAATCCTAATTTTGCCTTCTTTGAAATGACTAAGCGCCATTTGACGGGCGTTCTGAGACTTATTGCCATGAATGGCCATGGCTTGCAATTTATTTTTACCGAGCATACGCACTAGTTTATCAGCGCCGTGTTTGGTTCTTGAAAAAACCAAAATACTTTCTGCTTTGTCTTTTTGCAATAACTCTACTAAGCAAGCTTCCTTATGTTTGCGATCAGCAACGTGAATCATGCATTGATCGATGCGTTCGGCCGTGGATGAAACGGGAGTAACCGTCACTTCTTCTGGCTGAATCAATAAGCTTTGAGCCAGACTTTTGACCTCATTGGGCATTGTAGCTGAAAACAACAGCGTTTGGCGTTGTTTGGGTAAAAGCTTAACGATACGCTTGACATCATGGATAAAACCCATATCGAGCATGCGATCTGCCTCATCTAACACAAAAATGGATAGTTGTTTTAAATTGACATATCCTTGCTGCTGCAAATCGAGTAAACGACCTGGAGTCGCTATTAAGATAGCCGGTTTTTGCTTCAAAGTTTGAATTTGCGCATGTGCTTTGACACCGCCAAAAATAACCAATGAACGCATGCCAAGATGCTTACCGTAAGCTTTGAAATTTTCGGCAATTTGAATCGCTAGCTCTCGAGTTGGCGTCACAATAAGGGCTTGAATGGTGCCGTCCAGCGGTTTCTTATCATTTAAAAGTTGTAAGATTGGAATGGCAAAGGCCGCTGTTTTTCCAGTTCCTGTTTGCGCAAGACCGATGAGGTCTTTTTGAGCTAAAATAGGCGGAATGGCTTTCTCTTGGATGGGGGTTGCATTTGTATAGCCTTTTTCAGCAATGGCTTGAAGGAGCTTTTGCTCCAGGGGTAATTCGGAAAATAACATTTAATCAGATGACACAAAAAAGGCAAACAACATTTTTTACCTTCTGCGTGTACAAAGTTACAAAAATTAATCGGAGCAACCTTAGAGCGCCGCTAAGATACGCTGTAAGCGTGTTTCTGAGACCTTTAAGATGGTTTCAGAAAATGCAGAATCTTCGTCGAGTAGTTCTTTTTGCGTTGCAGAAAAGTGAATGGCCGACAAGCCCTCTATTTGAGCCAACTTAGCTACATTCCCTGCATTTACCCCACCTCCGGCCATCAATTCGATGCGGCCTTTTGCATGGGCGCACATTTGTGCAAGTACGGGTAGTCCTATTTCTACATTTGAGGCAAATCCGGAAGTGAGCACACGCTTGAAACCGAGTTCTATTAATACATCGAGAGACCGCTTCCAATCAATGCTTTCATCAAATGCGCGATGAAATGTCCAATCCAGTTGGGGCGCACGTTGCATTAACTGTTGGAGCAAAACCTTGTCAATATCAAAATTCTCTTTGAGTAAACCGACCACCACACCTTTCACGCCTAGTTGGGCACAAAAGTCGATGTCTTTTTCAATTAATTGAAGCTCAGTTGAATTATAATGAAAACCACCTGCCCTCGGGCGGATCAGCACGTGCGTTTCCACGCCTAGTTTTAAGGCCAGATGTATCAAACCTGCTGAAGGCGTAAGCCCGCCCTGCTCTAAGTTTTGACATAATTCTATGCGCTCAAAACCATGCTTTTTAGCAAGTTCTACAGCTTCAATTGATGCTGCACATAATTCGAGTTGTGGTGTTGTCATACAAGGCAAAATTGCACATTTTGACACAAAAATCAGGCCCAATTTGCTTATATTTGTAAGCAATCAACTTAAAATGGCCAAAGAAAAATCCAACGCTACCGCTGAACAACTCGATTTCAGCACGTTCCAACAACAAGTCCTTCAAGATTTTCGGCTTGCCTGTGAATCCAGGGAGGCCTCCTTGTTGGGTCGCAAAGAAGTGCTAACTGGTAAAGCTAAATTTGGAATTTTTGGCGACGGAAAAGAACTCGCGCAAATAGCCTTAGCCAAACAATTCCAAAACGGAGACTTTCGCTCGGGATACTACCGCGACCAAACCCTCATGATGGCCATCTCTGCACTTACTTTGGAACAGTACTTTGCAGGGCTATACGCACATACCGACGAAATCGTAGAACCACAATCTGCCGGCAGACAAATGGGAGGCCACTACGCCACCCGTAACCTAGACCAAAACGGCCAATGGAAAAACCTCATGGCCCAAAAAAACAGTTCTTCTGATATCTCACCTACGGGCGGGCAAATGCCGCGTTTACTTGGCTTGGCACAAGCCTCCAAAATTTACCGCGAGCACCCTACCCTCAAAGACCTTGAAACATTCAAAAAATTCAGTGCTGGCGGCAACGAAGTCGCATTCGGCACCATCGGTGACGCTTCTACCTCCGAAGGTCCTTTCTGGGAAACCATGAACGCTGCAGGCGTACTTCAAGTACCACTCGTGATGTCTGTCTGGGACGACGGCTACGGAATTTCTGTTCCACGAGAGCTCCAGACCACAAAAGGCAGTATTTCAGATGCACTTGCTGGTTTTCAACGCAACGCCGAACAAAAAGGATTTGAAATTTTAGTGACCAAAGGATGGGACTACGCCCATTTATGTGAAACCTACGAGAAAGCGGTTCAAATCGCAAGAAAAGAACACGTCCCGGTCCTCGTGCACGTTAAAGAAGTCAACCAGCCGCAAGGGCACTCCACCTCTGGCTCACATGAGCGTTACAAATCAGAGGAGCGTCTGCAATGGGAGAGCGAATTCGATTGCATCGCTAAATTCAAAGAATGGATATTGTCTTTTGGACAAAAAGGACTTGTGCTTGCTACCGAAGAGCAACTCAATGACATTGCAGCTGAAGCCAAAGAACGTGTTAAAAATGCCAAAAACCAAGCTTGGCAGGCTTTTACCCAAGACATTCAACAAGATAAGTCAGCATTACTGGACATCTTAGCTAGTTTTGATGCCAAGCACCCACTACACACATTAACACAAGCTGCTCACCAACAACTTACCAAAGAAAAAGACAGCATTCGTCGAGACCTCATGAGTGCAGCGCGCAGTATTTTGCGAGCAGGCCTTCACGACCAATCGGCACAACGCGCTGCATTAGTGAATTGGGTGCAACAAATAAAACACAAGGCTCAGGACCGCTACAGCTCTTATTTATATTCCAATTCAGCAGAACAAATTGCACACATTTCCAAGGTACCTGTTCAATACAGTGACGATAATCAAATGGAAGATGGCCGCATCATTTTGCGCGAAAACTACCGTAAAATATTGGAAACACGCCCAGAAGTTCTTGTCTTTGGGGAGGACGCTGGAAAAATTGGTGGCGTCAACCAAAGTTTAGAAGGATTGCAAGAGCAGTTCGGCAACTTGCGGGTTTCAGATACAGGCATACGCGAATGCACCATCATAGGACAAGGAATTGGAATGGCCATGCGCGGGTTGCGCCCCATCGCAGAAATTCAATACCTCGACTATTTACTGTATGGTATCCAAATCATGTCAGACGACCTCGCTACGGTTCAATACAGAACAAAAGGCGGGCAAAAAGCACCATTAATCGTTTCCACAAGAGGACATCGTTTAGAGGGCATATGGCACAGTGGCTCACCAATGGGCATGATCATCAATGCATTGAGGGGCGTGCATGTGTGTGTGCCGCGCAACATGACCAAAGCAGCAGCATTTTACAATACCTTATTACAAGCCGACGAGCCAGCACTTGTCATCGAACCACTGAACGGTTATCGAAGCAAGGAACGCATGCCGTTGAATTTTGGAGAATTTACCGAACCATTGGGCATACCTGAAATTGTCAAAGAAGGAACCGACCTTACCTTGGTATCCTATGGCTCTACTTTTAATATTTGTGAGCAAGCAGTTCAACAACTTGCCCAAATGGATATTTCAGTTGAACTCATAGATGCGCAAACCCTTTTGCCTTTTGACACCACACATTTGATTTCAAAATCCTTGGCCAAGACCAATGCGCTTCTTATCGTCGACGAAGACGTTAGCAGTGGCGCAAGTGCCTTTATGCTTGACCAAATCCTTGTCAAGCAAAATGCCTACCAATATCTTGACCTCGCTCCTCAAACCATGGCGGCAAAAGACCATCGTCCAGCATATGGTTCAGACGGTGACTACTTCAGCAAACCAAGCCTCGACGACATCATCGAAAAGGCACTAGACATGATGCACGAACTCGACCCAATAGCCTTTCCTAAAATCTTTTAGTGAGCGCATTCAAATGATTTCTCATAAAAAAAGGGAGGCTTTTGCCTCCCTTCTAGTTTGCATAGAGTTGCTAATCCTTTATGCCTTTGAGTCAGATTTAGCCAACGCGTAGATGACCAAACCAAAACCAATTTTATTCACGGCATCACCGATGTTGTAAACAACATCCATCCAAGGGTTTGGATCTGAACTACCAAATGCGCCAAACAAACCGCCTGGTGTTCCAATGATGTAACCAAGTGGGTAAATAGCCCAACCTACAAGTACGAACCAAGCTAGGATACGCGTTGCCTTAGCCACTGCAGGACCTGCTGACTCAGCAAGCTGAGCAACTTCGCCCATCCAAACGAGGTAAGCAATGTAGAAGTAAGCTGCACCAGAAAGTACACCCCACATAACGCTATTGTTGCGGTCTACAGCCTCACCAAAATAACCTGTGACAAGCATTACTACAGAAGCAAAGATGAGTTTCCATAATAGGCTTGTTTTTGCACCCGCTTTTTTGGTAATTAAATAGAATTCAACGCACATGAGTGGAACAGTGAGCATCCAGTCTACATAACGGAAGAACGTTGGTGATGTAGAGGTTGCTGTGAAGTAATCACGCATGTAATAATAATGGACCGCGGCGATGAAGGTGATGAGACCGGAAACTAAAATAGAAGTTCTCCATT
>CAZINO010000015.1:0-34425 GCA_964540625.1 uncultured Lishizhenia sp. | reverse complement strand
AATCGAACCTGGATCAAACGTTTAGGAAACGCTTATTCTATCCGTTGAACTACGAGACCAATTGTTGTAGTTCTTGCCAAATGAGCTGGGCTGCGTGGTCCCAATTGAAGTCCTTGACGCGTTGTTGCCCGGCCTTGATTAATTGGGATTGCAAAGCTACATCATTTTTTAGTTGTAGCATGCCGTTTGCAATTTCTTGTACGTTAAAAGGATCCACAAAGTGTGCTGCATCTGCAGCAATTTCTGGCAAGCAACTTTTATTTCCAGCAATGATAGGCGTCTGGCAGGCCATCGCTTCGGCAAGTGGCATTCCAAAACCTTCAAAGTAGGGGACATATACAAATGCTTCAGCGGACGCCATGATTTCTGCCAGTGTCTGGGTTTTTAAATGCCCCATAAAGTGTATTCGATTGACGAGCTCAGGCTTGATTTCAAATGCTTGGTTACTCCACATTGCGGCGCCAACGATCACGAGGTCGGTATCGGCATTATTTTGTGCAAATAGTTCAAAAGCTTGTAAAAGCCGCTGTATATTTTTGCGCGGGTGTAAAGAACCGACAAATAGGAAATAGGGCTTTGCCAATTTGTGTTTGAGGTGCACATTATGCTTTTCTGCTTTACTTAACGGACGGTATAAATCATTAACGCCATTATAAATCACTTTTATTTTTTCTTGCTGAATATGGTAGGTCGATATAATATCTTCTTTTGTAGTTTGGGATACCGTAATGATTTTATCGGCTTTTTGGGAAAAATAAGGGAAGTATCTTTTGTAATACCACGCAACCCATTTTGGTAAATCTTGTGGAAAGTGTTCAAAATTGAGGTCGTGGATGGTGGCAAGTACCGGTGTGTTGATGCCGAGAGGAAACATACCGTCGGGTGTCCAAAAAACATCCAAATGGTCTTTTTTCATGACTTTTTTTAAACACCATTGAAACCAAATAATGTATAAAAAAGGATGTCGTGTGGGTGGGAACACAACTTTACAGGTCACATTTGTACCAAAACGGAATTGCGGGTCAACAGGCCTGTCAAAATAAAGCACAAACGTGTGGTCAGGGTGTGCTGTGGTAATACGCGCTATCAATTCGAGGCTGTAGTTGCCAAAACCTTCCATTTTTTGGCCGAGAATAGACCTGGCATTGATACCTATCCGCATGTTTAAAATTGTAAAATATAATTACTGTGTTGCTCCTTCTCTATGGTTGTTGAGGGGCCATGTCCACAATAAACGGTGGTTTGTTTTGGAAATTTGAACAAGATCTCGAAAATGCTCTTTTTAAGAGTTTCGAGGTTTCCTCCGGGTAAATCGACACGTCCAAAACTACCGTTGAAAAGAACATCGCCATTGATTAGAAAACCTTGCTCATTATAAAAAACCACATGCCCTGGTGCATGCCCTGGTGTATGGAAAACTTTGAAAGTTAGCGTTCCAAATTGAAGGGTTTGTTGGTCCGATAAAAGCTGACTTGGGATGTCTACTTCTTTGTAATTTTCAAAGCCATAGAGGTGTGCATAGTTTTTTACGGATTCCCATGTAAAATGGTCATCAGGATGTAGATAGGCTGGCGCACCAAACTTTTCTTGACAAAACGAGGCACCTAGAATATGATCAATGTGTGCATGCGTAAAAAGAATGGCATGTACCTTCAGTTCGTTGATTTGAATGTATTCAAATAGGATAGCTTCTTCTTGACGCGCATAGCAACCTGGGTCGAAAATAACGGCGTCTTGACCGTTATGCACAACATATGTATTTTCCTGAAATGCGTTGAAAGTGAAAGCTTGTACCTGTATAGACATACTCAAAGTTACGTCAAAAGTATTTTAACGCAACAAATTGACGTGACCGGTTAGGACTTCTTTTCTATTTTGGTAGTCTGTGTAGATAAGTTTCCAGGTGTAGGTGCCATCCTGACAAGGTCTAAAGTTATAGGTGCCATCCCAGTAGTCTTTGAGGTCGGTGAATTGGTAGATGAGTTCTCCCCAACGGTCGTAGATACTGACTTCAACCTCGAGGTAATTACCGCCAATGACTCTAAAATATTGATTAAACATATCGCCATCTGGTGTGAAAGTATTCGGCACATAGAAGAACGGGTCAAAAAAGATATTTACCTGACTTTGAGCGGTGCAGCCATTTTGATCTGTGAAATAGACACTGTAAATAGCGTTTTGATTTGGTGTAACCACAGTTGATTGACATGTGGGGCAAGAAACCTCGTCAGGCGGAGACCACAGAAAAGCACCTGGCCCCGATGGATCAGCAGTAAGTTGAATGACATCGCCTTGCACAGCAAAAATATCAGGACCTGCACTAACAAAAGCTGGTTGGAATAAGTTAACCTGGACATAAGCTGAATCTTGACAGCCTTGTGCGTCTGTTCCAATTACCATATAAGTTGTATTGAATGGTGGTAAAACACTGACCTGTGCACCATTTGCACTTGAGCCATTTGCGCTAGGGCTCCATTCGTAATAGAGTGCCCCGCTTGCCCATAAATTGGCAGGTCTGCCAGGGCATACAATTGTGTCATTGCCTGCCCAAATTTGTGCGGTAAGTATACTTACCCAAACAGAATCTGTTTCTGTTCCACAACTATTGGTTACATCAACAAAATAATATTGTGGTTGTAGCGGGTTGATTTGCACTGTTTGGTTATTGGCCCCAATTAGGTTATTACTCGGGTACCAGAAAAAAGAAGTGCCTCCGGACGCCGTTAAGGGCATAGAGGTACCATAACACAAAGCGACGCTATCAATGAGCTGAGGTACAGGCGGATTGTTAAATACAAAAATGGACATGGAATCTTGGGCTGTGCATCCGTTGGAGGACGTGACAGTAGCTGTATAGGTAATATTGTTTTGCGGTGTGGCAATAACGCTTGTTCCCGTTGTTGTATTCAAAAAAGAACCTGGAGACCAAATGATGTTTCCAGTTGCATTGGCGTCGATGGTAACACTTTCACCAATACAAATTGTGGTGTCGTTGGGTAAGGTTATTGATGGCGCACTGACATCTACTGTAACTTGAAGGGTATCTGATCCACAAGAGTCTGCTACAATTACCGAAAAGGTTGTAGTGGTGAATAAGGTAGCGGTTGGTGTGGGGCTGTTTGGATTATCGAGAACATTAGCCGGAGACCAAGAGTAAGTACTGCCGCCATAGGCTTCTAATTGATATGAGTCACCAGGGCAAATACTAGCTGTCGGTTGAATTGCACCTGCAGTAAACGCGCCAATATTAACGGTAACCGTTACTGAGTCTGGTGTGAAACAACCAGTTGAATCGAACGCAACGAGTAAAACTGTGTAGGTGCCAGGAGTTAGATAGGCATGAATGGGCTCATAGGCGGTTGAGGTATTTCCGTCACCAAAATCCCAGAAAAATGAGTTGGCATTTTGCGAATTATTATCAAAAAATACACTTTGTGGAATGCATATTAAAGGCGCGGGCTGAGCGGCAATAGCTTCAATTGTACTGAGTTCAAATTTGAAGCAAGCTAAATTACAATTGGAACTCTGATTGGTTGGTGACCAAACGCCTGGCGTACTCGTGAAGCCAAAATCATTACCACCGCAAGCTCCACAAACAGCATGGTATATTCGCCCTTGGTTATCAAAACGAGAGGTTCCGCCATCAACGTGATTGGAGCTACTACTAGCGCCTCCCATGAAGGTGGCGTATTTGAGTGCGCTTGCATTTTGATCGAGTACCGCAATGTAGAAGTTCGATCCGTTTGTATTGAGTTGATAAGCGTCCAGGGTCACTGGGAAATTATTTGTAGTGGAAAAGGCGGCTTGGCCATAAAGTTGATTGAGTTGCCCTCCCCAACCTGCTAGATAGATGTCGTAACAATCAGAAATAAGAAAGGCAGTTGGCGATAATTCGACATGGCCTGTCCCGGCACCAATCATGGTGGTCCAGTTGGTAACAGAAAGGTCTTGCGCATATTTACGTAAGAACTGACCGGAATTGGCATTCCCATAGCAACCGGGCGTAATAGCCCAAGCAGATTCTGATTGGCCGTATACATAAACGGCGTTATCGATGTCTGTGCGAATAAAGTAGGTTTGATCGTATTCAGATTGACCCATGTAAGTTCCTGATTGCATGGCGCCACTGGCCGCGTTGATGCGTAAGGCATAGCCGTCGGCGCTTCCGCCGTTAAAAGTAAGGTCATGACCACCACTTATAGCCAAAGAACTAGAGGTGGTTCCACCCGCAACGTATACACTCCCATTTGATCCAATGGCAATTGAATTGCCAGATTCTGAACCACTACCCCCAAAATAGCTACTCCACATAAGTTGTGATAATCCGGCATTCATTTTGAAAATGACCGCATCTTGGGGCCCATTTAAAAGGGATTGAAAGCCGTTTGCGGTAGGGAAGTTCGTGGAAGTAGTGGTACTTGAGACATAAACATTTTGGTTGGCATCCAGAACGATTTCACCTCTAAATTGATCGCCGTAGTTGTAGAATAGACTTGCGGCATTCAGACCGTCTGTGCTGGTTCCACCCACATAAGTAGAAGATAATAAGGCGG
This sequence comes from uncultured Lishizhenia sp., assembly GCA_964540625.1. Classification (GTDB taxonomy): domain Bacteria; phylum Bacteroidota; class Bacteroidia; order Flavobacteriales_D; family Crocinitomicaceae; genus UBA952. Next base: position 29,872 of record CAZINO010000015.1, on the reverse strand, counting down.
TTCCGTTTGGATTAAAGCGCGCAATATAGATATCCGAACCATTGAATTCAAGAGAGTTTTGGAGTTGGTAAGGCCCACCATTGAAAGAGTTATCAAAAGGAGACCCTGCCATTGGGAAATTGGTAGATGAAGTTACACCGTATACGTAAAGTTCGCCATTTGGCGCACTAACAATACTGTGTGGTGTTTCATTGCCCGATCCGCCGAGGTAAGTTGAATAGAGTAAAGCAGTTCCATTGGCATTGAATTTGGTGATGCCGACATCCATGGGAAAAGTTCCGGTGCCAGAGTTGTAGCTGGCATCATAGGCTCCGGCGGTGCTTGGATATCCGGAACCAAATACAATGCCGCCTCCAAATAGATTTCCATTGGCATCAGGGGTTGCGGTAAAACCCCAGTTGTCTACAGGCGAACCTGTAAAGGTGGAGAATGTGAGGCTAGGATCAATATACAGTTCTAAGTTGGGATCATAAGTTGCCGCCACTTCAAATGAAATGGTTTGCTTTTCGATAACAAAATGAATAGGGACCTCAATTTTTTGGCCTGAGCCCATAATGTTCCAGGCTTTAGGTGCACTGTAAGTAATTTCACCAAAAGAATGAGTGAGGTGCAGATATCCTTTGGAATCGATGAAAATGGAATCTGCACCATCTATTTGAAAATCGAATTGATGGATATCCGCATGTGGTAACAGCTGCAAATGAAACGCAAATTGTTGGGCATCGATGAGGTATTTAAGGCTGCCATTTTCAAAATAGTTCGGGGCATTTATTTCGGATGTACCTCTAATATTATTTTTCCATTTGCTTTGGTCTGAACCAAGAAAGTAATTGTGATAATGTTGGCTGGAATCTTGCGCATGGAAAGCGGTTTTCTGCGCATGCACGAAATGGTGTTTGATGCAGTGATAAGTTGTGTGTTCATTGTGGTCGTGCCCTCCTTCGCTTTCGTGATTGTGGAAAGTAGCATTGGAAAGAAAATAAGTAAGTCCTTCTTGTTCAATATAAAGACGTCCAGAAGAAAGCGGTAAATTGTACAGAATACGTTCATCCCATTGCCCTTTGTTGGGGTACATCCAAAGCCCTTGAGCCAAAACAGATTGGAAGCAGGCAAAGAGTATGAATATGCGCAGTAGGTTCATCAATCAATAAATTTAACACTTATAGAGCCAAACTCAAAATATATTAAACTAACTAATCCAGAGAAGGTTGCCACAGATTCAATAAAAAATTGCGTTTGCTAAAAATTTGCACTTAATTTGTGTTCATAATACGTGCTATCTATGAAAACCCTCTCCTTTTTTTTCTTGCTTTTTGCAATAATTGTGCCTCACCTGAGTACCGCTCAAGATTATTCACGGTTAAAGGTTTTTGGAACCAACGAAGAACTCGTCAAGTTATCTAACCTTGGTGTCGCCGTGGATCACGGTATACGTAAAGAAGGTGTGTTTTTCATATCTGATTTTTCAAAAGAGGAGCGCCAAATCATGGATGCCTACGATTATGCCTACGAGGTGCTTATTGAAGATGTACAAGCATATTACATAGAGCAACTTCAAAAGCCATCCTCAAAAGAGGAGCCCAATTTGAAAAATACCAATTGTACCGGTTCAGGTGGAGGCGGTGCTGGTTTTAGTCCGATTTTGCCAACGCACTTCAATTTGGGTACAATGGGAGGTTACCTCAAATACGAAGAAATGCTTGCTGAGCTCGATGAAATGGTGACTACATATCCGAATCTGATTACCGCAAAAGCACCAATTTCCACTTTTGTTACCGCGCAAAACAGACCGCTTTATTATGTGCGTATCTCAGATAATCCAAATATCGACGAGAGCGCTGAGCCCAAAGTATTGTATACAGCCATTCATCATGCCCGTGAACCAATGAGTTTAATGGAAACAATCTTTTTTATGTGGTATGTATTGGAGAATTATGGCAGTAATCCAGAACTCACCTATATTGTGGATCATATGCAATTGTATTTTGTGCCTTGCATTAATCCTGACGGATACGTATATAACCAGACAACAAATCCGAACGGTGGAGGTATGTGGCGTAAGAATCGTCGTCTGAACTCTGGTGGATCTTACGGCGTTGACCTGAACCGAAACTATAGCTATGGCTGGGGAACTACCGGTACCTCATTTACGCAGTCTAACGATACCTATTGTGGAACTGCCGCATTTTCAGAACCAGAAACACAAGCCATGCGTTGGTTGGTGCAAAACAATAAGTTTGTTACTGCTTTTAACGCACACACTTACGCAGAAGACATTCTTTTCCCGATAGGCACCACCACTGCTGAATTTGCCGATCACCATGATTACTTTCAGGAGTATACCAACAAAATGGTCGAGTTTAATGGTTACAGTGCCATTAAAAGTTCTGCATTGTATCCTGCATCCGGAGATTCTGACGACTACATGTACAAGGTTGATATCGGTGTAGGCGTCAAAGACACCATGTTTGTGCACACACCAGAGGTAGGTACCGCTTTTTGGCAACCTTCGGCAGAAATCATTCCTACCTGTAAAGAAATGGTTTACCCCAATTTAATCTTGGCCCATGTTGCAGGGGTTTATGTGGTTACTTCGGATCAAGATCCGAGTAATATTGCAGCCATTAACGGTTCATTCAATCATCAGGCCAGAAGATTAGGAAGAGAAAATGGACCCGTGACCGTCAGTATTGTTCCACTCCAAAATATCGTTTCAGTTGGTGCTCCGGTTGTCCATAATTTAGCCATTCAACAAAATGGCAATGGCGCTATTTCATATGTATTGAATCCAGCCATTCAGTTTGGAGACCAAATCAAATACATCTTGCAAACCGACAATGGTTTTTGGATCAAAAAAGACACCATTATCAAAACTTTTGGTGCATTTACCCTCCAGTCTACTGAAAACGCAACATCTGCAACCAACTGGACGGGTAACTGGAATACCACCACTTCAACCTTTGTATCTGCGCCGCGTTCGTTTACAGACACACCGTCTGGTAATTACGTAAACAATGCAAATACCACTTATACCTATGTACCTACCATAGACCTTAGTAACGCAACTGCAGCCAAACTTACATTTTGGGCCAAATGGGATATCGAGGCTGACTACGACTTTGTTCAATTGCAAGTTTCTACTGATAACGGTGCATCTTGGACAGGTCAATGTGGTCTGTATACCGTACCAGGAACGACAGGTAATGGCAGTGTTCAGCCTAACAACCAACCGGTTTGGGAAGGAGTTCAAAGCACATGGATACAAGAAGAAATACAGCTCAGTGATTACTTAGGTCAGGTCATTAAAGTGCGTTTTCAACTCCGATCTGATGCAGCTACGCGCAAAGATGGCTTTTATTTTGATGATTTTTCAATATACTACAACGAGGCGGGCCCAACTGTGGCACCAGTGGCTCAGTTCCAAGGCCCAGCTAACCTTTGTAGCGGAAATATCGTTTCTTTCACTGATTTATCACAGAACTTGCCTACCTCATGGGCCTGGGACTTTGGTGATGGCTCGACTTCAATTGAACAGAACCCTACGCATGTATTCACGCCTGGAACTTACACCGTTTCACTAACGGTTAGCAATGCTGCCGGCACAAATAGCACAACACAACAAATTGTGGTCAATGCAACACCCGTCGTGGGTCTTTCTATTGCAGATACTGACATGGTGTTATGCGTAGAGGACGGTGCTGTTCCATTAACAGTTACACCACAAGGAACGAGCGTCACTGGATTGGGTGTAAATGGTCTTTCTTTTGACCCTACAGGTTTAAGTTTGGGGAATCTTACACTAACAGCGAGCTACACCGATGCAACCAATGGATGCACAGGCATGGCGCAAATTACGGTTATTTTAGAAAGTTGTGCACAATTGCAAGAGACTGATTTGCAAATGTTAAGTGTGTATCCAAATCCGACCACGGGTCAACTCTTCTTGAGCAATCTAAGCATCGGAAGTCAATTGGCAATATATGACGCGCAAGGTAAATTGGTCGCACAGTTTGTTGCCAATGACGCCAATTTATCGATTGATTTACCATTATGTGAAGGGGTTTACTACCTCAATTCAATCTATAACGATCAGCAACAGCGTGCAAAAATCGTTGTTTTAGGTCATTGAAGCTGAATAAACGACGCAATCTTATCGATATATTGTTGGTAGCCTGCGATAAACGGCGCGTTTTCATGCTCGCCTCCGGCTATCAAAAAAGCATCTTTATATCCTGTTGTTTTGTTGTCATATACCGGCTGTCCGTGACTTTTTACCGTTAAAAAGCTGTCGTCTTGCCCATGAATCCAGAGCAAAGGAATGCTGATTTTCTTGATTTCTGTTGCGTTGTCTATTTGCAAATCAACTAAGAACGAGCCGGGCATGGAAAGCAACGCAGCATCTTGGATCATGACTTCAGCCGAGGCAAAAGGCGCTTCTAAAATGAGTTTAGATGGGGAAAGCGGGTAATCTTGCGGATGCGCTGCTACTTCGCAAGCTGCAGCAGAACCCAAAGAGAACCCAAAAATGACAAAACGATCATTTTGAAGTCCTTGCGCTTTAAGCCACTCAATTGCTCTTCTTGTGCTGCGGTACATATTCTCCTCGCTTGCTTTGCCTTCTGAAAGACCAAAACTTGGGTAATCGAACATGAGTACGCCGTAACGTCCTAAACCTCCGGCGTTGGCATAAAGTTTTTGTCTTGGCCAATAAAAGTCGAGGTGGTCTTTGTTGCCGTGACAGTATAAAATAACGGTATCTGTACTTATTTGGTTGAGGTCTCCGATGTAAATAGCGCTCATTTTAGCCGAGCCCTCTTCGAGCTCGACATCCCATTGCAATTGATGAATCATTGTAGCTGGCACGCCAAATGCACCATTGAGTTCCAAACTCACCTCTCCTTGATAGGCATCGAGTTGGTAATTTTCAATCTGACTTGGATTAAATAAAAAGCCATCTAGTCTTTTGCGGCAAGCCACAGAAATGAACAGCACAAAGCCAATGAGTAAAATATTTTTCATAGTTATAAGTGATAAGTGATCCCAAAATAAAGTCCGGTGGCGCCGCGGTTTTGAAGCAAGCTTGGATAGGGCACCACAATATTTTCATTCGATGAAAGGGGTGCTAAAATTTTGACTTCAGCCTGGTAACTCCATTTGGGCCGGATCCATTGATGCCCTAGTTGCAGACTTGGAATCCAGAGTTGTTCATTGGGTCTTCCTTGAGACTCAATGCGGTAAAAATCGAACCAATTCGAGATACCTATGTAAGCAAAATTATAATTGCGGTGATACACCGAGCACATCTTGTCGAGTTGTTCAGGTTTCCATTGGCGCCCGTATTTGTAATAATAATTGGCATCGAGTTGGGGCCAAATGCGGTTGGCTCCGGTATAAAAATCGATCAGCATATTTGTATTGAGTTGGCCTGAAACACCCATGCGGTCTGTACTCCAAAGTTTTTGAGATGCGCCTAGTTCAAATTGTCCGACGCCAAAGGCTAGGGAAGTCAGGTGGAGATTGCCAAAAACAGTTGTTTGATTGCTGAGGCCACGGCCGTAACCAATAGAGCTAAAAGGAATTGGAATGACACCAATACCCGGAACTTTTGCCAATGGCCCACCAAAATGACCACTCAGAACTTGCTCGCCTTTTTGGAGCGGTTCAACAAATCGAGCAGGCGCGCAGGACCATAGAAATGCAATGCTGCCCAGAAGAAATAGTAATGTTCGCATGGTCAAATATAAAAAGATTAACCATCCAAATTCCTTACCTTTGTCATATGTCTGGTTCAAGCTATGGTCAAATTTTCAAACTCACCACTTTTGGCGAGTCTCATGGCATTGCCATTGGTGGCATTATTGAAGGATTCCCCTCGAATTTCCCGATAGATTTATCAAAGGTACAACAAGCGCTCAACGAACGCCGACCAGGTCAAAATGAACTTGTTACGCCTCGTCAAGAAAGCGATGAGGTCGAGTTTTTGTCCGGCATTTTTGAAGGAAAGACCACCGGTAGCCCAATTGCTTTTTTAATTCGTAATCAAGACCAACAATCAAAAGACTACCAACAACTTAAAGATGCTTTTAGGCCTTCGCACGCTGACTACACTTACCAACAAAAATACGGTAATCGCGACTTCCGTGGCGGCGGGCGCAGCAGTGCCCGAGAAACAGCTTGCCGCGTGGTGGCAGGTGCCTTGGCCGCTCAAGTTTTAGAACGCTTGGGCATTGAAAGCACTTGTTATGTAGATCAAATTGGACCATTTCAAATGCAAAATGCCAACTGGTACGACAAATCGCAAATTGAAGCTTCTTTGGTCCGTTGCCCGGAAAGAAAGTTATCCGATGAAATCCAAAATTATTTAGCCGAATTACAACAAGATGGCGACACCACAGGGGGTGCGATCCGCTGTATATTAAAAGGCGTGCCGCCCGGATGGGGAGAGCCCGTTTTTGATAAACTCCATGCGGAATTGGGTAAAGCCATGCTTTCCATCAACGCTGTAAAAGGTTTTGAAATCGGCAGTGGATTCAGTGCCATTTCCATGAAAGGCTCTGAGCACAATGACTTGTTCAATGCAGACGGCTCTACCCAAACCAATTTTTCTGGCGGCATCCAAGGTGGCATATCTAATGGTATGCCTATTGATTTTCGAGTTGCATTCAAACCAGTAGCTAGTATCAAAAAAGAGCAGGTTGCGCTCCAAAAAGAAGGCGGTCTTGCACCGCTCACCATCGGAGGCAGGCACGACGCTTGTGTGGTGCCGCGCGCGGTCCCAATTGTTTGGGCAATGGCGCATATCGTGCTCCTCGATTTTTATTTACGTCAACAACGCAATACCTTATTTATATGATTCAACGCATTCAGACCGTTTATTTTATTTTGGTGATGTTGCTGCTTTCAGCATTGTTATCTGCTGTGGAAATCTTTGGTTTCCCTACTTCAAAAAATTATTTTTCTTACTCAGTTTATGGCGTCCAGCGGTTTAAAAATGCCTCCCAATTGGGTGAAGCGGAAAATATACAAGGTTCCGTGCTGTTTTATTTTGTCATTGCGTTTGTTCTTTTCAATTACTATGTCATGATGAATTACAAAAACCTTAAAAAGCAATTTCGCTTGGCGCGTTTGGCCTTGTTGATCTATTTGGTAGGTCTGTTATTTGTCTTGGCTGTTGGCAGTTTGGGTCTGCTCGTGCCCAGTGCTACTTCTATCAATCTTGGTTGGGGTTATTACTTGAGTGTAGTGGGCCTTCCATTTTCATACTTTGCTTTTAAAGGCGTCAAAAAAGACAAAGAAATTCTCGAATCTCTAGATCGCCTCCGTTAATCATGAATTTTCTTTCTGTTGAGCAACTCACCAAATCTTATGGTGAGCGTATTTTATTTTCTGACCTTACCTTTGGAATAGAGCAAGGGCAAAAAGCCGCAATTGTAGCCAAAAACGGCGCGGGTAAATCCACACTTTTGCGCTGTTTGCTTGGTTTTGAACCAGCAGACAGCGGTACTGTGACCTTTCGAAAAGAGCTGCGCATTGCCTTCATGGAGCAAACCGAAGACCTCAACCCCGAACTCAGCGTCCTAGATGCGGTCCTAGACCACGACCTCCCCGAAATTAAACTCATCAAGGCTTACGCCGATGCATTGGCAGCCAATGACGAAGCCAAACTTGGCGAATTATACCAAGCGCTCACCGAACACCAAGCCTGGGACCTCGAAGTGAAAGTCCAACAGATCATGTCCGTTCTCAAGCTTAGCGGTATTACACAAAAAGTTGGCCAACTATCAGGCGGGCAAAAAAAACGAGTGGCTTTAGCCAAAGTATTGCTCTCTGAGGCCGAATTTCTGATTTTAGATGAGCCCACCAACCACCTTGATTTAGACATGATTGAATGGCTCGAGCAATATTTATCGGCCTCTCAATTGACCCTGCTGATGGTGACCCACGACCGCTATTTCTTGGAAGTAGTTTGTGATACCATTTTTGAATTAGCGGACCAAACTATTTACCGTTACAAAGGTAACTTCTCTTATTATCTCGAGAAAAAAGCGGAGCGCGAAGAACAATTGCAATCTACAATCGAGAAAGCTAAAAATACATTTAGAAAAGAACTCGACTGGATTCGCAGACAACCCAAAGCGCGTGGCACCAAACAAAAAGCGCGCGTCGATGCTTTTTCGGATCTTAAAAAAGTAGCAAGCCAACGCCTCGAAGAAGATGAGCTTGAATTGCCTATTAAAATGGAAAGACTGGGCACCAAGATTGTCGAGTTTCATAAAGTTTCAAAGGCTTTCGGCGACAGAGCAATGCTCGATGACTTCAGTTATCATTTTCAAAGACAAGAGCGACTCGGCATCGTTGGCAACAATGGAACTGGCAAAACAACTTTTCTAAAAATGCTTACCGGTGAAATTGAACCTGATAAAGGTAAAATTGTCATTGGTGAAACCGTCGTCTTTGGTTACTACTCCCAAGAATTAATGGAAGTGGATCCCGATATGAAAGTCATTGATGTTGTTCGAGAGGTTGCAGAATTTATACCGCTCGAAAAAGGAAGGCAACTTTCTGCCGCACAGCTTCTTGAAAGATTTCTCTTTCCAAGAGACATGCATTATCATTTTGTGCATAAACTGAGTGGTGGCGAACGACGACGACTCAAACTGTTGCGGGTCCTCATGCTCAATCCGAATTTCCTCATTTTAGATGAGCCAACCAATGACCTCGATATTTTTGCAATGTCCGTCTTGGAGGAATACCTCAGGTTGTTCCAAGGTAGTTTAATTGTGGTGTCTCATGACCGCTATTTCATGGATAAAATGGTCGATCATCTTTTTGTATTTCAAGGAGAGGGTAAAATCAAAGACATCACTGGAAACTACCATTCGTATAGAACAGCGCTCCAACAAAACCTACGCGAGCAAAAGCAAACGCCAAAAGCAGAAATTACGCTTGTTCAGAAGTCAGAACAATCCGAAAGAAAGCGTAAAATGAGTTTCAAAGAGAAGCAAGAGTTTGAGCAAATTGAAAAAGAACTACCGCTACTCGAACAAGAAAAGGAGCTTTTAAGTACAGCGCTTTCTAGTGGTGCGCTTAGTAATGAATTGTTACTTGAAAAGGGTGCACGCCTTGGCCAGGTTGTCGAGAAAATTGATGAATTTACAATGCGTTGGCTCGAGCTTTCAGAATTAGCTTAAAATATTTGTCTCTCTTCCAAATTGCTTGTAGGAGAGGCCAATAGCGACTGCGGCCAATATACACATGACGCCAAAGACACTGCTAAAATAGAGCCAAGAAAGTGTGCCAGCAACCAATTCTTTGGTTGCCAAAACAACATTCACTACCGGAATGAAGGTGGTATTTAAATTGAGTTCGATACCCGGAAAGAAACCAATCATGGCGGGTAAAACCATCACGATATTTAATGGTGTAATGATACTTTGTGCTTCTTTGAAACTTTTGGCATAAATAGCAATAGGTATCATAAGTCCTGCAAAGAAAATCACCAATGGCAAAAGTAAAGCGAACATGGACAAAATGAAAGCGGGCGTCAATACACTATGAATAACATCAAGTAGTTCTTTATTGGCCGCTAGGTCAAGGAATTCGATGGATATAAATAAGCCAATAAGCGCGCAGGTTGCTGCCAACATTCCGGAACTTACCACCACTAGCATTTTGCCAATTAGTATTTTCCAGCGGCTTACAGGTACCGTGAGCAGGGTTTCTAAAGTACCTCGTTCTTTTTCGCCTGTAAATAGATCGATGGCCGGATACATACAACCAATAAAACCAAAAGCAATGAAAATGTAAGGTAGAAAACCACCAGCTAACTGACCCACCATTTTTTTGTCGCTTGCACAATTGATGGTGTTGATGCTTAACGGTTTAATTTGCTCTGGGCGCAGGCCCAATGTTTGGAGGCGTTCAGCATCAGCGAAAGCCTGCAAACTTGCACCGTATTGTTGTGCCCGATCAGCGCGTCCTACTTCAGAGGCGTCCAAAAGCCATGTGAGTGTTACTGTTTGTTGCGTTTTTCTCAAATCGACTTCGTTTGATGGTACAACCAGGCCCAGTTGAATTTGATCGGATTCTATGGCTTTTTTTAGCGTGGAGCTGTCTTTGAAAACCATGATTTTTTTGGGACCAACTTGGTTTGGAATTTGTTTCAGTTGTGTTGTAAAGCGATGGTTTTGATCCCCGACAATGCCAATTTTCATGGTTTTGGTATTGGCGCTTTCTTCATACGATTTGGAGACCTCTACAAAAATGTTGAGTGTAATCGGGAACACCAAAATAGGAATCACGAGCATGGTCATGAGGGTTCGGCGGTCCCGAAGGGTGTCTAGCAGTTCTTTGCGAAAAATACGAAAAATCATATGGTAGAATTTGGAGCTTGAACAATCCGAATGAATTCTTCGGTGAGATTGGTCGTTTGCATTTGCGCCCGAAAATTGGACATGGTGCCGTTGAATTTAAGTTGACCTTGGTGAATAATGGCGAGGTCGTCGCAGAGTAGGTCAACCTCACTCATGATATGACTTGAAAAAATAACTGTTTTTCCTTGTTCTTTGCAATTGCGAATGAGTTTGATAATATTTTCGGCGGTAATGACATCCAAACCACTAGTGGGTTCGTCAAAGATGACCACACTTGGGTCGTGGATCATGGTGCGGCAAATAGATACTTTTTGTTTCATGCCTGTACTGAGTTTGCCAATCCGTTTATGCAAGAAATCTTGCATATTGAGCAAGGTAAAAAGTTCGTCTTTGCGTTGTTCGCGTATGATTTTATCAACGCCGTATAAGTCGGCATAATAATCTATGACTTCAACGGGCGTCAAGCGTGCATATAGACCAGTAGAGCCAGTTAGAAAACCAATTTGTTGACGTGCCGCTTGTGGATCTTTAATGGCGTCTATGCCGTTAATATGAATGTTGCCACTTGTTGGTGTGATCAGCGTAGCAATCATGCGGAGGGTGGTGGTTTTGCCGGCGCCATTTGGACCAAGTAAAGAAAAAATACGGCCAGGCTGACATTGAAAGCTAAGATCAGAAACGGCAGTTGCGGTCTTTTGATCGGTATTGAGTTCTTTACGCTGTTGTTTGCTGAGCGTAAAGGTTTTGTGTAGGTTTTGTACGTGAATCATGTCAAAAACGTTGACGAATAAAGAATAAAAATGTTACTAGCTAGAATTTAGAACTTTAGGGCACGTTCGCTAGCGGCAATAGCTTTGTTTTTGTTAGCGAGTTGACCACAAGCTGCATCGATGTCTTTGCCGCGGCTTCTGCGCACATTGACAATGAGGTTCAGGGACTCTAGGTATTGCGCAAAAGCTTCTACTTTCTTGGCGTCAGCTTGCTGATAAATACCGTCATCGATGGGGTTGTATTCAATAATGTTGATTTTACAGGGAACACATTTGGCAAAATGGGCCAACTCTCTGGCGTCGGCTAGGTCGTCGTTAAAATCTTTGAAAATGATGTATTCAAAGGTAACTCTTGAGCCTGTTTTTTCATGGAAATATTGAAGTGCCTCTGAGAGCGATTGTAGGTTATTGCTTTCATTGATTTCCATGATCTGATTGCGCTTTTGATCGTTGGCTGCATGCAATGAGAGCGCTAAATTAAACTTGACGTTGTCGTCGCCGAGTTTGGTGATCATTTTGGCAATGCCGGCAGTGGAAACCGTAATGCGCCGAGGAGAAATACCGAGGCCGTCGGGGCTGCACAGGCGGTCAATGGAATGCAAAACGTTTTTGTAATTGAGCAAGGGCTCTCCCATACCCATGTATACGATATTACTGAGGTTTTGCTGATAATGCGTTTGTGCTTGTTTGTTGAGGTAGACAACTTGGTCTACGATTTCGCCGGCACTAAGGTTGCGCATCAGTTTAAGCCTACCGGTAGCACAAAATTTACAAGATAAACTACAGCCAACCTGAGAAGAGATGCAGGCAGTCATGCGCGAGCTAGTTGGGATCAGGACGCCTTCGATGACTTTGGCGTCGTCAACGGTAAAAGCACTTTTGATGGTGCGGTCTCTACTTATTTGTTGGTCTTGTAATGAAATGAAATCAATATAGTAATGTGCAGTAAGCCAAGCGCGAAAAGCGAGGCTGAGGTTGCTCATTTGATCGAAGGAGTGCGCGTTTTTTTGCCAAAGCCACTCCCAAACTTGCTTGGCTCGAAAAGCTTTTTCACCAAATTCAGTAAAGCTCGTTTTGAGCTCCTCCAAAGAGAGGTTGCGAATATTGGTTAAGGTGTTGTTCATGCTGCTTAGCGATTGAGCATCACGGGCATCACGAGCATGAGGATGTCTTCGTGGGCGTTGTCTTGGGTAGCTGGCGTAAGCAAGCCAGCACGGCTCGGTTCAGACATAGACAACTTGATTTCGTCGGCATCTAGGTTGCTGAGCATTTCGAGTAAGAAACGAGAGTTGAAACCAATTTCGAGGTCGTCACCGTCGTAATTACAGGTGAGTCTTTCTGTGGCTTCATTGGCAAAATCGATGTCTTCGGCAAAAAGTGAGAGTTCAGAACCGGCCAATTTGAGGCGAATTTGATGCGTTGTTTTGTTAGAAAAAATGGATACGCGCTTGATTGAAGACAAAAATTGGCTGCGGTCTATGGTCAAGACATTTGGATTTTCTTTAGGAATAACGGCTTCGTAGTTAGGGTATTTCCCATCGATAAGGCGGCATACCAAAACAAGGTCCGAGAAAGAGAATACAGCGTTTGATTCGTTGTATTCCATCAAAATTTCTTCATCGCCACGTAAATTGGACTTGAGTAAGTTGAGTGGTTTTTTTGGTAGTATAAAAGCAGAACTGCCACTGGCATCTGCATCTGTTCTTTTGTAGCGAACCAATTTGTGGGCATCAGTGGCCACAAATGTAATTTCCGAACCAGCAAATTGGCAGTAAACGCCGCTCATGACGGGGCGGAGGTCGTCGTTGCCGGTGGCGAATAATGTTTTATTGATGGCTTTTGACAAAGTAGCGCCTGATAATTTGATGGCGCTTTTGTTGGCGAGTTCTGGAACTTTAGGAAATTCCTCACCGTTGAAACCAACCATTCTTGATTTGCCATTGTCATAGGCGATTTCAATTTGAAAATTAGTGGTGTTTACTTTGAAAGTACATGGTTGGTCTGGCAAGTTTTTCAAAACGTCAAGCAATAACTTTGCGGGTATGGCAATTTTACCGTTTTGTTCGGATTGCACCTCAAGTTTGGTCATCATGGTGGTCTCTAAATCAGAAATAGAAACCGTGAGTAAACCGTCGGTGATATCGAAAAGAAAGTTATCGAGAATAGGAAGTGTATTGCTGGTATTGAGCACACCTGATATGCTTTGAAGGTGGCGAAGTAGGGTGGTGCTAGATGCAATGAAGTTCATGACGAAAAATTTGATTTACAAAGTTAACATTTAGCTGGAAAACACATTGTAAATCAGCCTCGAGATATGAACAATTTCAAAAGAGTTTCAACACCTTTTACGATGTAGAGAAATGATTGCGCAAGTACACTTTCAGCGCTTCCCGATGGATGATTTGTTCTGCTAAGTCTAAAAATAGATCACCTGAGGAAATAAGGGAGGGGTTCGTTTCAGGAAGGTCGATCAAATACAAAAGTTGCGCCCGTTTTTCCGAAGAGAGGCTTTCTAGTAATACCGCTAATTCAGAAATAAAATCGATATTTCCAATGTTATAGCCACATTGCGCTCTGTCCAAATCATTTTGCAGTTGCGCAAGGGTTTGCGCTCTGAAGTTCTCAGCGCTCAGGGCTTCTTTATAATTGAATTTATCTAGCAACTCAAGTTTTGTTTAGCTTTGTACGAATATACGATGAAAAGGGCATTCGACATATTTGTTTCACTTTTGGTTTTAGCTTGCTTTTTGCCGTTTGGCATTTTGCTCGTCTTACTTATTGTCGTAGAATCGGACGGTGGCGCTTTTTATTATCAAGAGCGCGTTGGACAAAACGGCCGTTTGTTTTTGCTGATCAAATTTAGGTCAATGCGAATCAATGCTGACAAAGGCAGTCAAATTACCATCGGAAACCGAGATCCGCGCATCACCCGGACAGGTTACTTTATTCGCAGATTCAAACTCGATGAATTCCCTCAGTTCGTCAATGTCTTGAAAGGAGACATGAGTATTGTAGGTCCGCGTCCAGAGGTTCCCTACTATGTTGCCATGTACACGGATGCCCAACGCCAAATACTCAGCGTAAAACCGGGCATAACCGATTATGCCAGTATTGCCTATTTTCATGAAAATGAACTTTTAGCCAAAGCCGCAGACCCACAAAAAACCTACATCGAGGAGGTGATGCCTGCTAAATTGGCCTTAAATAAGCGCTACATAACAAATCCAAGCCGCTTCAAAGACATAGAGATCATGTGGCTTACAGCCAAAAAAATTCTTGGATTTTAACGTTTTTCAAAAGCAGTCCAGACGCCAATTTGTGGTAAGGGCGCTACCACTGATATCGTTTCTTTTGTTGTTGGGTGCTCAAAGCTAAGTGTTCTTGCGTGCAAACAAATAGAGCCGTCTGGGTTGGAACGTTTGTCGCCATATTTGAGGTCCCCTTTGATCACAGAGCCCATATGCGCCAATTGGCACCTGATCTGATGGTGTCTACCCGTTTCCAATTGAATCTCGAGCAGGAAATAACGTTCGGATGCCCCGATGAGCTCGTAATGTAGAATGGCATTTTTTGCACCGGGCGTATTCTCGGCAACTACATAGCTTTTATTTTGTGCTTCATTTTTTTTGAGCCAGTTGCGCAAGGATCCTTTCTGGTTTTGGGGTTGTTGCCCAACAATGGCCCAATAAACTTTGTTGGTCTCTTTATTGCGGAATTGCGCATTGAGACGTTCCAAAGCCTTGCTGGTTCGGGCAAAAACAAGCGCGCCGCTCGTTGGCCTGTCTAGCCTATGTACAACACCCAAGAATACATTTCCTGGCTTTTGGTACTTTTCTTTGAGGTAAGTCTTGATGAGGTCAGGCAAGGTAGCGTCGCCGGTTTTGTCGCCTTGGGTGAGTTCCGAAGGAAGTTTGTTGACCACGATGACGTGGTTGTCTTCGTAAAGGATGCGCTCCGAAATCATGAATGGAGTAAAGCTTCTTTTTGGCGTTTTTCAATTTGACGGTTGCGCATGTAGGCAAGCAGTGTAAGTAAAGCAAATACCAAGATGAGGTAAATGAGCCAAGTTGGGAACTGGCCAAGTCCTTCGCCTTGGGCATAGGAATGCAAGCCCACCAACATAAAATTCACACCAAAGAAAGTAAATAGGATGGCAGAATACCCCCAAAAGGATAGGGCGTTAAATAGGAAGCGTCCTTGAAGTCCGGGAATGAGTCTGAAGTGTAAAATGACAGCATAGACAAGTACAGATACCAATGCCCAAGTTTCTTTCGGATCCCAGCCCCAATAGCGGCCCCATGATTCGTTGGCCCAAACACCACCGAGAAAAGTGCCGATGGTCAGCATATAGAGCCCAACGGTCATGGTCATTTCTGAGATGTAAGTAATTTCTTGGATGTTAAGTCGGATAAGTGCTGCTGATTTTTGTGTTTGAAACAAATAGAGCTTGAGATTGATGAGCCCAAGTATACAAGCCAAGCCCAAAAAGCCATAGCTTCCGGTAATAATAGCGACGTGGATCATGAGCCAATAAGACTTCAGGACAGGAACAAGTGGTGTTATTTCTGGATCCATGAGGTTCATTTCTGAAACCCAAAGCATAAGCGCGGCTAAAACGGTTGCACCTGCCAGAACAACTTGGTTTTTCTTTGCAAAAACAAAGCCGGCAATCATGGTTACCCAGCCAATAAATACAATGGCCTCATAGCCGTTGCTCCAAGGCGCATGGCCGGAGATAAGCCAACGCATACCCAATCCTGTGCCGTGAAAAATAAAGGTGAAGATGGTCAAGCCAATCAAGATTCGTTTTGGCCATATGAGTTTGGTTTGGTAGCGCTCCGTTCTAAAAAAGATACCGATGAAAAATACAATAAGCAGCAACATACCACTCAATAAATAGAGTTGATACGAGCGCTTAAAAACCTGCATTTTGTTGTAGCGAATTTCCATTTGAACCTTGCTCTCTGAAGGTGCAACAGCTTTTCCTGCTTGGCGTTGGAATAATTTGAATCTTTTGAGTAAATCGTTTGCCTCGCCAAATGTTTGGTTTTGACCACCCTGATGCAAAGCGGCTAGGTAATTGACAAAAAGTTTGGACGACAGCGTATCTTTTTGACTCAGTTCCATGCTGAGCGGAACAAACCAGGTATGATTGCGGTCGTTTTTAGCTGGAATGATGCGCATGAATTGCCACATAAAAATGTTGTTGGCAACTTCGTATTTTTCATTGAGCTTGATCAGTTTTTTATCAAATTCATTGCGCTGTGATTCTAGTTTCTGATGTGCAGTCTTATATTGCGCCAACCATTTAAATTCCGAATTTTTGGAGGTGAGCGACATCATGCTCTCAAATTCTTTCAGATTTAGAGGCTCACGTAAGTTGCGTGGAATCTGAATAAAGGGTTTATTCACCCAATAAGATGGATACATATGCAGACCCAAAACAAACTGAACGGCATTCAAATCTTTGTATTTGTTGTCGTGGGTGAGTTTGCGTGTGAGCTGATCGGCCAGTGTATGGAAAGGTACAATTCTGCCTTCGTAGTCTTGCACCAATAGGGAAGCTAATTCTTCGGCATGATCCTTACTGATTTCGTAATGTTGGGGTTTGGTTGGCGCCGCGGAATGCTTTGAAGGGTTGTGATCATTGTGGTTGTGCTCACTGTGGTTGTGTTGCGCAAAAGTTGTTCCTGTGAGTAATAAAACAACACTTAAACCTGCTTTTTTGATTTTGATTTTTTGCAGCTGCTCGGCAAGAAATGCAAAACGACCTGCCGGGGCAAATAGCGATAAAATCATGGCTAAGGCCATAAGAAGGTAGCCAAAATACGTGACATTTGTTCCAAGTGCATCATGGTTGACACTTAGAACGGTGCCTTCTTCGTTCTGAGGTGTGCTTGGGTCGTCTAGTTCATAAGATGATTGGAAAAACCGGTAGCCGTCGTAGTCAATGACGTTGTTCATGAATACGCGGCGGTTTAGTTTGACGTTGTTGCGGGCATCTTCTATAGTGAGTTCACTTTCAAATGAAGACGGCGCATTGGAACCTGGGTATTTATCGAGTTTGAAGTCTCGGCAACGCACAAAGAAGGGAATGTTTTTTTGAATAGAGCCGTACTCTAATTGATACACAACACCGTTCATGGCAAAACGTTCTGGTTTTGGTAATTTGCCGATGCCGCCTTCCAAACGGACTTTTTTACTGGCTTTGCCGTCGCTGAGCGCTACAATAAGGTAATCTTTCCCTGTTTTTTTAACCGGCGCCTTGACAAGCATTTTTTTGGCGTGGGGAATCAGTCTTTTAAATACAACTTGCTGGCCGCCAACTAAATAAAGTGTGAATGTCTTGAATTCTGACCATTCGTTGAGCGGATAATTGACGTAGAGGCTATCGGCTGGTGCTTGGCCGCTTTGCTGTATTTTTTTCATTTCTGTCATGGGTAGTGCCCTGAGTTCGACACTAGGGTAAATCCAGGTTTTTCCGTCTTTGACGTGTAAATAGACGCCAGGTGCTTGGCTTGGTGCAGTTGGTCGTTGGGCAGAAAAATAAAAAGGAGTGGTGCCGACCATCAGGACATCTTCTTCTGTCAAGTAGTTTGACTTTTTGCCCTCAGTAACAATTTCGAGCGCGTTTTCTTTGAATTTTTGATTGACTTGCAAGGAGTCAATGCGATCAGACATAAAATCGACATAACGAATTGAGATTTCTTTTTTACCAAGATTGGTTTGATACACGAAATCATTGTTGTTGAACTCGCTTAAATAAGTTTTCCAAGCTTGCAGGGTGGTAGCGCCATTTTTTTGTGTGATATCTTGCGCATTGATCAGCACATATGGGTCAGCAGTATGAATAAAGTTGTTGCTTTCTCCTTCTTTGATGACCATTTGCCCCTCAAAGCTGATGTAACGCGTAATGGCAGCACCTGCAAGAATAACGATAAACGAAAGGTGAAAGCTCAACATAGCAATTTTCTCGCGACTCCACATTTTGTAACGAAAAATATTGGAAACAAGCGCCAATGTCAGATATAAAAGCAGCCCCTCGAACCAAAAAGCATTGTAAATGGTAATTTTTGCAGCTTGGGTGCCGTGTATCGACTCGATAAAAGTAGCTATACCAATGGCTACAAAAAAAGCGATTAAACCCACGCTTGCCCAGCGCATGGAAAATAATTGTGAGAGGAGTTTGTCCATCCGAGGAATTTTTTGACAAAAATAGCCATTGTATGCGCAACATTCATAGAAAGCCCTTAATCTTGTCAGAAAAAAAACAATGCGTTTCTATCTTTTACTTTTTACCCTGATTTCATTTTTTGTCTATGGTCAGAAAAACAATGCCAAACAATGGAATCCAGCTCAATATCTACGTCCGCATTCTTTACATGTTTCTCAAGGAACACTCTATCGTTATGAACTCCCATTCGCAGACACCACGCGCGTGATAGATGTTTATGTTCCCAGTAATTATCGTGTGCAGCAAAAAGCCAAAACACTTTACATGCATGACGGTCAAATGTTATTTGATAGCACCCAAACTTGGAATAAACAAGAGTGGCGCGTCGACGAACTTTTTGACCAGCAACTCAAAGGCATCCATTACACGCCGTTTATTGTAGTCGGAATTCACAATGACCCGCCGAACCGGTACGCCGAATTTTTCCCGCAGAAGGTAGCCAACTATATGCCCGATAGCTATCGCAACCAATTGCTCGCCAAATTATGGAATGGGCAATTGAGGGCAGATGCCTATTTGAATTGGATCGAAGACACCTTGGTTCCTTTCATTGAGCAAGCTTATGTTAATGTCGGCACAAAAACACAAGACAGAATGGTCTTGGGCTCGAGTATGGGCGGACTCATTTCACTTTATGCCCTATGTGAAAAACCAAAGCTATTTGGGGCTGCTGCATGTTTGTCCATACATACACCGATGATCAATTTTGGCATGTTTGAAGAAGGAATGGTTGAAGCAATGGTCATACCGTTTAATCTATATCTGGAGCAAGAATTAAAAGCAGATAAAAAACATAAACTTTATATCGATCGAGGCACAGAAACACTCGACGCCTATTACGGACCTTACCACGATCGCCTTTTGAATACACTCGCAAGAATTGGGTACAACACGAAGAATAGCAGATTTTTGGAGGCCGTTGTGCCAGGAGCCGCACACGATGAAAAGTCATGGGCTAAACGCCTAGATGTCCCGATTTTGTTCATGCTTACTGACAACAGTTCCCGATAGTTTGCTACATTTGTTGACCGCATAATAGCATGAAAAATATTTTACTCTTAGGCGCTGGATTATCAGCCTCGACCCTTATCAAATACATTCTAGATCGCAGTGAGGCAGAAGATTGGATGCTTCATGTTGTCGATCAGAATAGCGAGCAACTACAGCAGAAATTAAATGGGCATCCAAGAGGTATTGCGCATCATTTCAATGCGCTAGATGCTGAAGCGCGCAGGCCCTACATTGCCCAAGCGCATATCGTGATTTCAATGTTGCCCGCTATTCATCATGTGGAGGTAGCCAAGGATTGCATTGCCTTGAAAAAGAACTTAATTACGCCATCTTACATTTCCAACGACATGAGGGCCCTTCAGCAGCAGGCCCTAGACGCTGGCGTCATTATTCTGAACGAGATTGGCTTAGACCCTGGTATTGATCACATGAGTGCCATGCATATAATCGACCAAATCAAGGCCAAAGGCGGCGTGCTTGAATCTTTTAAATCTTACTGCGGCGGTCTGATAGCGCCCGCTTCTGACGACAATCCATGGCATTACAAATTTACCTGGAACCCCAGAAATGTGGTATTGGCCGGACAAGGCCCCGCGGCCTGCTACCGCGAAATGAACGAGCTCAAATATGTCACCTATCAGCGCTTGTTTCAGCAATTGGATACCATCGAAATCGAAAAATACGGGACTTTCCAAGGTTATGCAAACCGAGACTCCTTAAGTTACTTGAGTACTTACGGCATTGAAGACATTCCAACCATTTTCCGAGGTACATTGCGCCGCCCTCCTTTTTGTGAAGCTTGGAACGTTTTTGTGCAATTGGGAATGACTGAAGACCATTTTCAAATCCACGGATCAGAAAAGCTCACCCCCCGACAGTTTTTAAATGCATTCTTACCTTTTCAAGAGGGTATTAGCGTTGAGGACAAACTTCTACAGTTTGTAGCAAATAAGAAGCAAATTTTTGAACTTTTTGAAGCAATTGGACTTTTTGAAGACCAAGCACCAATAGGTATTCAAAATGCAAGCCCTGCACAATTATTACAACATATTTTGGTCGATAAATGGCGCTTGTATCCAGGAGACAAAGACATGATTGTCATGGTGCATCAGATACAATATTCGCTGGGGTCCAAACGTTATCAGATCGATAGCTCGCTCGTTGTAGAAGGTCAAGATGAACGCTACACAGCAATGGCCAACACCGTTGGATTGCCTGTAGCTATAGCCTGTAAACTCATATTGAACGGTCAAATTCAAGAAAAAGGGGTTTCACTACCCGTTAATGCTGAAATTTACCTGCCAATTTTAAAAGAACTCCAAATATTTGGCCTTACTTTTAACGAATCTGAAAAACAAATCTAAAAATGGAAAACCAAGAAAATCAAATGAATATCGAATTATCCGAAGATATCGCTTTGGGTATTTATTCTAACCTTGCTATTATCACGCATTCACCTGCCGAGGTGGTTTGTGATTTTGTTCAGATCATGCCGGGCATGCCAAAAGGCAAAGTACGCTCTAGAGTACTCATGACACCGCAGAATGCCAAGCGTTTCTTGCAAGCGCTTGCTGAAAACATCGAAAAATACGAACAACACTTTGGTCCAATCGACGAACCGCAAGCAGGTTTTCCACCAATGAATTTCGGCACGCCAAGTACTATGGCCTAGTTCGTCTATGTGGACGCTTAGCGTTTGTATTCCTGTTTATAATTCCGATGTGCGCGCATTGGTAGAACAACTCTGTGCACAAATCGATTCGCAATCAGGTGCGCAAATCGATTTGATTCTTCTCGATGATGCATCAAGTCCGGCTACCAAAGCGCTCAACCAATTTGCGCATCCGAAGGTGCGGGTGGTCGAACTTGCACAAAACATTGGTCGGGCTAAAATTCGCAATGCATTTTTAAAGTATACCAACGCTGACTACCTTTTATTTATAGATGGCGATAGTACAATCCAAGCACCAACATTTATCGCTAACTACAAGAATTACTTAGACGAAAACCCAAATATAAAAGTATTGGTTGGTGCAAGTTGTTATCAGATAAACAAGCCGGCACTCAAAAACCGACTGCGTTGGCGTTATTCTACGCAGCGCGAAAGTTTGTCTTTTGCCGTCCGAAGCAATCAACCAATGCACGGATTCAAGACCAATAATTTTGTCATTGCAAGGGAAGTACTTGCGCAATTTCCTTTTGACGAAAACCTAGCCGGCTATGGCCATGAAGACACCTTGTTTGGCTTGCAATTGCAGCAAAACCAGATACCCATTGCCCACATAGACAACCCGGTTTGGAATCTTCATATTGATACCAATCGCGTTTTTATGCAAAAGACCGACCAGGCGCTCCAAAACCTACTTTGGATTCATGCAAATTACAATTTGAAATCTCTTGATTCAGCAAGTCGCTTACTAGCGCAATATATTACTTGGAAAAAAAGAGGAGGCCTATTTTTGCTACTTTTAAAATGTTTATCGTTTGCTACGCTATTTTTAAAAGGGCTCTTGCTAACCGGTCTATCTCCAATTTTCGTTTTTGACGCATACCGACTCGGCCGTCTCTATCAATTAGACAAAAACGCGTCGAATGACTTGCTTTAATGTCTCTTGGTCCTTGTCCCAATGTTCTCGTTGAGCCGCAGTAACGCAATTCTTTTTAAGTTGGGCTAATCTTTCAGGGTTGTCAAATAATTGATTGATGCTATTAGCAATGCATTCAGGACTTACCGTTTCTAGGATTTCTCCACAATCGTATTTTTCAATAAGCTGCTTGACTTCGATCAACGGACTCGCTAAAATAGGTGTTTGCCCCTGGATGTAGTCAAAAACTTTATTGGGTAAGGCAAGTTGATAATTCAGACTGAGTGGCTTATCTAAGGCCAAACCTAGGTCTGCCGCTGCAGTGTAGCGCATCAGTTCTGGGTAAGGTAATCTTGAAATGAATCGAACTTTGTGTTCAAGTGCATTTTGAGCAACTATTTTTTTGACTTCCGGAATGACATCGCCATCACCAACAAGGAAAAGAATAGCACCTTCAATTTGATTCATTGCAAGCACGGCTTCTTCTATGCCGCGTTGCACATTCAAACCGCTTCCCTGGATAATCAGCATTTTTTGATGTGCTTCAAGCCCTAGTTCGATTCTGCTTAACGCATTTAGTGACTCGAGTTTCTGAGGCACGTTGCGTACGACACTTGTGTTAATTTTATATTGGTCGTTGAAAATCTTGGCAATCGATTCATTTACCGTAATCATTTCTTTCAATTTCGGAAGCATCCATTTTTCGATCGTTTTCCAAAATTTTTGAATTTGTGGCCTGTTGATCAACTCGGGGACTTCCGTAAAAAGTTCATGGCTATCGTACAATAGCGGTTTTCGCTTGATTTTACTCGCTAAAAAGGCTGCAGGTAAAGTATCGAGGTCGTTGGCATAAAGAAAGTCTTGTTTATTCAAACACAACAAAAGAAATAAGCGCACATTAAGTGCAGCGTAGAACAGCGCGCCTTTTTCAAAGCGTAATTTGAGTCGTCTGGTATGGTAGGCCCGGGTTGGCATGGCGGGGCTGTTCCTTTTCTGGCGACCAATGAGGTGCACTTCAAATCCGAGTTCGTTTAAAGCCATGCAGCTGCGGTGAACCCGATTGTCGGTTGCGAGGTCGCTCGAGACGGTCATATATACTCTTTTCTGACGCATTGAAACAAAAGTAACGAATTCCCGTAATTAAGGCCTGCATTTGAAAAGAGCGCACGATGAGGTTTCTAGAAATTTTTTCAAAAACTCTTTGTGATAAAAAAAAGTTTTGTACATTTGCAATCCCAAAACGCAGGTTTCGGGGAAAAGTTCTTTCGAAATTTTGTGAATATCCAACATTCAAACAAGTATAAGCCGATGTAGCTCAGTTGGCCAGAGCAGCTGATTTGTAATCAGCTGGTCGGGGGTTCGAATCCCTCCATCGGCTCATAGTGTTGGGGAGATACTCAAGCGGCCAACGAGGACAGACTGTAAATCTGTTGGTTTACACCTTCGCAGGTTCGAATCCTGCTCTCCCCACAAGAAACTGCAAATTATAAGCGGGAGTAGCTCAGTTGGTAGAGCGTCAGCCTTCCAAGCTGAATGTCGCGAGTTCGACCCTCGTCTCCCGCTCAACTGCGTGCCGGTGTAGCTCAGGGGTAGAGCGCTTCCTTGGTAAGGAAGAGGTCACGAGTTCAAATCTCGTCATTGGCTCAAAAAGAATTGCATTGAAGTCCGTTTCGCGTTGCGTCTCGGACCTTTATGATAAATAAGTATATTATTAACTAAGTAACAAATACAAAAATGGCTAAGGAAAATTTTGATCGTTCCAAACCACACGTGAACATCGGTACCATCGGACACGTTGACCACGGTAAGACTACGTTGACTGCTGCAATTTCTAGCGTTCTTTCAAGCAAAGGATTGGCACAGGCTCGTGACTTCTCCTCAATTGACAACGCTCCAGAAGAGAAAGAGCGTGGTATTACCATCAACACGTCTCACATCGAGTACGAAACAGCTAACCGTCACTACGCGCACGTTGACTGTCCAGGTCACGCCGACTACGTTAAGAACATGGTTACTGGTGCTGCTCAAATGGACGGCGCAATCCTCGTTGTAGCTGCAACAGACGGACCAATGCCACAAACACGTGAGCACATCCTTCTAGGTCGTCAGGTAGGCGTTCCACGCATGGTTGTTTTCATGAACAAAGTGGACATGGTTGACGATGCTGAATTGCTCGAATTGGTTGAAATGGAAATCCGCGAATTGCTTTCATTCTACAAATATGACGGTGACAACGCTCCTGTAATTCAAGGTTCTGCACTTGGTGCATTGAACGGCGAAGCAGAGTGGGTTGCTAAAATTGACGAATTGATGGACGCAGTAGATACTTACATCGAATTGCCTCCGCGTGATGTTGATAAGCCATTCTTGATGCCAGTAGAAGACGTATTCACCATTACAGGTCGTGGTACAGTTGCAACTGGTCGTATCGAAACAGGTGTCATCAACTCTGGTGAGCCAGTTGAGATCCTTGGTATGGGTGAGGTTAAATTGACTTCAACTGTAACAGGTGTTGAGATGTTCCGTAAAATCCTTGACCGCGGTGAAGCTGGTGACAACGTAGGTTTGTTGCTTCGCGGTATCGAGAAAACGCAAATCAAACGTGGTATGGTTATCTGTAAACCAGGTTCAACTACACCACACATCGAATTCAAAGCTGAGATCTACGTATTGAAGAAAGAAGAAGGTGGTCGCCACACTCCTTTCCACAACAAATACCGTCCTCAGTTCTATTTCCGTACAACCGACGTAACCGGTGAGATCTTCCTAAGCGATGGTCGCGAGATGGTTATGCCTGGTGACAACGTATCTATCACTGTTAAGTTGATCGTACCAGTTGCGATGGACAAAGGTCTTCGTTTCGCAATCCGCGAAGGTGGTCGTACAGTAGGTGCGGGTCAGGTTACTGAAATCGTAGCTTAAGATTCTACCAAAAGTTTCAAGTAAGGGGAGTTAACAGCTCCCCTTTTTAAACGGGTGTAGCTCAGCTGGTAGAGTAGTGGTCTCCAAAACCATTGGTCGTGGGTTCGAATCCTACCGCCCGTGCACAATTAAAACAACAGTTCGTGTTAAAATTTAGATCATACATCATCGACATCTATAACGAGATGGTCCATCAAGTAACCTGGCCTACATGGAAAGAGTTGCAGAATAACACCATTCTAGTCGTCGTAGCTTCTGTGCTCATTTCCCTTGTCATCTTTGCCATGG
Source organism: uncultured Lishizhenia sp. (assembly GCA_964540625.1). Taxonomy (GTDB): domain Bacteria; phylum Bacteroidota; class Bacteroidia; order Flavobacteriales_D; family Crocinitomicaceae; genus UBA952. The sequence goes on along the minus strand of CAZINO010000015.1, from coordinate 4,689 downwards.
ATTTCACATTCGGTATTACCGGAGAAGAAAATTCATTGTGGAAGGGTGTGCTTGGCTTTATCTACGGATCATTCTAACACCCAGAACAATGGCTGAAATAGCAAAGAAATGGTATGTCGTCCGTGCCGTTAGTGGCAAGGAAAAGAAGGTCAAGGAATACCTTGAACTAGAGATTGCGCGCACAAAACTGACAGACTACGTCAACCAAGTACTGATCCCTACCGAAAAAGTTTTTAAAATTCAAAACGGTAAAAAAGTCAATAAAGAAAAGGCGTTCCTTCCAGGTTATGTCCTCATCGAAGCGGCTTTGGTAGGTGAGGTGACACACGTCATTAAAAGCATTCCGAACGTAATTGGTTTCTTAGGTACCGAAAAAGGTGGAGAGCCCGTTCCAATGCGCATGGCTGAAGTCAACCGTATACTTGGTAAAGTAGACGAATTATCTGTCACTGAAGAAGAACTCAAAATTCCATTTGTTGTTGGTGAGTCTGTTAAAGTTATCGACGGACCATTCAACAACTTTAGTGGTGTTGTTGACGAAATCAACGAAGAGAAAAAGAAACTAAAAGTAATGGTCAAGATTTTTGGCCGCAAAAATCTACTCGAACTCAACTATATGCAAGTTGAGAAAGAGTCGTAAAGTTGTATTAACCGTAGGAGAGGGCCTGATGACTAAAGCTTCCCGTCTAGTAGCTCTCGTTTAACTACATAATTTGTATATATATGGCTAAAGAAGTAGCAGCATTGATCAAGTTACAGATCAAAGGAGGCGCAGCCAACCCCTCACCACCAATTGGACCGGCTCTCGGTGCAAAAGGCGTGAACATCATGGAGTTTTGTAAGCAGTTCAACGCGCGTACACAAGACAAAATGGGTAAGGTGGTTCCGGTTGTCATCACCGTTTACGGTGACAAATCTTTTGATTTCGTTCTAAAAACCCCGCCAGCAGCGGTGCAAATCATTGAACATTCAAAAATTAAGAAAGGTTCGTCTGAGCCAAATCGTGTGAAAGTTGGTTCCGTAACCTGGGATCAAGTTCGTGCTATTGCAGAAGACAAACTTCCTGATTTGAATTGTTTCACGGTTGACTCCGCAATGCGCATGGTTGCAGGAACAGCAAGAAGTATGGGGGTTACCGTTAAAGGTGGCGAAGCTCCAAAATCCAAATAATCATTTACTATGAAAAGAGTTTCTAAAAAAAGAAAAGAGATTTTGGCAAAATACGATTTGTCAAAAGCTTTCACTCTATCAGAAGCATGTGATTTGGTGAAGGGAATTTCTACCACTAAATTCGATGCCTCTGTAGATATTTGCGTTCGTTTGGGTGTAGACCCGCGTAAAGCGAACCAAATGGTACGTGGAACCGTTGCCTTACCACACGGTACTGGTAAAGATGTCAAAGTACTTGTACTTTGTACACCAGACAAAGAAAAAGAAGCGCAAGATGCAGGTGCAGATTTCGTAGGTCTTGACGATTATATCGCCAAAATCAAAGCGGGCTGGACTGCAGTTGATGTCATCATCACGATGCCTTCTGTGATGGGTAAAGTTGGTGCGCTCGGTCGTATCCTCGGTCCACGCGGTTTAATGCCAAACCCGAAAACAGGTACTGTAACCATGGAAATTGGTAAAGCAGTTGAAGAAGTGAAAGCCGGTAAAATCGACTTTAAAGTTGACAAATACGGTATCATCCACGCTGGAATCGGTAAGGTGAGTTTCGAGGGTGCAAAAATTCGTGAAAACGCTTCCGAATTGATTTCTACCCTTATGAAATTGAAGCCGTCTGCTGCAAAAGGTACTTACATTAAAAGTATTTACCTAAGCTCAACAATGAGTCCTGGAATACAAATTGACGCGAAGTCTGTTACTGCTTAATACTTAGAACACATGACAAGAGAAGAAAAAGCACAGTACATCAGCGAATTAGCAGCACAATTAGCTGCTTCTAACGTTGTGTATTTGACAGACACTGCAGAATTAACCGTTGAGGCCGTTAACACCCTTCGCAGAAGATGTTTTCAATCAAACATCTCTATGCGTGTTGTAAAGAATGCTTTGCTTGAAAAAGCAATGGATCAGGTAGAAGGTAAAGATTTTGGTGCGTTACGCGACGTACTTAAAGGCGCTACCTCTGTCATGATCTCTGACGTTGCAAATGCACCTGCCAAATTGATTGCTGATTTCCGTAAGAAATCACCAAAACCACTTTTGAAAGGCGCCTATATCGACGAAGCTATCTTTATCGGTGATGACCAACTTAGCGCATTAGAATCACTCAAAAGCAAAGAAGAGCTTATTGGTGACCTCATTGCCTTGTTGCAAAGCCCTGCGAAAAACGTATTGTCTGGTCTTCAAGGTGCTGGTGGCAAAATTGCTGGCATCCTTAAAACGCTCGAAGAACGAGCATAATTATTTCATTATTAAACCTTTTTAAATTTAAATAAAATGGCTGATTTAAAGCAAATTGCAGAAACGTTAGTTAACCTTACAGTAAAAGAAGTAAGCGAGTTGGCAACAATTATGAAAGATGAGTATGGCATCGAGCCTGCTGCTGCTGCTCCAGTAATGGTAGCTGGTGGTGCTGCTGCTGGTGGTGGTGAAGCTGCTGCTGAAAAAACTGAGTTTGACGTTATCCTTAAGTCTGGTGGCGCTAACAAACTTGCAGTAGTTAAACTCGTTAAAGAATTGACTGGTAACGGTTTGAAAGAATCTAAAGACCTAGTTGATGCAGCTCCTTCTACATTGAAAGAAGCTGTTTCAAAAGACGAAGCTGAAGGCCTCAAGAAGTCTCTTGAAGAAGCTGGAGCTGAAGTAGAAATTAAGTAATTAGTTTCATTATATGCAGGAAAGGCACCGCCGAAAGGCGGGTGCCTTGTCCTGTTTTTTGCATGTTGATTTCAACAGAGTACAAAACATTAAAACAAAAAAGCCTTGGCAACAACAACTAATTCAACCAGAATTAATTTTGCTTCAAGCAAAAACCAATTTGAATATCCAGATTTTGTGGAAATTCAATTAAAGTCTTTTCAAGAATTTTTCCAGTTGGAGACAACCCCGGAGAACCGAGAAAGTGAAGGACTTTTCAAAGTGTTTGCTGAAAATTTCCCCATTACGGATACCCGCAATCAATTTGTTCTTGAATTCCTGGATTATTTCATTGATCCACCTCGCTACACCATAGAAGAGTGTATCGAAAGAGGGCTCACTTACAGTGTGCCTTTAAAAGCAAAATTGAAATTGTATTGTACCGACCCTGAGCACGAGGATTTCGAAACCATCGTTCAGGACGTATACTTAGGTACAATTCCATATATGACCCCGAAAGGTTCATTTGTGGTGAATGGCGCCGAGCGCGTCATTGTATCGCAATTGCACCGTTCACCGGGTGTTTTCTTTGGTCAATCTCGCCATGCGAATGGCACGAAACTTTATTCGGCTCGTATTATTCCTTTCAAAGGATCTTGGATAGAGTTTGCTACAGATATCAACAATATCATGTATGCCTACATCGATCGTAAAAAGAAATTACCTGTAACTACTCTTTTCCGTGCCATTGGCTACGAAACTGACCGAGACATCCTCGATATCTTTGGGTTGGCTGACGAAGTAAAAGTAAGCAAAGCCAATTTGAAAAAATTAATCGGTCGCCGATTGGCAGCTCGGGTTCTTAAAACCTGGATTGAAGATTTCGTCGATGAAGATACTGGCGAGGTCGTTTCTATCGAGCGCAACGAGGTTATTCTCGATCGCGAACTCATGATTGGTGAAGAGCACTTAGATGCCATCATCGATTCAGGTGCTAAATCTTTGATTTTACACAAAGAAGACGGTAATTCTACCGATTACACCATCATTTACAATACGCTTCAAAAAGATACTTCTAACTCTGAAAAAGAAGCTGTTGAACATATCTATCGTCAATTGCGTAACGCAGATCCGCCAGACTACGAAACGGCAAAAGGAGTTTTTGAAAAGCTTTTCTTCTCCGATGCACGTTATGACTTAGGTGAAGTAGGTCGTTACCGCTTGAATAAAAAATTAAACCTCGATTCTACTGAAGAGTCTCGCGTTTTGACCAAAAACGATATCATTTCAATCATCAAGTATTTGATTGAATTGATCAACTCAAAGGCCGATATCGACGACATCGACCACTTATCTAACCGTCGTGTACGTACGGTAGGTGAGCAGTTGTATGCACAGTTTGGTGTTGGTTTGGCCCGTATGGCTCGTACCATCCGTGAGCGCATGAACGTTCGCGACAACGAAGTCTTTACGCCAATTGACCTCATTAACGCCAAGACTTTGTCTTCGGTCATTAACTCTTTCTTTGGAACCAATCAGCTTTCGCAGTTCATGGACCAAACCAACCCACTTTCAGAAGTGACGCACAAGCGTCGTCTTTCTGCACTCGGGCCAGGCGGTCTATCTCGTGAGCGTGCCGGTTTCGAAGTCCGCGACGTTCACTACACGCACTACGGTCGTTTGTGTACGATTGAAACCCCAGAGGGTCCGAATATTGGATTGATTTCTTCGCTTTGTGTATTTGCAAAAGTGAATAAACTCGGATTCATCGAAACACCTTATCGCCGAGTAGAAAACGGACGTGTTGTTTTTGAAGAAACACCAGTTTATCTTGCCGCTGAAGAAGAAGATTCAAAAACCATTGCACAGGCCAACGCAAAAATC
>CAZINO010000014.1:22527-36296 GCA_964540625.1 uncultured Lishizhenia sp. | reverse complement strand
GGAAGACTAGACAAAGAGCTATCTGGGTTGTAGTAATAATTTTTATAAAACCCGTCTATCCATTCTGTACCTAAAGACTGATTGAAGTCGATGATAAGATTGCCGCGCTCGGCTTTGAAATCGTGCTTGTAATTGACATTCAGGTCTAAATTGCGACGCTTAGTCGGGTCGTAAGAGGTGCGCTGCCATAAATTGGTAATTTCATTGAGTTCGTTGAGTTCGGCATTCCAGAGATCGCCAGTTCGGTCACGACGAGTTACAGAACCGGTAGCCACAAAACCAATCGTATTGCGTGGATTGAGGTTGATATCCGTTCCGAAGCGAAAAGTCTGACCAGCGTCCAAATCTGTTCCGGTTCTGTTTTGATCTAAAATAAAAGTGCCAGTACTTAAATCTTGGCGTATATCGTTGTAGTTATTGCGGTATCCTTCGAGGTAGCGCGCCGTGTAGGTTCCAAATACATTGATATTTCCATTTCGGTAGCTTAAAGAGGCAGTCCCCTCACCGACGTTTCCGCCTTTGAGATCTCCAGATGCCAGATTGGTTGATACCATGCCGTTAAAACCGAGTAGCTTGTTCTTTTTAAGTACAATATTGATGATGCCAGAGCTACCGTCAGGGTCGTACTTGGCAGACGGATTGGTCACAATTTCTACACGTTCAATAGAATTTGCAGGTAAGGCATCTAAAAGCGTTTTGCCGGAACTGCCACTCAGTGAACTGGGTCGGCCATCGATCAATACAGTAACACTCCCCTGCCCTCTGAGCAAAACGCCACCATCTTGATCTACCTCTACAGAAGGCAAGCGATTGAGAATGTCATTGGCGGTTCCGCCGTTGACATTGAGGTCTTCAGCCACATTGTAAACCTTTTTATCAATACCGGCTTGCATGATGTCTTTTTGACCTTGCACCACGACATCTTTTACGTTTTGTGTTTTGGTCAGTTGCATGCGTAGGGTTCCGAGATGAAAATTAACTTGACCCGCCTTGAGATCAAAACTTTCGGTATTCTCGGACTCGTATTGTGCCAAACTCAGCTGAATGTAGTATTTACCCGGCGCTGCGACCAATTCAAATTTTCCTTCGGGATTGGTGAATACCCCTTTCTGAAAACTAGAGTCGGGCAAGAGAAACAGTTTTACCGACACATATTCTAAAGGAACGCTGCGCTCGCTAGTTAATATTTTTCCGGTAATACTGATGGTGTTTTGGGCCTTAAAAGTGGGGCTCAATACAAGAAGTAGGATGACAAGAAGAGAAAAAGGAGCGCTTTTGTATGTAAACATAGCGCAAAAATACACAATTCATTTGCTAAAATGATTTATATTTGCGTTTCAAAATTTTGGAATATGATAGAGCAATTGAGCTTCGAAGACCTTAAAAACAAATTCAACACCAACAAGAATTTCAAATTAGGCACTTATATTGTCGGCGGTGTAATCGCACTTGTTGTTGTTTATTTCGCTTACAGACAATTCATTTGGGGTCCAGCCAATGAAAAATCCAACGACGGCTGGTGGGTTGCACTCAATTACATCACCAAAGACTCCACAGATCAAGCCATCAGTGTTTTGGTTCCGTTTGTCAAAAACAACGACGGTAAAACAGGTGGTGAAATCGGTCAATATTTATTGGCAACCCAATACATGAAAAAAGGAAAATACACCGCTGCACTTGAGCAACTTAAAAGTGTAGACCTCGAAGACACCTATATTTCTACGCTCAGCATTGGTTTGCAAGGAGACTGCTACAACCAAATGAAGAAATACAACGATGCCCTTGAACTTTATCTTGAGGCCGCAGACCGCGAAGACAACGAATTCACTTCCCCAATGTTCTTGTTCAAAGCAGGTTTGGTTTGTGAAGAACTCAACAAAAAAGCAGATGCTGCTGCACACTACCAACGCATCAAAGACGACTACCCGAATTACGCAAGCACCAAAACCATCGATCGCTATATCGCTCGTTGTGCTACTAAATAACATTTATCATGGCTACCGCAAGCAAAAACGGCCCTGCCTTTGATCCAAAAACTTTAACCAACTGTGCCGATTTTCGAATCGGCATTGTTGTTTCTGCTTGGAACGGGCACATTACCGAAAGACTATTAGAAGGCGCACAAGAAGTATTAGATGCCATTGGTCATGACCAAGCATTCAGACGCATTATTCGTGTTCCTGGCGCATTTGAATTGCCCTTAGGTGCCCAGCAACTCTGCCAAGACCAGCACATCGACGGCGTAGTGGCCATTGGTGTAGTTATTCAAGGTGAAACCCGGCATTTTGACTTTGTCTGTAGCGGCGCTACACAAGGACTAATGGACGTCATGCTCAAATTCAACAAGCCCGTTGGTTTTTGCTTACTCACTGACAACACCGAACAACAATCCCTTGACCGCGCTGGCGGCATTTATGGAAACAAAGGCACCGAGGCTATGGTTGCTGTATTACAAATGCTTCAGAATCAAAACGCATGACGCTCATCAAATCCATTTCAGGTATCCGCGGCACAATCGGCGGCCGTGTAGACCAAGGCCTCACGCCTATCGATGCCGTTAAATTTGCTGCCGCATATGGCACTTGGCTGCAACAACAATACCCCGGAAAAAAACTTAAGGTGGTCATAGGTCGCGATGCGCGCATTTCAGGCCCCATGATTGCCGCCTTGGTGCAGCAAACCTTAGTTGGTTTGGGAATTGACATCATCGATCTAGGCCTATCTACTACACCAACTGTAGAAGTTGCCGTACCAATGGAAAACGCGCATGGCGGTATTATCTTGACGGCTAGCCACAATCCAAAACAATGGAATGCGCTGAAATTACTCAATGCAAAGGGTGAATTTATATCCGGTGCCGAAGGAGAAGCGCTGATGCAAATTGCCCAAGACGAAGCCTTCGATTTTGCCCAAGTAGATGACCTCGGAACCGTTGAATTCAATGCCAGCTATTTAGAAAAGCACATCGAAGCTATTTTAGCCCTGCCCCTCGTAGACAAAGCAGCCATTGAAGCTGCACAATTTAAAGTCGTTGTCGATGCCGTCAACTCCACAGGAGGTATTTTTGTACCTGCCTTATTGCGCGCACTTGGTGTCGCGCAAATAGAAGAGCTCTATTGCGAACCAACAGGGCACTTCCCTCATAACCCGGAGCCACTTCCAGAACACCTCACCGAGTTATCTCAGCGCGTCGTGGAGAGCGGCGCTCATATTGGCCTCACCGTTGACCCCGATGTAGACCGCTTGGCATTGGTTTGCGAAGACGGCAGTATGTTTGGTGAAGAATACACCCTTGTGGCCGTTTCCGATTACGTACTCACTCACACGCCTGGCCCTACTGTTTCCAATTTATCTTCGACGCGTGCACTGCGCGACATCACCGAACAACGTGGTTTGCGTTACGAAGCAGCAGCTGTTGGCGAAGTGAATGTGGTCGTTAAAATGAAAGCCATAGGCGCTGTCATTGGTGGCGAGGGTAATGGCGGTATCATTTATCCTGAACTTCACTACGGCCGTGACTCTCTTGTAGGCATCGCCTTATTTTTAAGCCACTTGGCTCACAAGAAATTGTCCATGACGGCTTTGCGCGCAAGTTACCCTAACTACGTAATTTCCAAAAATAAAATTGACCTCAACCCAGGTACCGACGTCGATCACATTTTAGCGCAAATGGCAAAACAATACGCAGCGCATGAAGTGGACACCACTGACGGCGTCAAGATTTACATCGATAAAGAATGGGTGCATTTGCGCAAAAGCAATACAGAACCGATTATCCGAATTTATGCTGAATCCGCTTCGGAAGAAAAAGCCAATGCACTGGCCGTACGAATTATTGAAGAGATAAAATCGATTTAAGCCACAGCCGAGCAGCTTGCTTATAATCTTTTGAAATGCTCGTATTTGTCTTTGATAAACAAAATGAGTTCCATTTCAGATGCTGTCTTAATGAACTGCTCGTCGATGTTCAGAAAAGTGATAAACGCATCGAATTCTTGTTCTGAGAGCTCGATGATATCGAAAGCAACGTACAACCTAAGTAGTTCTTGCACAATTCGGCGTTGGTCATCTTTGTATTCTTGTTCGGCTATCCAACGCTTGTTTTGTTCTTTCTTGGAAAAAGCTTGATACAAAGCAGTTATTGGACTTTCGAGCACATTGACACCCGTCACCAAACGCGTTTCGCGCAGCGCGAGGTTTTCTCGTTCTTCTTTGATTTGCTCTAATGTTTTAAGCGGCCTTACAATTACATCAGGCACCTCTTGGGGCAAGCGCTCCACGTATGCTAGTATTTTAGTCTGGCAATTTTCATCGGGCTTGACAACAAATTGATATACCGGATAACCTTTTGTAGAAAGAGCGATGACGTCACCAGTATTGGCATAAACAGAAAAATGACCATTGGGCTGTCCAAAAACACCTCTACCAGTTGTTTTATTGACCACCATAAGGTTATAGAAATTTTGCAAACGCGCGGTATCAATTATTTTACCGCTCACGAGCACCTGCTGACACTGAGCAATAAGCCCTGATGAACAGTAGACTGTAAAGACAAAACCAATAAGAATCTTAAAACGCGCCAAAATACCAGTTGAAATCGAGAAAAGGCCCGACCAATAGCAAGACGGGCAAAATGATCAAAAGTAACCAACAACAAATGAGCAGACTTCTAAACAACAACGAGGTGTCGCGACTGACCGGAACCGCTAACACGGCATTCACATGACTGGCTATCATCTCTTTAGCGGCCTCTGGGTACTGCGCATCAAAAGCATGTAATTTGGGATTTTCCGCTAGAATAAGTTGTTTAATTAAATGGTAATCGCGATCGGATAGCGCTTCGTAATTACATTCGTAATCGATGCCTTGTGCATCGAGCAGTTTTCTGTAGTGGTGGTTGCGCTGAAAACTGCGCACCTTAAAAGACATTAAAAATCCGAAGGCAAGTAAAATCCAACTCTCGATGAAATAGCCTACTGTTATCATTAGTAAAGATGATAAAAGTGCAAACACCAGTAAGAAAAGATCGCGTTTTTGGCGCACAAAGAGCTTAAATAGCTGGCCACCGTCTAGTGGATCAATTGGTAATAAATTGATGACGTTCAGAAATAGAAATAGGAAACTGAGCTCCAATAGCCAACTTTGCTGATAGTGTTGCGCTAAAAACAATAAAATGAGGCCAAAAAGAACGCCTGGAAAAGGACCCGCAGCAATCACTAGAAAACTTTCTTTTTGAGAATAGTGTTTTTTACTGCCCTGAACAAAAGCGCCCATTAGTGGAATGAACAACATGCGAAGATCCTCGTAGCGAAAGTATTTCATGAGCAGATAGTGCCCGAGTTCATGCAAAAAAAGGACGACCACCAAATAAAAAACAAAATCGAGTTCATCGGAAAAAATCGATAGAAAACTCAGTGCAAAAACCAAAACAGAAAATAGTGTAAGCCCCCAGTTGCTCTTGACTTTTACCTTTTCAAGAACCGGCTTAGGCGAATACCAATCTGATGGATTTTGATTTTCCATTTTACATGCCTGGCATACCGCCCATGCCTTTGAGTTTGCTCATCATGCCCATCATGTTGCGCGGATTACTCATGAGCTTCATCATTTTACGCATTTCTTCAAATTGCTTGAGGAGCTTATTGATTTCTTGAATATTTGTTCCGCTTCCTTTGGCAATGCGATTTTTACGAGATGGATTGAGCAAAGCGGGATTGGCACGCTCTTTTGGTGTCATTGAGAGTATTATCGCTTCAATGCCTTTGAAAGCATCGTCGGGAATATCTACGTCTTTCATGGCTTTGCCCATACCGGGAATCATGCCCATGAGGTCTTTGACATTGCCCATTTTTTTGATTTGCTGTAATTGCGCTAAAAAATCATTGAGATCAAATTGATCTTTCATGATTTTCTTTTGCAAGCGACGCGCCTCCTCTTCGTTAAATTGTTCTTGTGCACGTTCTACCAACGATACGACGTCTCCCATACCCAAGATACGGTCTGCCATTCTTTTTGGGTAGAAGATGTCGAGGGCATCCATTTTTTCGCCTGTACCAACAAATTTGATCGGTTTATTGACAACGGCTTTGATTGAAAGTGCGGCTCCACCTCGGGTATCGCCATCGAGTTTGGTGAGTACAACCCCATCGAAATCAATGCGTTCGTTAAAAGCTTTGGCGGTATTGACGGCATCTTGACCGGTCATGGAGTCGACGACAAATAAAGTTTCTGACGGCTGCAAGGCTTGTTTGAGCGCCGCAATTTCGTCCATCATTTGGGTGTCTACAGCCAAGCGTCCGGCGGTATCGACCAATACTACATTGAAGCCGTTGCTTTTGGCATGTGCGATTGCGGCATTGGCAATGGCAATTGGATTTTTTTCTTCTTTGTTGGAAAAGACATCAATGGAGAGTTGTTCGCCAAGCACATGAAGCTGATCGATGGCCGCAGGACGATAGACATCGCAGGCCACCAATAAGACTTTCTTGCCTTTTTTGTTTTTGAGGTAGGCTCCTAATTTTCCTGTAAAGGTAGTTTTACCAGAACCTTGTAAACCCGACATGAGGATAATGGCCGGCGCACCTTTTAGGTTGATTTCAACCTCGTTGCCGCCCATGAGTTCAATCAGTTCTTCATGACAGATTTTGATCATGAGCTGACCCGGTGAAACAGCATTGAGTACGTCGCGTCCTAATGCCTTTTCTTTGACGGTATTGGTGAATTGTTTGGCCGTATTGAAGCTGACGTCGGCATCTAGCAAAGCCCGGCGCACCTCTTTTAAGGTTTCAGCAACATTGATTTCTGTGATTTGACCTTGCCCTTTGAGGACTTTGAAGGCTCTTTCAAACTTATCGGTTAGATTCTCAAACATAATTCAAACGTGAGCTACAAAGATAAGCAGCTTATTTGAATTGGGCTAAGATTGAACCATGGTAAGCGCATGTTCATCGATCATTTTGCGCAAATTTAAAAGTGCATAGCGCATTCTTCCTAATGCCGTATTGATACTGACTCCTTCTGTTTCGGAAATCTCTTTAAATGAACGCTCTTCAAAAAGGCGCATGTAGATCATTTCGCGCTGGCTCTCAGGTAAGTGTTGCATGAGCACATGCAATTGTTCAGCTACTTCTTCTAACGTGGTTTGTTGAACATAGTTGGCATCTTCGCTGGCAATTCGATGAAAAATATTGTAGTCTTCTGACCACGAATGACGCTCTGAAATCAGGCGGTGTTTGGCCTGTTTGCGAAAGTGGTCAATAACCAAATTGTGGGCAATACGCAAAACCCAAGGCAAGAACTTGCCTTCTTCTTGATACGCTCCTAACTTCAATTTCTGAATGACTTTAACAAAGGTCTCTTGAAAAAGGTCGTTGGCTAGATCGGTATCCTTTATTTTGTTGTAAATAAATTTAAAAATGGCTTCTTGATGCCTGTTGAGTAAAACAGCAAAGGCTTCTTCGTTACCGGATACATAAGCTTTGATGAGCTGAGAATCGCTTAATTGAGATAAGATCATAGTTTACGCTTTGTGCAGAAATTTGGTTTCGGCGGTTAAAGGTAAATTTGATCTATAGGCGTAGCGATTTAAATTAGATATGGCGAATATATAGAAAATTTGAAAACAATAAAAAAATCCACAAAAAAAAGATTGCTTAATTTTGAAGACTAAATTAAAGTACATGCCTTTATTGTCTGCAAAAGCTATTGAAATGCCCGCATCGCCGATTCGTAAATTGGTACCCTATGCGGAAGCCGCTAAAAAAGCCGGAAAAACCGTTTACCACCTCAATATTGGTCAACCTGACATCCAAACGCCCCAAGTGGCACTCGATGCCATTCACAACTTAGATCATAAGGTATTGGAATACAGCCATTCGGCTGGTTTTGAGTCGTATCGTCAAAAATTAGCGCTCAGTTATCAAAAACAAGGTATTCCAGTCAATGCAGCAGATATTATTGTCACCACCGGCGGATCCGAAGCACTCATCTTTGGACTAATGACCGCCTGCAATCCGGGTGATGAAGTCATTATACCTGAGCCTTTTTACGCCAATTACAATGGCTTTGCCGTTATGGCTGGCTTAGAGGTTGTTCCGGTAACTGCACACATCGAAAATGGCTTTGCTTTGCCGCCCGTGGCGGCTATTGAAGCCAAAATCACTGCCAAAACGAAAGCCATCATCATTTGCAACCCTGGCAATCCCACAGGATATTTATATACACAACAAGAGCTAGAAGAGCTCAGTAATATTGTTAAAAAACACGATCTTTTCTTGTTTGCCGACGAAGTATACAGAGAATTTTGCTACGATGGAGCGGTCCCTTTCTCCACCATGAACTTAAGCGGCCTCGAACAGAATGTCGTCATGATTGACTCCGTCTCCAAGCGTTACTCCATGTGCGGCGCACGCATCGGCGCACTGATTTCCAAAAACCATGATTTTATGCAAGCGGCACTCAAATTTGGACAGGCGCGTTTGTCGCCACCTACCGTAGACCAAATTGCAGCCGAAGCCGCGTTAGATACGCCGCAGTCCTATTTTGACGAAGTGGTTGCCGAGTACGTAGCCAGACGAAACATCATGGTTGAAGGCCTCAATAGCATTCCTGGCGTATTTTGTCCTAAACCGAGTGGTGCATTTTATTGCGTTGCTCAGTTTCCTGTTGCCAATGCTGCACATTTTTGTCAATGGTTGCTCGAGGCGTTTTCTCACGAAGGTCAAACCGTCATGATGGCGCCTGCCGATGGCTTCTACGCAACACCCGGCGCAGGCACAAACGAAGCAAGAATTGCTTATGTTTTGAATCAAGCGCATCTAAAAGCAGCCGTTGAATGCTTAAGAGTTGCACTCGAACAATACCCAGGCACACAACGTTAACCTGAACTAAATTCGCTTTCAAGCGTTCTGAGCATATGAAACAATTTGAAGTACCTGCGTTTTACCGTTCTGGCATCTTAGGTCAAATAAAGGCCAAACGCAAAGCTGCAGACCCACGCAAAAAGGACTTCAGCCCAACAGAAATCGTATTAGGAAGCTTCACTTTTGTGCTGGCCAGACACTTTGGTTTCTGTTATGGTGTCGAGAACGCCATTGAACGCAGTTATAAAGCCATCGCCGAAAACCCTGGCAAACGTATTTTCTTGCTCTCGCAAATGATACACAATCCGGCGGTCAATGAAGACTTACAAGCCAATGGCATTCAATTTCTACAAGACACACACGGCGCACAACTTATTGCTTTTGAAAGCCTCACGCCTAACGATGTCGTTCTGATACCCGCATTTGGTACCACACTCGAAATCGAGCAGCAACTCAAAGAAATAGGAATTGACGTTCAGACCTACAATACAACTTGTCCATTTGTCGAAAAAGTTTGGAACCGTTCTGAAAAGCTAGGTCAAACTGCCCACACCATCGTAATCCATGGCAAACATGACCACGAAGAAACACGTGCAACCTTTTCTCATGCAGCGGCATCTGGACACGCACTAGTCATCAAAGACAAGCAAGAAGCAAACTTCTTGGCGCAAGTGATCACTAAACACAAAACAAGTGCTGAATTTCATGCTTTTTTCAAAGGTAAATACACACCAGGCTTTGATCCCGAAATTCATTTGAATAAAATTGGTGTGGTTAATCAAACCACCATGTTGGCCTCAGAAACCCAAGAAATTACGGATTTCTTGAGAGGAACCTACATGGCGCTTTACGGTAATGACGCCATCAAAGATCACATGGCCGATACCCGAGACACCCTCTGCTATGCCACCAACGACAACCAATCGGCTACACTCGGATTGTTAGCGCAAGAAGCTGATTTAGCCATCGTTGTTGGCGGATATAACAGTTCAAACACAAGCCATCTGGTAGAGCTGCTCGAACAAAAATTCAAGACCTACTACATTAAAGATGCTGCTGAAATTCAAAATGAAAACATTCAGCATTTTGACTATCATCAAAAGCAAATGAAGCTAACCGAAGCATTTTTACCAGCTAAAACACAGGTACGTATTGTTTTGACCTCAGGTGCATCTTGCCCAGATAGCATTTTAGAAGCGGTCATGGAACGACTTTTGGCAAGTCGTTACGATGCCGCAGAAATTTCTTCTTTACTCTTGAACTATCAAGCATGAAAATTTATACCAAAAAAGGTGACCAAGGCAGCACCGGACTTATTGGTGGAACGCGCGTTTCCAAAGGAGATGTCCGAATAGAAGCCTATGGCACCATCGACGAACTCAATTCATATGTTGGCCTAATCAGCACCTTGGAAATTGACCAACGTTATCAACTGCAATTACAAGAAATTCAGGATCGCCTCTTTACAATTGGTTCTCATTTGGCGGCAGATCCAGAAAAATCCAAAATGCAACTTCCCGATCTTCTTGAAGCTGATGTTCAAAAATTAGAACACTGGATGGATATCATGGATGAAGCCTTGCCTGCACTCACAGCTTTTATTTTGCCGGGCGGTCACCCAAATTGTGCACATGCGCATGTCGCGCGTTGTATTTGTCGACGTGCCGAACGCATGGTGGTCACACTGGATGAACTCGAAGGTGTACAAGAGCTGGTACTTGCCTATTTGAACCGTCTTAGTGACTACCTTTTTGTTTTGGCCAGAAAAATCAACCACGACGCAGGCGCAACAGAACATACTTGGACGCCCAGACATTAATTTTTTCTTGTTTTTACGACGAAGGCTTGGATTTTTGGAAATAAAAATTACTTTTGCCAAAAATTAAACCTAAAATTTAGAATCATGTACTGGACACTGGAACTTGCCTCCTACCTTGAAGATGCACCGTGGCCTGCCACCAAAGAAGAACTCATCGATTTTGCCATTCGCACAGGCGCACCGCTAGAAGTTGTAGAAAACCTACAAGACCTCGAAGACGAAGGTGATATGTATGAAAGCATCGAAGAAATATGGCCAGATTATCCATCAAGAGAAGATTTTCTCTTCAACGAAGATGAATATTAAAAAAAACACTTTTAAAAGCCTCGGGAGTCCGGGGCTTTTTTTTTACCTCAATAAATGAACAAAGCCCAAAATACGAATGGGTTCTCCTTTTTCTATTTGTTGGTATTCAATCAGATAATTATAGACGCCATCCGGACAATCGGTGCCATTTGCCATTGCGCCATCCCAATAAGCATTTGGATCAGCACTAAAGAATATAGTTTCTCCCCAACGGTTAAAGATGGTGAATTGGTATCCTTTTGGAATAAAGCCTGTTGAAAAAACGGGATGAAATACGGTATTAAATTCGCTGTCATCTGGGGTAAATGCATTGGGTACATAAACCGCAATGTTGTTCATGACGGTGGCCGTTAAAGTCAAGGAATCAGTACAACCCAAATCTGTTGAGCTTACAAGTTGTATATTATAAGTGCCTTCAGTAAATGGCAACTCAACATCAAAACTACTACTGCTGTTTTCAAATACAGTTCCATTGATGTTCCAAAGGTGATTCAAGTTGCCTGGCGTCACGTTGTAAATGGTAATAACCGGATCATCGATTTCTACTTGATCTGGATCAATGTAAAAATTAGGAGTTGGAATGGGATCAATTTGAACAGTGGCTTGTACAGGTAACGATTCGCAGCCGTTTAAATCAGTTCCCACTACCTGATAGCTTGTTGTTTGACTTGGACAAACCGTTATACTGCCATTTGCATTTTGAGGCACATTCCAAGCATAAGTAAGGGCCCCAGAGGCAATGATGTCAACACATGTATTGGCGCAAACGAATGTATCGGTCACACTTACAATCGGCAGCGCCCACTCATTAAGCGATAGAATAACCGTGGAGTCACAACCATTTTGATTGAGCAAATGCACGGTATACACGCCAGGTGAACTAATACTTAGGCCATTAAAATTCAATATGGAATCGGCACAAATGGACATTGTGAGCAGTGTGGTATCCGATTCTAGATTGACATTTAACTGAACAATGGAATCACAACCAAACTGATTGCTGAGTATGGCCGTGTACATTCCGGCGCTCGTAAGAATTTGACCATGGAAATCAAAGGAGGAGCCTGCACATAAATTCATTGCGCTTGCAGAGGAATCGGGTTGCAAAACCAAAACGTCGATTTGATCGGTGGCCACACAACCCAAATTATCGGTTACGGTTAGTGTGTAGGTTCCTGCTGCACTTGCGTAAAGTGTAGCACTGGTTGCACCTGTGGACCAAAGGTAGCTACTAAAAGTTGTGTTTTGCTGTATATAGGAGGAATCTCCAGCACAATGAGAAAGGTCTGGTCCTAAATCTAAAATGGGTTGCTGCACACTCACTACAATCGAATCTCTGGCCAAAGCGCAGCCGCTTGGCACATCGAGCCAATAGGTACCCGGGCCATTGACCACTATAGAAGAAGTGGTGGCGCCGTTGCTCCAGGCATAAGAAGCGTAGCTTGAATCTGGTTGCAACGTGAGAGAAGTGCCCGCACAAATGAGTGTATCGGGCCCTAGGTTTGGTGGTGCACCAGGACTGGGTGGGGTATAGTTAAAAACCAAAATACCTGTTGCGCCAGCTTGTGCGCCAAAACTTGACCCGGCACAAGCAGGTCCGGTGTGCAATACAGAACCCGGATTGCCGCCCGTCAAAAGCGGACTCACGTTTGCAGGAAGAGCGGCTTGTTGAAATACAATAGCGCCGCCACCGCCACCACCGCCAGGGCCGTGGCAAGCAGAAGACCACATTGTACTAAAGATATTGCCACCGTTGCCGCCGCTTACATTTATATTCAAATTTGAATTCACGGTTTGTGAGAGTAAATAAACACAGCCACCTGCCCCTCCTCCACCAGCGCCTTCTGAATCGGTATTGCCAATGACGTTCGCGCCACTTGCATTGATACTTTGGTTGTTCCCGATAATTGTTGGGGTAATGATAAATACGATTCCGCCGCCGTTAGAACCGTTAGTCGCATTGAGGCCGTTGTCTTTGTAACCACCACCGCCACCGCCACCTAAAAACGCGCGGTAAGTGGCATAACTTTGACTGTAAGCACCCATTCCAAAAGCAGTATTAACCGGGCAAGAACCTGAGAATTGATTTCCGCCCCTGCCGCCTACACCACCGTTGGCACCTCCGCCCGCGCCTGGGTTTCCAGAGTTAGAGCCGCCACCGCCGTTTGCCAGCGGCGCACGGTTGCCTTCGAGATTGAGTGGCGCAACGGCAATACCCTCCCCTTTTTTGCCCGCGTTAGTTCCGGCGCTGGCAAAGTTTGGGTCGTTACACGCGAACCAACCAGTCGTAACGGCGCCACCCACAAACCCTTTTCCGCTGACATCAATGATATTATTAAAAGTCAAACTGGTAGTTGCTTCTATGGCTACAACTCCGCCAATAGAACCATTCCAAGGACTGGCAGTAACGACTGCATTTATGGTTGCCTGGTTGTATACAGGTACGCGAATCAGTTGCAATTTTCCTGCAACCGAAAAAGGCTTACACAGATTGCTAACAAACGTTATTGTAGTTCCAGTAATACTGGCAATATTAGTGAACTCAAAATTACCAGCTGAACCAATTGCGGTGACCTGACCAAAACTTGCGGTATTGGTTTGGTTGATCGTAGCCCCTTTCATTTGAATCAACAAAACGCGGTCACCTACAGCGAAGCCATTGCTGCTTGTCACCGTCACACTATTGGGGGTGATATTCGTAACGGCTACATAGGTATTGACAATGCCGCCGATAGACTGTCCGAAGTAAATCCCGAATGAAAAAAACAATAAGAAAATGCTAC
>CAZINO010000014.1:1977-22517 GCA_964540625.1 uncultured Lishizhenia sp. | reverse complement strand
TGACAATACCGCCAATAGACTGCGCATGTGCAGCACAACAACAAAACATAAAAAGTAAACCACTTAGTATTCTTTTCACCATAAGCCTAACGCAGTAATAAAACATGACCAGTGACGCGTTTCATTTCTTCACTGTTCATAGTTTTGAAATCGATAATGTAGTTATATGTGCCTTCAGGGGCATTGTAAATGTCGATTTTACCATCCCAACCACCTTTGGGATCAAAAGATTCAAAAACGGTCTCTCCCCAACGGTTCATGACCGTCATGTGAAAAGTCTGCGGATCAAAACCTGAGGTGAATATCGGTGTAAAGAGGTTATTGAGCGCATCGCCATCTGGCGTAAAGGTATTGGGAATATAATAGATGATTCCTCCTTTGATTTGAATCTGAACCTGACTTTGAGCTGTACAACCCTCTGGGCTTTCCACATTCAATGTAACAGTATAAGTTTGATCTTCCACAAACGGATACGTGTAGTCGAATTCATTTTGATTGCTTTCTAAAGTAGTGCCATCTCCAAAATCCCAAATGGCAGTAGCAGCATTGAGCGCAGCCGAGGTAAATGAAACCGTCGGATTATCGTTGGTTAAAATCAAAGGACTTGCTGAAAAATTTGCACTTGGTTGCGGATAAACGGTTACGGTTGTACTTGCCGTATCAAAACAATTATACACATTGGAACCAATTACCGTGTAGGTGGTGGTTTGACTAGGGGTTACTGCAGCTCCAGTATTCGTAATCGAAGGGTTGTCCCAAAGGTAGTTTGTGGCACCACTTACGGCAATATTGGCAGCAAAACCAGGGCAAATACCTTGATCAGGCGTGAGGCTTAATTGCGGTGCTGGATGAACGGTGATATTCACTTCCATACTGTCTTGACATCCGTTTAATGTGGTTCCCACTACCTCGTAAATTCCTGACACTGGAGAAATGATACTTTGATTCGGGTTGTTATTTGCAAATGCTACAGGGCCGTTCCAGGCATATGCGTTGGCGCCGCTTGCCGACAACTGAAGTGTATCGTAGGCGCACAAAGTGGTTTGGTTTGCGCTTAAACTCAATATTGGCAACGGTGCAACCGTAATTGTAAAGTTATCGGTGTAGTTACATAAAAAAGAGTCAATTGCGGTAACCATATAGTTAATGGTTTGTGCCGGCGTGATCGTCAGACTCGGAGCCATGACCGGAGTGGATGTGTTTTGAGCCAACCAACCATAGGAAATATTGCTAAAGGTGCTTTGTGGTATCAAATTAATTTGAGTACCAATACAAATGAGGGTGTCTGATATGTCAAATACGGGCGTCTGTGAAATAGCTATTTCTAGAGTTGTAATGGAATCGCAACCAGATGTTGTCTGGGCAGAATCAATATATATACCACTCTGGGTGTAGCTCTGGCCGTTGTAAACAAAAGGACCACCGTTACAAAGTGTATCTTGAATGAGCACCTGATAGGCAGGCAATACCGTTACATCTACTTGTGCAGTTGCAGAGCAGCCCATTGGGCTGGTGTTATCTGTAACAGTAAGCGTATACGTTTGTACGATAGGCCAGCCTGTATTGATATTGCTTAATTGAATGGTCGGATTGGCACTATTTGCCGAACTTAAGCCCGTTGCGGGTGACCAACTGTAATTGAGACCAACTTGGGCTGCAGCACCCAAACTTCCTGTTTCATTGGAGCAAAGTGTTGTGTTTTGCCCTGGATTAACGACAGGTGTTGCACCAATAGTTAAATTTAGTGCTACAATGGAATCACAGCCGAAAACCGTTGTGAGGGTGTCGTTGTAAACACCAGATTGCGTCAGGGTTTGTCCGTTGAAAATATATTGACCCGAACAAGAGGTAATCGTATTGGAAACATTGTATTCAGGCTGAATGGTTACTACAATCTGATCGGTGGTTGGGCACAAGCCAGGTGCATTCGCCAAAGTAGTTGTGACCGTATAGGTCTGGGTAATTGGCGCACCAGTGGTGTTGGGAATATTGACGACTGGATTAGCAACAGTCGTTGAGGACAAACCATTTGAAGGCGTCCAAGAATAGATATTGGCTGCATTTGGTGCTGCGCCAATGGTAACGGGCGTATTTGAACAGGTAGTTACATCAACGCCTGCATTGGATTGCGCCTGATCTGTATAGATAATCACATTTCGGATGGAGTGCTGATCGTATAGCCCTCCGGTACTGGCTGTGAAGCCCATGTATCCAGTGTAATTAATACCAAAATTGGCGGTAAGCAATTGAACGTTGTTTACAAAAACAGTAATGACACCGTTGTTGTATGTAATTTTAACGGGTTGGTAATTGGCATTCCGAAGATAGTTCAAAGAACCACCTGCGTTTTGAATTTTTGGGGTAGCAGGCAAACACTCGTTGTAGCCAACACCGTTAAAAATTTGAATTTCTGGATTGGTTCCACCCTGTCCGCAATTGTCGTAGGTATCAATGACCACTTTTAGGCCGTTGGCTGTACCCGGAATTCCTATACCGCCGCCATTGACAAAACCCGATGGTGGCACACTCAAAAAACAAAAAGCCAAGCCGTCAGCAGCATTGCCTCCCCAAATTCTGTAGTCGAATTCAACAGTCCATTTTTGACAGATAGAAAGATTGAGGGGTGTATTGTAAAAAATGCCCCCAGATTGGTTGTTAAATGCGTTTGTGAGGACCAATTCATTTAAGAAATTATCGACATCACCGGGTGTATCGCCAATGGTGGCATTTCCATTGAGGTTCCAACCGGTGGTGATCATATTTGGTGATCCCGTTAGTTGGCCAAACACATACGTTTGGGCATGTAAGCCGTTCGAAAATAAGGAAATAAAAAAAAGTATTACAAACAAATAAACTCTCATCGGCTACAAAACGTTATAAACAAAGATAGGTTGCTAAATTTAATTATTTTAATTGCTTTTTCAACATACTTAGTGTACATTTGACACAAACTAAATACTTTTGGCATGAAAGTCCAAGCAAAAAATAACACGAACCAAGAACGTTTTCAATCATTCAATATTGTCGTTTTTGGTGGCGACGGCGATTTATCAATCCGTAAAATATTACCCGCAATTTTCCACCGCGATCTCGACGGTCAGCTCAATATTCCATACAATGTAATTGCAATTACCCGAAAAGAGCCCGATACCAAGGCTTTTCACGAGCGCCTAATTCCTTTTCTAGAAGAAAGCGACCACCTCAAATACAGCCGTGAGGAAATCGAGAAATTCTTGCAAAAGCTGGTTATTATCAAAGCGGAAAGTCCTAGTGTGGAAGCTTATCACGAACTCAAGACTTTTTTAAATCAATATCCGGAGCGTCAGAACATCTACTACTACTCTACGCCATCTTCTGCTTTTGGACCCATCACCCAAACCTTAAAAGATTGTGGCTTGGTGAATCAGAGCAGTAAGGTCGTGTTAGAAAAGCCGCTCGGTCACTCTCTGGCCTCTTCCAATGCGATTAACGCAGCAATCACCAAGGCTTTTGACGAACACCAAATCTATCGCATAGACCACTACCTTGGTAAAGAAACCGTTCAAAACTTAATGGTCTTGCGCTTTGCCAACAACCTTTTTGAGCGCGCCTGGAATGCTGAAAATATTGAAAGTGTTCAAATTACGGTTGCAGAGAGCTTAGGCGTTGAAAAACGCGCCTCATACTATGATCAATCTGGTGCGCTGCTTGATATGGTGCAAAATCACTTATTACAGTTGCTTTGTTTGGTTGCCATGGAACCACCAGTTGCCTTAGAAGCCGACGAAGTGCGCAACGAAAAACTAAAAGTTCTCAAAGCCCTACGCCCGCTCAATAAAAAATCAGTTCTCAAAGACACCGTAAAAGGCCAATATACCAGAGGCGTCTCTAAATCTGCTCAGGTCAATAGTTATCTAGAAGATATCGAAAAATACGAATCCAAAACCGAGACTTTTGTCGCCATCAAAACCTACGTGGATAACTGGCGCTGGAAAGGGGTTCCTTTTATGCTGCGTACCGGCAAACGCATGATCAAGCGTTATTCCGAAATCGTGATCAACTTTAGAGAAGTCAAGCACAACATTTTTCCTTCAAAAGAGAAACTCAACAACAACAAACTCATTATTCGCCTGCAACCTGAGGAACGCATTGAGCTGATCCAAATGACCAAAATACCTGGCCCAGGCGGCTACCGTTACAAACCAATTGCACTCAAACTCGACTACACAGATTCTTTTAAAGAGCGTTTTCCTGAAGCCTATGAGCGCCTTATTGTAGACGTCATTCGCGGCAACCAAACACTATTCATGCGTCAGGACGAATTGCAAGCCGCCTGGACCTGGATAGAATCCATTACCACAAGTTGGAAAGCGGCAAACATGCCAAATGTACTCTATGAAGCGGGTACTTGGGGCCCGGGCGACGACATCTTGGATGAAGGTGAGTCTTGGATTACAAAAACTTGGAGAGAATGATAGAATTCGATTCTAAAATAGCTTTAGAGCAGGCGTTATGCCAGCAAATTTCAGCCGACCTAACTCGTTTCATTGCTCAAAAAGGCAGTGCTACACTATTGCTCTCTGGTGGCAGTACACCAAGCGGCGTTTACCGCTTGTTATCAGAAGAAACCCTCGACTGGTCTAAAGTACATATTGGTTTGGTAGACGAACGCTTCGTCGGTGCAAACAGCCCATTTTCTAACTTCAAATTACTTCGAGAAAGCATTGGACAAAACTTTGCACAAAATGCACCGATATACCCAATGGTTTTAGAAGCCGAAGATTATCAAAAAAATTTAGAAAAAGTTGAACAGACATACCGTATTTTTACGGAACCTGACGTCGTGCTGCTCGGAATGGGCCCCGACGGACACACTGCCTCTATTTTTCCTAATGACACCGCATCGGATCGAGCCAATTACAATGAAGATCAATTGCTTTCAAATACCAATGCACCCGCTGAGCCCACTCAACGCATCACCATTAACGGCCCTGCACTTCGCCGTGCTAAAAATTTATACCTCATGATAACCGGTGCTCAAAAAAAATTGATTTTCGAAACCAGCGAACAACAGCATTTTCCAATTGCCGCATTTAAAGGCGCGCTTACTGAAACTTATTACACTTCTGCATCATGATACATCCTAAAATTGCCGAAATAACCGAACGCATTACAGAAAGAAGTAAAAGTACGCGCCAAAATTACCTCAACCAAATAGACGCAGCCTACTTAGATGGTGTGCACCGCAGTACTTTAAATTGCGGAAATTTAGCGCATGGCTTTGCAGCCTGCAACCAGCACGATAAAGCGGCACTTGCGGCAGATTTCGTTCCAAATCTAGGCATCATTACCGCTTATAACGACATGCTTTCAGCGCATCAAGTTTATGAAGATTACCCCAAAGCAATCAAAAAATACGCCAATGCGTTTGGTGCAGTTGCACAAGTTGCCGGCGGTGTACCCGCCATGTGTGACGGCGTTACACAAGGACAACCCGGAATGGAGCTCTCGCTTTACAGCCGCGATGTCATCGCCCTATCTTCTGCAATCGGACTCACACACAACATGTTTGATGCAGCGCTTTACCTAGGTATCTGTGACAAAATTGTTCCCGGTTTATTGATGAGCGCCCTGCGCTTTGGTCATCTGCCGGCCGTTTTCATGCCCGGTGGCCCTATGCCGAGTGGCATTAGCAATGAAGAAAAATCGGCTATACGTCAGGCCTATGCTGAAGGTAAAATTGGCCGAGAGGAACTATTAAAGGGGGAATCCGATTCTTACCATTCGCCCGGAACCTGCACTTTTTACGGTACAGCCAATAGCAATCAAATGCTGATGGAAATCATGGGACTTCATTTACCGGGCTCAAGTTTCGTCAATCCAAATACACCGTTACGCGATTTACTCAACAAAGAAGCGGTTAAAATTGCGGTAGAAAACGTGAAAATTGGAAAAGAACGCAGCTTAGCTAATTTGTTCAATGAAAAAACAGTGGTGAATGGCATCATTGGCTTACTTGCCACTGGCGGATCCACGAACCATACCATCCACCTCATTGCCATAGCCAGAGCTGCCGGTATCATTATTAACTGGGACGACATGTCGGATTTATCGGCGGTAGTTCCATTGATTACACGCATGTATCCAAACGGCGCTGCCGACGTCAATCATTTCCATGCTGCCGGAGGAATGGGCTTCGTGATCCGAACACTACTTGACAATCAACTCTTGCACGAAGATGTTCAAACCATCATTGGTAAAGGCCTTCGTCAATATACCAAAGAACCAAAAATTAAAGATGGTGAACTGATTTGGGAAGAAGGCGCAACGGCATCATTAAATACTTCTATTATTAGAGCTGCCAATGAACCTTTTACCACCGACGGCGGCATTAAATTACTCAAAGGTAACCTCGGTAGAGCAGTCATTAAAACGGCAGCAGTTGCACCTGAACACCGCATTGTGGAGGCACCTGCCATTGTTTTTTACGAACAAGCCGACCTCATTGCTGCCTTTAAGCGCGGTGAACTCAACAAAGATTTTATTGCGGTTGTGCCGTTTCAAGGCCCAAAATTCAACGGTATGCCTGAACTTCATAGCCTAACACCAACCCTGACCGTTCTTCAGAAAAAGGGCTTTCAGGTCGGGCTCGTAACCGATGGGCGCATGTCTGGTGCATCGGGAAAAGTTCCGGCCGCAATTCACCTTACACCAGAGGCACACGATGGTGGATTAATTTCTAAAATTCAAACCGGTGACCTCATTCGTTTGGACAGTGAAAACGGTGTCATAGAGGTTTTAAACGAAGCCAGTATAATAACCCGCCCACAAATACAAAAAGACAATAGTCAGTTTAAATTCGGGCGCGAACTTTTTGCAAGACTGCGCAGTGGTGTAAGCCAGAGCGAAGAAGGCGCGTCGTTTATAGTTTAGCTCAATTAGTTTGATTGTATTTCCGTTTCTTTCCAAATAAGAGAGGCCAACACAGAGAGTGCTAAAGCGCCTACTACGATTGATAAGGAAACGACTGCCTCTATATGAACAAAAGGGGCTAACAACATCTTCAGACCTATAAAGCTGAGAATGAAAGCCAAGCCGTATTTAAGTTTGGAAAACATATGGATCGAGTTTGCCAATAAGAAATACATGGATCTGAGGCCAAGTACTGCAAAAATATTCGAAGTATAAAGAATAAGTGGGTCGTTGGGTGCAATGGCAAAGATGGCTGGAATGGAATCAATAGCAAAGATAAGGTCAGTGGTTTCAATGACCATCAGCACTAAAAATAGTTTTGTAGCAAAACGCTTGCGTCCTCTTTTGATAAAAAAAGCGTCGTCGTGGTAATTTTTAGTGACCGGAAAAATTTTCCTTAATAAGCGAGCGCCCAAACTTTTATTGAAGTCCTTTTGTTCGTCGTCATCGGAATCAGCTAATGACTTGATTCCGGCATAGACCAAAAATGCGCCAAATAAGGTCAGAATAAGATTGGGTCTAAAGAAAAATCCTGGCTTTGCATGCGCGCCTTGATCTAAGCTAAAATGATAACCAAAGAGTTCAAATTCGGGAAGGTAAGTAAGTTTAATGAGGCCGATACCCGAGAAAATGAAAATACCTCTAAATACAAGCGCACCAATGATGCCCCAAAAAAGTACGCGGTGTTGAAGCAGGCCTTCTAGTTTAAAAAACTTAAAAACTAAAATGAAGACAAACATGTTGTCTACAGAAAGTGCTTCTTCGATCCAATAAGCCGATTGGTATTCAGCGAATTTAGCAAAACCCATTTGCCACCAAACCAAAGCACTAAAACCCATAGAAAGGCCAATCCAGACGAGTGTCCAGCGCAACGCTTCTTTGTTTGTGATTTGATGTGCTTTTTTGTTGACAACACCTAAATCAATGAGGAGCATGGTGAAAATAACGAGCGCAAAAATGGCAACTAGCCAAGGATTAAATGTCATGCAGAATTGTTTTTACAAAGATAAAAAGAAAGCCACATGAATCCATGTGGCTTTCTAAATTGGGGCAAAGCGTCCTTTATTTTTTATCCAACAGATACGCTACGGCGTTTGCTGCATTGACAAAACCTCCGGTGATGCAAAGGTCTTTCATTTTGGCTTTCTCACCATTTGGCGCAACTACTGTTTTCTTGTAAGTAGCAGTGGTGGCCATCAGGACTTCGCGGACTTCAGCTGCGCTAAGTTCCGGAAAGTAACTTCTGATTAAAGCGGCTACACCTGCTGTTGCAGGACAAGCCATTGACGTTCCACTTGCGTTTTCGTAGTTATAGTCCGGAACCGTTGAATAGATGTCTACACCAGGTGCAAAGAAGTCAACGGTTGTTGCTCCGTAATTGGAAAAATTAGCAATGATTTTTTTTCCGCTTTTTGCACTGCTGCTGGCACCTACTTCAATCCAGTTTGGTGCATTTGTTTTGTTATTGAGTCTGCGTGTAGGGTAAGAGTCCTCGACATCTTTGTCTTTGGCGTCATTGCCTGCAGCATGTACCAAAAGTACGTCTTTGCTGCGCGCGTATTCTATTGCTGCGTCGACGTATTCTTTATTAGGCGTCCAATATTTACCAAAAGACATATTGATGACTTTAGCACCATTATCTACAGCATAGATGATGGCATTGGCAACATCTTTGTCGCGCTCGTCGCCATCTGGAACTGCTCTGACAACCATAATGCGTACGTTGTCAGCAACGCCATCGATGCCCATTCCATTGCCACGTGTAGCGGCAATGATGCCAGAAACGTGTGTGCCATGAAAAGCATCTGGACCTTCATAACGGTTGCAGCCGTAGATTTTACTAGAAAGGTCATTTGGGTTATCGCCAACAATGGCCGTACGAATCGAGTCTGCATTTTGCGTTGCCATTCGAAGACCGCTCTCAACTGACGCTAGTGCACTCTCAATTTCTATGTTTAATTGTTCGGCAGGCAACAACAATAGAATGGCATTCATGCGCTTTTGAATTTTGGTGTCCGTTTCACTGGCTGGCACATATGCGTTGTTTGTTTCTTTAGAGAAAGTTGAACCTGTTTGTGCTTCTACGCGGCCCATATAATCAGAAAGCGCTTTGATATTGGTTAACGACTGCTGCTTTTCTGTCATTTCTTTCTCAAAAGCGATCTTGATTTTTTCATAGGTGGCAAAGCGCGCCAACTCGTTGCTTGGGATATCTTGTGCTTTTTTACCTTGAAAGTATGCGCTTTCGATGCGGTACATTCGGGCAAGTTCCATGGCTTCTTTATCGATGTCTTCGGTGGCACCACCTAAAAAAGACCAACCGTGGATATCATCTATATAGCCATTTTGGTCGTCATCGATACCATTGTTTGGGATTTCATCTTCGTTGACCCAAATAACGTCTTTGAGGTCTGGATGATCTGTTTCTACGCCAGAGTCAATAACTGCTACGATGATCGTCGTTGATTTTTTACCAGCAGCGGTGAGCATTTCGTAGGCTTTAGTGGCTCCGGTGCCATAAACGCCGTCTTTTTTAGGGTCTTTGAGGTACCAATTGAGGTTTTCAGGAGCTTCTGTTTCGGCATTTTGAGCCATTGCAAACATAGAAAGCCCGACAAAGGAGAGTAAAAAGATGTTTTTTGTCATGAGTTTAATAAATTTATGTAAACGAATTTACGTTTTATTTTCCTTGTCAAAAAAACTTGTTGAAAAGTTACTTTGTGAAGAAAACGTTCAAAACAATGTACAGTAAGTTACATTGGGATATGCTTCAAAGCATTAATTTTGCCCAAAACCAATTTAAATGAGTCAAATCGAACGCATCTCTTGTCTTATTATCGGATCCGGACCAGCCGGATACACTGCTGCCATTTACGCTGCTAGAGCCGACATGAAACCGGTCATGTATCAAGGCCTTCAGCCAGGCGGTCAATTGACAACCACCAATGAAGTCGAGAACTTCCCAGGCTACCCAGATGGCATTACAGGTCCTGAAATGATGCTCCAACTAGAGGCTCAAGCCAAAAGATTTGAAACCGACGTACGCACTGGCTTTATTACCCGCGTGGACTTCAGCGGTCCTATTCACAAATGTTGGACCGAAGACGGTCATGAAATACATACAGATACCGTCATCATTTCAACGGGTGCATCGGCCAAGTACCTCGGCCTAGACAGCGAACAACATTATCTCAAAATGGGTGGTGGTGTTTCGGCTTGTGCTGTTTGTGACGGTTTCTTTTACCGTAACCAAGAAGTGGTGATTGTCGGTGCCGGAGACTCGGCATGTGAAGAAGCTCATTACCTATCGAAATTATGTACCAAAGTAACCATGCTCGTACGTCGCGACGAATTCCGCGCTTCTAAAATCATGGCTGACCGCGTTAAAAACACCCCAAACATCGACATCCGTTTCAATACAGAAACTCTTGAAGTACTCGGCGATGGCCAACTTGTAACGGGTGTGCGTGTGGTAGACCGCAGTTCAAACCAAGAATCTGAAATTCCTTGTACTGGCTTTTTTGTAGCCATTGGTCATCAACCCAACACTGAAGTTTTCAAGGATTACATCGACCTCGACGAAACAGGCTATATTCAGTATGCACAACCAGGAAGCAGTAAAACCAATGTAGCAGGTGTATTTGTTGCCGGTGATGCCGCCGACAAAACGTACCGCCAAGCAATAACCGCAGCGGGCACAGGTTGTATGGCCGCTCTAGATGCAGAGCGTTATTTAGCAGCAAAAGGACACTAATTAGCGCACCGCTTTTTCGTTCAACAACTTTATGAAATGAAATCCTTTGGGGCTGTACCCTTGGTTGTAAAAGAATTTATGGGCCTTGAAATTACTCGTGTATGAGTCTAATGAAAGCATGTTGCAGTTTTCCTGATGTGCTTTTTGCTCCAAGGTTTTAAAAATCAAATCGCCAACTCCCCTACTTCGATAAGCTTCTTTGACAACAATATTATCGAGTTCGAGGTATTTACCCACCCATAATTTGTTGCCAATCCAGATACCGCAAATAGCAACGCATTCGTCCTGATCAAAAACGGCAAGTTGGCTATAGTTAAGCGGCAACATCAGGTCAAGCTCTGTTGCATATTGCGCCATAGTCAAGCTCGGATAAAGCACTTGCAGCACGTCGAGCTGCGCTAACATTTGTTGTTTGTCGTAAAGAAATTCTGTTCTCAAATTCATATAGAACTTTATCATTTAACTGTGTTAACTTACTTTAAATACGTTTCGAATAACTCGTAAATCCGTCGGTATTCATCAGTCCAAGAACTACTGTATTCAAATGCGTGTCTTTCTACCGGATATAGCGCCATCCACCAATCTTTTTTACCCAATTCGATCAAACGCTGATTGAGTCTTACAACATCCTGAAACTGTACGTTGTCGTCAATCATGCCATGCAATATGAGCAGGGGATCTTGTAAGCCTTCGGCAAAATAAATGGGCGAGCTTCGACGATAAGCCTCGGGATCAGCAGCGGGCGTATTGAGGATATTTGTGGTATACTCATGGTTGTAGTGTGCCCAATCTGTCACCGAACGCAGGGCGGCCCCACAGGCAAAAGTACCTGGTTCGGTAAATAAAGCCATCAGCGTAATAAAACCGCCGTATGAACCGCCATAAATCCCTACTCTATTTGAATCGATGCCATAATTGGCCACTAAAAATTGTTTGGCGTCCACGAAGTCTTGTAAATCGCGGCCACCCATATGACGGTATATTGCAGTGCGGTAATTGCGACCGTAGCCTTCACTGGCGCGGTAATCGACGTCTAGCACTGTATAACCTTGCGCTACAAGCATTTGATGAAACATGAATTCTCTGTGGTAATGACTCCAGTAATAATGTGCATTTTGTAAATAACCCGCGCCGTGCACAAATAAAACTGCCGCACCATTATTTTGTTCCGCTAGCGGTTTATATAAGCGAGCATAGACCGATACGCCATCGGATGCGCTAAAAGAAAGCACCTCCGGTTTTTGCCATGAAAAGGATTGAAAAGCCGCCGTAGTTGACGCGGTAATTTGAATTTGATCTTTTGGATTTTTTACCGAGCACGTATAAATTTCCCAGGGTTGCGTACTGGTGCTGAAACGATATACCAATTGTTTTTCATTGGGAGCAAGCTGTACTTCATAGGCACCTTCTTTATTTAAAATAGGTAAGAGTTGGCCGGTTTTTAAATCGAGACGCCAAAAATCGCGAACACCCGGATGATTTTTATTGCAAGTCAAAAAGAAAGTGTTTTTATCCTGGGACAAGACTACCTGATGTACTTCAAAGCTACCGCTCGTGAGCGCAAACTTAATTTTGGCTTCTAGATCAAAGGTATACAAGTGAGAAAAACCTGTTTCTTCTGATTGGTAGTAAATCGTTTGCGCATCCACCAACCAGCCCAAAGTCCCTGTTTCAAAATTCCATGAAGAAATACCTGGGCCACCAATCCAGGCGCTGTCATGTTGGTGCTCGAGCTCGCGAATAGCGCGTGTTTGGAGATCCAAGCAAACAATCCAGCGGTCTTTGTTGTCGGCGCTGCGAACATCGAATAAAGCCAAAGGCTTGGTTTGGGCAAAAATAGCAGGGTGTATGATCAATGCACGGTCTTCGGTATTTATTTGACTTAGACCAGTAAAGTCGATTTTGACCAATGAGTCGGATTGCAAATCATGTAAATACAAGTACTGAGTAGGTTCTTCGTTCTGGACTTTTGATCGTGACTTTTCATTGTACACATGCCCATCGGCCGAAATAAAATGTGGGACTTCTGTGGCTGTTTCATCGGGCTGTTTTTCATCTTTGAGCAAAACAAAGCGTGCTGTAGGATCCATTTGTAGGGCAGCGCCGGGTTCAAATCCGAGCGCTTTTACCTTCGGAATATCAAATTTGACACTTTGTAGTTCTTGCTTTCGGATGCTTTCAAAAAATGCGCGTTCGGCTTCAGACAAATGGTCTGAGGCAGGTACCTGGGCTTTTGATTTTTGATACGAGATCAATTGTTTGGCCAGTCCGTTTTGCATATCATACTGCCATAAGCTTTGCCCTTCTTGAAAAATTACTTTTTGAGGATCGTTTAAAAGCTGTAAGTTCCAAAATGCATTCGATAACAAAGGATACGTTTTGACATGTTGTGTCTTGGGATCTCTGAGTTCGAGTTTATCATCTTGAATACGCAAGTAATTCAATTGGCCAGCTGTTGAGGACCAAACCCAACGATTTTGCCATTCTTGCTTGGTCATAATCAATGTTTTTTTCTGCCCAACATGATAGCTGTAATAAGTTCTTTGCAAAGAGTCAGGGAATTTTTTCCAATAATAAATGGTACTTCCGTCTACGGACCACTCGGGCGCTTCAGGCCAGGCGCCAACAAAACCCGGACCTTTCATAATTTGATCTAATTGCAATTGGGCCTCCATCTTTATGTAGGCACAAAAAACGAATGCGAGGAGCAGCGTGAATTTCATGTGTTAAAAATAGAAATAATTGTACTTTTGAGTCAAAGAAACCGAATGAAGAAATTACTCTATCTTATTTTACCTGAAAAGGCATACCTAACTACCTTACATCGGCTCTTTTACTTGCTTTACGACCTTGGCTTGCTCAAGCACAAAGAAGCATTCAAATTTCATTATTTCGTCAAACGCATTATTGAACCGCAATTTGTGGTCATCGATATTGGTGCCAATTTGGGCTATTTTGCCAAAAATTTTTCTCGCTTGGCCCACAAAGGAAAAGTAATTGCCATAGAACCACTTCCTCAGTTTCATGCCGTACTCAATCATTTTATTGGTCACAAAGAAAATGTAGAACTCCATAATGTAGCACTTGGTGCACAGTCGGGAAGTATTACGATGGTGTTGCCACAAACCAACGGCATGATACGCACAGGTTTACCCCACATCATGCGCCCTGAGGAAAAAAGTACTACTGAAAAAACGCAAGAGGTTCAAATGGTCAATACCGCTGACTTCTTTCATACATTTGAGCGCATCGATTACATCAAATGTGACATCGAAGGGCATGAATGGGAAGTTTTCGAACGCTTAAAAGACGTGTTGACGACCAAAAGACCAATCGTTCAACTGGAAATTGACCCTAAAAACAATGCTGTTCTATTTGATTTTTTTGAGCAACTCAACTACGTTCGCTGCGGACTAGACGGACTGATCTGTAAGGCCGAAAAATCAACACATTTTGGTGGTGACTACCTTTTTATTCCCGCTGAAAAAATAGAATTACTGAACAAATGGAACGCCTGATTACCCTATTTTTCATCGTTGTCTTGCTTTTCTCTTGCGAAAAAGGCACTGGCACTTTTGTGATCAAAGGCAACATTAGCGACCAAACTTTTCAGACCGGATTGGAAGGCGCCGTTATTTCCATCTACAAAGTGCCAATTGGCACTTCTGACGAGCTGTTTGTCGAGAGCTTAACCTTAACCGCAAATGGCAATTATGAATTTAGTGTGCCCAGAGAAAAAATGGAGCGCTACATCTTGCGCGTTAACAAACCGTTGTACTTTCCGATAGAGAAAAACTTGTATTACTCGGAGCTCAGCATAGAAAAAGACAACCTTTGTGATCTCGGAACCAAAGCCATGGCTTGGGCAAAAATTCATTTCAAGAATAACAACCCACTTCCTTTAGATCACTTCAGATACATCAAGCAAGAAGGCTTGGCAGCCTGCCTAACTTGCTGCCCTACCACGACACAAAACTTTTATGGCGCACTCGATACTACTTTCTATTGTGTCAACAACGGCAATACCACCTACTCGATTTACTATTGGGAAATGAATACCAATAACAGCGGCCTCAAGGCAACCAACACGACCGCCTTTGACACCACCCTTATCGAAGTGATTTACTAGTTGCTTTTGAATTTCGAATTGGGAATACCCTGGTTCACTTTGTAATTGCGCATTTGCATGACAATTGTTCCGGTCTGAGGCCCTTCCTTGGCGCTGGTTTTCTTCTTATTCTGATGCAAGTCGGCAGCCACACTTTTGGGTAGTTTAAATTTTTTCACATCGATGGTAAATACCATTTTGTACGGCAAACCATATTTGGCCTGATCTCCGTAGAAATAGTCGACATCGAGTGTTCCATTGCTCTTACTTGTGATTTGCGACTTCAGGATTAAGTCGCGCTGGGTATCGATCCATAATTTCACCAAAATAACATCTGTGTTTTCAGTCAGAGGCAAAACAGATACGACCGTTGTTTTAACATCTCCAATCATTTTTGTGCCATTCAAAGCACAGGTATATGCTTTTTCATTAGTTAAAAAAGCGTTGAGTTCGCCCATACCTTGTTTAGGAAGAATAGCTATACCTTTCGATTCAACCTTCATGAGATTGGGTTGCTTATAATAAATTTTCGCATCCACTTCATCAATTTTAATCATTGGGACCTGCGCTTTAATGTGGATGTCAGCGCTATAGTCTTGTACTTTTTCTAGTTTGAGGCGAACCGCTTTCACAAGTTCATTGGCATCTTGAGCGGATGCCATTTGAAAAATAAACAGTGTGGTTAAAAAGAAAAGAAGCTTCATGAGGTGATGTCTTTGCGGTTAAATTTGAAAAGCGCCACTGCAACAAAAACAACATTGTGCGCAATTAGAATCCAAATAGATTCAATAATGGCAGACCATGGAACCGGATCATTGAAAAAAGAACGCCAAGAGGCCATATGGGTGGTGAATAACCATGGTTTTACGGCATCAAAAACACTGACGTCTAGCGAACCAATTATGGTAAAAAGGATAATAACTGCCATTGTCGATACAATGGGACCTATAGAGTTATCGGCAAAAGCAGAAAATGCGAGTGAGAGTGTCGAAATAGTCATTAAAGCCAGGTAAGCAACCAAAAATGCCAATCCGTAGCGCCATAAAACATCAGTGTAATTTAAAATGACAAGACCATCCGAATTCAAAACGATGAGGTCCCCTGTGCCAAAAACCCATCGTCCAACGAAAAGTGCCAAAAAGCCCATCCAAAGAACTAAAATAAACGTATAAACTGCTGCTGCAATCAATTTTGAAAGCACTACCTGGGTTCGGCTAATTGGTTTGGTGAGCAACATGCGCAGTGTACCCATAGCGGCTTCTCCGGAGAGTAAATCGCCGGTAACCAATGCAACCAATAGCGGAATGTGCACAATGAGCATTTGTAAAACGATAAATGCTATGAGGTTGCCATTGAGTACATTTCCATTAAAAGACAAGGTTTGTTCAAAGGAGGCGGTCACGAAGGAAATGTACATTTTACCGTCGGCTTTCATGGCAAATAAAATAATGACAATCAGCAAAGTAAGGGCCGCAAGCCCAATATAACTGCGCGGCTTGGCCAGAATTTTAATGAATTCGTTGTAGGTGTTTTTCCAGAGCATTAGGATTGCGTCATTTGAATGAAAAAATCTTCGAGTTTGCGTTTGGGTTCAAGGGCAACTATACCGAATCCGGCATTGACCAAATGGCTGTTTAGGGTGGCGATTTGTTTTTTTTCTAATTGCAACTGAAGTGTTTTGGGCGACACCACCTGTATGTCTAGACCCGGAAACAATTGTGCAATCTGCTGCGCAGCTGCAGCGCTAGATTCCTGCGCAAACTCAATATTTAGCAGGGTTTGCTGCGCATTCATTAAATCTGCAACCGTCCCTTCAATGACCGTTTGCCCTCGGTTGATGATCACCATACGGTTGGCAACGAGTTCAATTTCTGCCAACTGATGGGAAGAAAGGATAACCGTTTTTTGTTGCTCGTTTTTGAGGCGCAAAATCAGGTCTCTTACTTCGATGATGCCTTGCGGGTCTAGTCCGGTGGTGGGTTCGTCCAAAACAATTAAATCGGGCTGATGCAAAAGCGTTTGGGCAATACCGAGTCGTTGGCGCATGCCATGAGAGAAGCCACCAACTTTGTCTTTTTCTCGGCCCGATAGACCTACAAAATCGAGCGTAGATAAGATAGCTTGTTTGTCAACACTAGCACCCGATATACGGGCAAAGATTTCAAGGTTTTTTTGGGCCGATAAATATTTATAAAAATCTGGTTTTTCGACAATACTACCCACCCGCGCTAAAATGGTATCGCGCTCTGTTTGCAAATCTTTACCAAAGAGTCGGATTTGACCTGCGTTGGGCTTGATCAAAGAAAGCATGCACCGCATGGTGGTGCTTTTACCGGCTCCGTTTGGGCCTAAAAAACCAAAAACATCTCCTTTATGAACTGTAAAGTTGACGTCTTTAACGGCCTCAAAAGTTCCAAAAAATTTTTGGAGACCTTTTACTTCAATGATTGGACTTTGTTCCATTTTGGAAAGTTAAAAGTAATTCAGTTCAATCCAAAATGAACTTTATTTAAAAAGTTGGGCTACCTTCTCGAAGCGATATGCAAAAATCTGTTCTAATTTAGGACGCACAAGCCATGGATGCGCCAAACGACCTAACAGACCAAAAGGCAATACATAAGTGACGATATCCGTCATTTCTACACCGCCATCGACGGCTTTAAAATGGTGTTCGTGGTGCCAAACTTTGTAAGGTCCTACCCTTTGTTCATCGACAAAAAAAGCCAAGTCTTTGACCGTTTTGATTTCTGTTACCCAGTTCATAGGAATGCCCGCCAACGGCTTGACCGTATATGCAATCATGAGTCCTTCGTACATTTTTTGAGGCACCTCAGATTTGACAATAAAGCCCATGGAGGGAGGTGTTATTTCTTTGAGGTTCATCGGTGATGAAAAGTAGTCCCAACAAGTCTGTAAGTCGGTCGGGATAAACTGTGTTCTTTTGAGCTGATACATAAAAGAAAAACACCAAACCCTGTAAAAGGTTTGGTGTTCGAAAATATAAAGTAATAAAAACTATACCAACTCCACAACCATGGCTGAAGCGCCGCCTCCACCATTGCAGATTCCTGCTGCGCCGCGTTTGGCACCATTTTGTTTGAGCACATTCAAAAGCGTTACAATCACTCTGGAACCAGAATTACCCAGTGGGTGTCCTAATGCAACTGCACCGCCGTTGACGTCTACTTTTGCTGGATCCAAACCGAGGATTTTCATGTTTGCCAATCCAACAACAGAAAAGGCTTGATTGAGTTCCCAGAAGTCAATATCTGCTGTTGTGAGCCCTGCTTTCTCGAGCGCTTTCGGAATGGCCAACGAAGGGGCCGTTGTAAACCATTCTGGTTCTTGTGCTGCATCGGCGTAGGAAACAATTTTCGCAATTGGCTGAAGCCCATATTTTTGAACAGCTTCTTCAGAAGCTAGAATGAGCGCAGATGCGCCATCGTTGAGCGTAGAGGCATTGGCAGCTGTAATGGTACCTTCTTTGTCAAAAGCCGGGCGCAAAGACGGGATTTTATCCAAAAACACATTTTTGTACTCTTCGTCTTCGCTTACCATAATTGGCTCACCTTTGCGTTGTGGAACAGCAACGGCAACAACTTCGTCCGCAAATCGACCCGCTTGCCATGCAGCTGCTGCACGCTGGTAAGAGGTGACGGCGAATTCATCTTGTTGCTCTCTTGTAATTTCGTATTTAGTGGCACATAATTCAGCGCAATTACCCATAGGTACTTTGTTGTACACATCGAGTAAACCGTCTTTGGTGATGCCATCGAGCATGGAAATATTGCCAAATTTAGTGGCATTACGACCATCCAGATAATGCGGTGTTTGAGACATGTTTTCCATGCCACCTGCTATGACCACATGGTTATCACCAGCCAGGATGCTTTGCGCACCGAGCATAATGGCTTTCATTCCAGAAGCACAAACTTTATTAATTGTGGTGCAAGGTACGTTTTTACCTAGGCCTGCGCCCAAAGCAGCCTGACGTGCTGGCGCTTGGCCAACCCCTGCCTGCAGGACATTACCCATAAACACTTCATCAATAATGGAAGGGTCTACATTTACTTTTTGCAATGCACCACGAATGGCAGTTGCACCTAATTCTGTAGCAGAAACACCTGCAAATGCGCCCATAAAAGAACCCATTGGCGTACGAACAGCTGAAACGATATAAACGGTTTTTGACATGTTGATTGTATTTTGGCCACGAATTTACGTAAAAATGTATGTACTTTTGGGCTATGCATTTGCTATCTTCTGTTTCGCTCTGGTGGATTCTCCCTATTTTGGTTGGTGCTGCGGTGCTTAGTTGGTTTTTTTACAAACAAGAAAACTGGATTAAAAGCAAGTCTAAAAATTTGAAATACAGCTTAATAACATTGAGAACATTAAGCATTAGTTTAATTTCAATATTGCTATTAGGCATCCTTTTAGAGCGTACGCATTTTGAAACAGAAAAACCAATTATCCTTACGCTCATTGACCGTTCTGCGTCAATGAAAAACTACAAAGAAAGCCCTCAACTGGAGCGTACTTTGACTGCATATCAAAAAGATTTAGAAGCTACCCTTGGTCAAGACTGTCAACTAGAAACATGGCATTTTGGCCAACAACTTCATTTCCCTAAAAAAGGATTCAGCGCTCAACAAACCAATATGCAAGTAGCTTTTGATGCGGCTGCCGATCAATACCTAAATGCCAATCTTGGCGCGATCATTCTCATTTCTGATGGCAATTACAACACCGGGCAGCATCCAATGTACGCAGCTGAACACCTGCCACTCTGCAGCATCTACGGTCTTTCTGTAGGTGACACCACGCTTAAAAAAGACCTTATTTTAAGTAACGTAGCCTACAACGACCTCACTTTCCTCAACAATACCTTCCCAATCGAAATAGACATCGAAGCACAGCGATTTTCGGGCAAAACCATCACGGCAGCGCTTTACGAAGACGGTAAAAAAATGAGCAGCAAAACGCTGCAAATACCAAATTCAAGAAGCAGTCGAAATACAATCACATTCGAGCACAAAGCGCTTCGGCCAGGCATACACGAATACCAAATTCGGATTTTGCCCTTAAAAGGAGAATTTTCAATTCAAAATAACCAAAGAACAGTTTACATCGAAGTCCTTGATAGCCGAAGTAAAGTTTTATTGTACAGCTACGCCCCACACCCCGACATTTCTGCCTTACAACAAGCCTTGAGCGGCAATCAACTCAATGAAGTTGTAGTCAAGCACGCGGGTCAATTAGACATTGCCAAGTTAGCAGATTACGACCTTGTCGTTTGGCACGACCCCGGAAAAATGTTCAACAATGACTTCTACGCAGCTATTCAGAAATATGCAATACCTGTTTGGTACATCTTTGGCACCCAAACCGAACAACAAATTGCCGCTAAACTAGCCAAAGGACTGCAACTCGACCTCAGGCAGCAACAAGAAGAAATTCAAGCCAGTTTCAATACCGGCTTTTCTATGTATGAGCCGAATACAGAATGGCTTGAATTGCTCCCATCTTTTGCGCCTTTAACAAAGAAATTCGGAGAAACAAAGGCAAAATCAGGAACACAAGTTTTATTGAAACAAAGGGTTGGAACGATACAAAAGGAACAACCGCTAGTTGGTTTTTACCAGCAAAACCAGCAACGAGAAGCATACCTCATTGGCGAAGGAATTTGGCGCTGGCGACTCATTGCACATCTCAAAAAACAAAGCC
>CAZINO010000014.1:0-1877 GCA_964540625.1 uncultured Lishizhenia sp. | reverse complement strand
ATTGGCGAAGGAATTTGGCGCTGGCGACTCATTGCACATCTCAAAAAACAAAGCCACGATGCATTTGATCAGTTTGCTTCAGAAATCGCCAGTTATTTGATGGTGAAAAAAGAAGGGAGCGGTTTACGGGTACAGGCACCCAAAAAACGCAGCACTTATGAGCGTTGTGTACTCAATGCCTCATTTTACAACGAGGCCTTACAACCGATAACCAGTCCGCTTGTCTATTGGGAGCTCAAAGACGCCAAAAACAAAGTACGTAAGGGGACCTTCTCAACAAAAGGATCCTATTACCAACAGCAACTTGGACAACTAAAGGCTGGGCGATATTACTGGCGCGCATACACTTCACACAATCAAAAAAAATATGTAAAATCCGGGGCTTTTGTTGTCGAGGATATCCAATTAGAACAACTCGAATCAGCAGCCAGACATACCACATTGTATCAACTTGCCACCCAAAGTAATGGAAAAGTATATCCTTTACGTGCCTATGATAAATTGCTTCAGCGCATTCAACGGCAAAAAGAGTTGGTCGCATTGCGTACCGAGACCCATCAGTTTGACCCCCTACTCGATTTACTCAGCTTGCTGCTTATTCTTGTTGGTCTTTTAGTGACGGAATGGTTTTTGAGAAGGTATCACGGTTCTTATTAAAATTCTTTTTATGCGGATTTTGTTTATATGTCTTTTTCTGGTGCTTTCATTTATTGTTTCGAGTCAACAATACAAAGACGGAGACCTTATTTTTCAGCATAGTGCCTCAACGCAAAGTACAGCTGTACAATTGGCCACTCAATCCTATTATTCGCATTGCGGGATCATTTTTTATATGGATGGAAATCCCTATGTTTTTGAAGCACTTGAACCTGTTGGGGTGCGCTCTCTAGCAGACTGGATTAAAAGTGGAGAAAATCAAAATTATGCAGTTTACCGTTTGAAAAACACCAATTTAAGCCCTGCTCAATTAGAACAAATGAAGGCTTACCTGAAGGCCCAATTAAACAAACACTATGACACCGGGTTCAATTGGTCTGACAAAGAAATGTACTGTTCAGAGCTAGCCTTTAAAGCCTATCGCACCATCGGAATTGAATTGTGCCGCCCTAAAGCCTTAAGAGATTTCAACCTAGAGAGCCCACAAGTTCGGAAGCTCATGCAACAGCGCTACGGCGCCCAAATTCCATACGACGAACCAATGGTGTCGCCTGGGCAACTTATTGAATCGGCGTTATTGTATAAAGTTCACTAAGTAGCCATGGAACTTCAATTCTCTACGCGCACATTTGCTGAATTAAATCCTTTCGAGCTATACGCCTATTTGCAATTGCGCAGCGAAGTTTTTGTTGTCGAGCAAAATTGTGTTTACCAAGACCTCGACAACAAAGACCAAGCTTCTTATCATGTTTTTGCAGCACATCTCGACCGGCTGGTGGCTTGTGCACGCATTGTACCGAGCGGCGTGGGCTATCCAGAAATTTCAATAGGCCGTGTCATTGTTGCACAAGCTTATCGCAATAAACAAATAGGTCATCAGCTTATGGCGTATTGTATAACTCAAATTGAGCGTCAATTTGGCGCACAACCGGTTGTTCTCTCTGCTCAAGCACATTTGCAAGAGTTCTATAAAAAACACAACTTTGCACCCGTCGGAGACACCTATCTTGAAGATGGTATTCCACACATACACATGATCCGCGTATAAAAACACGATTTCAAATGAAAAAAATAGCATACCTCTTTGTTTTAGCCAGCGCAGTACTCACAAGCTGCAAACAAGCGCAAGTAGACAAAAAGAAAACGCCTCAAAGCATGCAAAGCATAGACCAAAGTGCTTTGGACCTTACCATTAGTCCGGCTGACGATTTCTTTTTATT